>NZ_JBFAAE010000161.1:0-1045 GCF_040639575.1 Streptosporangium sp. NPDC023825 | reverse complement strand
AGCTCGGGGTCGACAGCGAGATCACCCAGGGCACGCTCACCGAGGACGACATCGTCGCCACCATCGAGTACATCGTCCGGCTGCACGCCGGCGAGGTCGAGATGCCCGGCGCCAACGGTGAGATCGTCGTCGAGACCGACGACATCGACCACTTCGGCAACCGCCGTCTGCGCACGGTGGGCGAGCTCATCCAGAACCAGGTCCGCCTGGGCCTGGCCCGCATGGAGCGCGTCGTCCGCGAGCGGATGACGACCCAGGACGTCGAGGCGATCACGCCGCAGACCCTGATCAACATCCGCCCGGTCGTGGCGTCGATCAAGGAGTTCTTCGGCACCTCCCAGCTGTCGCAGTTCATGGACCAGACCAACCCCCTGGCCGGCCTGACGCACAAGCGTCGTCTGTCCGCGCTGGGCCCCGGTGGTCTGTCCCGTGAGCGGGCCGGCTTCGAGGTCCGTGACGTCCACCCGTCGCACTACGGCCGCATGTGCCCGATCGAGACTCCGGAAGGACCGAACATCGGTCTGATCGGCTCGCTGGCCTCCTTCGGCCGGGTCAACTCCTTCGGTTTCGTCGAGACCCCCTACCGCAAGGTCGTCGACGGCCGGGTCACCGACCAGGTCGACTACCTGACCGCGGACGAGGAGGACCGGCACGTCATCGCCCAGGCGAACACGCCGATCGGTCCCGACGGAACGTTCCTCGAGTCGCGCGTGCTCGTCCGCAGGAAGGGCGGGGAGTTCGAGTCCCTGCGCGCCAACGAGGTCGACTACATGGACGTCTCGGCACGCCAGATGGTGTCCGTGGCGACCGCGATGATCCCGTTCCTGGAGCACGACGACGCCAACCGCGCGCTCATGGGCTCCAACATGCAGCGCCAGTCGGTGCCGCTGCTCAAGAGCGAGGCGCCGCTGGTGGGCACCGGCATGGAGTACCGTGCCGCGACCGACGCCGGCGACGTCATCACCGCCGACAAGGCGGGCGTGGTCGAGGAGGTCTCCGCCGACTACGTCACGGTGATGAACGACGACGGCACCCGCACCACCTA
>NZ_JBFAAE010000160.1:0-1061 GCF_040639575.1 Streptosporangium sp. NPDC023825 | reverse complement strand
TGTTTGTGATGTGACTGCGTGCCTTTTGAAGAATGAGCCTGCGAGTTATGGTGTGTGGCGAGGTTAACCCGTGTGGGGGAGCCGTAGCGAAAGCGAGTCTGAATAGGGCGTTTGAGTCGCATGCTGTAGACCCGAAGCGGAGTGATCTAGGCATGGGCAGGTTGAAGCGCGGGTAAGACCGCGTGGAGGACCGAACCCACCAGGGTTGAAAACCTGGGGGATGACCTGTGTTTAGGGGTGAAAGGCCAATCAAACTCCGTGATAGCTGGTTCTCCCCGAAATGCATTTAGGTGCAGCGTTACGTGTTTCTTGCCGGAGGTAGAGCACTGGATGGCTAATGGGCCCGACAAGGTTACTGACGTCAGCCAAACTCCGAATGCCGGTAAGTGAGAGCGTAGCAGTGAGACTGCGGGGGATAAGCTCCGTAGTCGAGAGGGAAACAGCCCAGACCACCGACTAAGGCCCCTAAGCGTGTGCTAAGTGGGAAAGGATGTGGAGTCGCAGTGACAACCAGGAGGTTGGCTTAGAAGCAGCCACCCTTGAAAGAGTGCGTAATAGCTCACTGGTCAAGTGATTCCGCGCCGACAATGTAGCGGGGCTCAAGTACACCGCCGAAGTCGTGGCATTCACACATTATCCGAGCCTTTGTGGTTTAGGTGTGTGGATGGGTAGGGGAGCGTCGTGCGGCCGGGGAAGCAGCGGAGTGATCCAGCTGTGGAGGCTGTGCGAGTGAGAATGCAGGCATGAGTAGCGAATCAGAAGTGAGAAACTTCTGCGCCGGATGACCAAGGGTTCCTGGGGCAGGCTAATCCGCCCAGGGTAAGTCGGGACCTAAGGCGAGGCCGACAGGCGTAGTCGATGGACAACGGGTTGATATTCCCGTACCCGCTACGATGCGCCAATACTGAATCCAGTGATACTAAGGGTCCTTAACCCCCCTAAAGCCTTCGGGCTTGGGGTGAGGGTGAACGCCTGGCCTGAACTGGTAGTAGGTAAGCGATGGGGTGACGCAGGAAGGTAGCCCAGCCCAGGCGATGGTAGTCCTGGGGTAAGCATGTAGG
>NZ_JBFAAE010000159.1:0-1119 GCF_040639575.1 Streptosporangium sp. NPDC023825 | reverse complement strand
CCGGATACCTCATAACTCCGGCATACCGAACACGAGGTCATCCAACGGTCATAAATCACCGTCGATGATCTAACTCCAGAGCTTCAAGCTCAGTAACAGGTCGGAGCCTCTTGTGTTTTCACAAGATATGGGTGCTTCGTCACGTGGTGATCGCTCGCCAGATCAGCGAGTTACGCTTGCTGGAGCCAGCTTCCTCCCCTCGAAGGGACTGCTCTGTCACACATGCCCGGATCCGGTCGCCTCTTCTGATCATGCTTTAGGAGGATGAGCCTGATGCGCGGAAAGTAGGCGACCTACACTTGTAGGTATGAGCGTCATGCGTGAGGAACTGCATCACCTGGTAGATCAGCTGCCGGAGGCGGAGCTGCGTCCGGCCCTGGAGCTCATCCGTGGTCGCTTGGGTGAGCCTGAGTCAAGCGAGCGCGATCTTCCGTTCTTCGCGTCGTTCGAGGCCGCCTCCGATCTCGCTGAGCGGCACGAAGAAATCCTCCGTTCGGAGTGGGGCCGCTGACGTGCTCCTGTGTGACACGGGTGTTCTTCTCGCCGCAGGTAACGTGAAGGACCAACATCACCGGGCGTGTCTGAAACTCCTCCGGCAGGCCGAAGGGCCACTGCTCGTTCCGTCGCCGGTGATGGGCGAGGTGGGCTATCTGCTCGATTCTCGTGTGGGTCCGCAGGCTGAGGTGACGTTCCTCAAGTCGTTCGGCGGTAACGGCTTTCACGTGGCCGAGTTGGAGGATGAGGACTTGCCGCGTATGGCGCAGCTCGTCGAGACCTACCTCGATCTGCCGCTGGGGCTCGTCGACTCGGCAGTGATCACCATCGCTGAACGCCTCGGGCTGAAAGAGATCGCCACGGTGGATCATCGACATTTCAGGGTCGTCCGGCCTCGCCACATATCGGCGTTCAGGCTGCTACCTGATTGATCCAAGGCGCCGCACCTGAGTGACTAGCTGGGTGACAACGACCACGTACGGGGCTGGACAACCATGGACGGTCATGGACCGTACGCCCAGCTCAGGGCTACTGAGCTTGAAGCTCTGGAGTTAGATCATCGACGGTGATTTATGACCGTTGGATGACCTCGTGTTCGGTATGCCGGAGTTATGAGGTATCCGG
>NZ_JBFAAE010000158.1:0-1242 GCF_040639575.1 Streptosporangium sp. NPDC023825 | reverse complement strand
CTGTACGAGGAGAGCCGGCGCAGGGAGATGTGGCTGCAGGCCTCGGCGGAGGTCACCACCAGCCTGCTGTCGGGCGCCGAACCGAATCAGGTGCTCACCCTGATGGCGGGCCGGGCCCGAGACCTGGCCGCCGCCGACCTCACGATGATCATGCTTCCCGATGCGGCCCGCGAGGTCCTGCACGTGATGATCGCCGACGGTCCGGGTGCCGACGGGCTCGGCCGGGCCACGGTGGACGTCATCGGCTCGCTTCCGGGCAGGGCCCTGCTGGGCGGTGAGCCGGTCATGGTCACCGATCTCGGCGAGGCGGACCTGCCTGCCGCCCTCACCCGGGATCTGACGGTGGGTCCCGCAGCCGCGGTGCCGATGGGGGCGGCCGGGGCGGTGCGGGGGGTGCTGGTGCTGGGCAAGCGACCAGGCCGTATCCCGTTCAGCGGCGGCGAGCTACGGACCCTGCACTCCTTCGCCGGGCAGGCCGCGGTCGCGCTGGAGCTGGCCGAGGCCCGCCAGGACGCCGAGCGGCTGGGGTTGCTGGAAGACCGCGACCGGATCGCCAAGGACCTGCACGACGTCGTCATCCAGCGGCTGTTCGCCGTCGCCATGACCTTGATGAGCATCGTGCGGTTCGTCGAGCATCCCGAGGCCTCGGGCCGGCTCCAGCACGGGATCAACGAGCTGGACGAGACCATCCGGCAGATCCGCTCGACGATCTTCGCCTTGCAGACTCCCCGCCAGGCCGACGAGCCCAGCCTGCGCGCGCGGATCGTGGAGCTGGTCGAGGGCGCGCGCGGGCACCTGGGCTTCATGCCGGGCCTGCGGATGGAGGGACAGCTCGACAACCAGGTGCCCGCACCGGTCGCCGAGCACCTGCTGGCCGTCCTGCGTGAGGCGCTGTCCAACATCGTGCGCCACGCCAAGGCTTCCAGGGCCGACGTCTTCGCCGAGGCGGCCGATGACCGGCTCACCCTCACCGTCACCGACGACGGCGTCGGCCTGTCCGGCGAGGGCAAACGCAGCGGCCTGCGCAACATGGAAGAGCGCGCCACCGCGCTCGGCGGCTCCTTCGAGGCCGGCTCCTCCCCGCAGGGAGGGACCCGGCTGACCTGGCACGTCCCCCTCACCTGACAGGCGGCGCGGCACCGGTTGAGAACCCTCGGGCCTCCACCTTCGTGCGTCGCCGCGCTCTCCAGCCCCGAAGCCGGGAGGGTCGGCGTGGTCGGGCGCCGCCCGCACAACAACAAA
>NZ_JBFAAE010000156.1:0-1310 GCF_040639575.1 Streptosporangium sp. NPDC023825 | reverse complement strand
CCTCCAGCTGCTCTACCAGGGCCGCGACCCCAGGTCCGACGGCGTCGACTACGGCCTCCTGCCCTACCGGCCGGGCCTGCTGACCCTGCAGCGCTGACACCATGACAGCCGATCCGACTCCCCTGCTGACCATCCTTCCGTCCTGATGAAGGGGCCTCCGGTGCGGCGCGATCCGCCGCACCGGAGGCTTCGGCTTGGGCCTTGGCAGGGCAAGCCGTCGGCGGAGTGGCTGGAGGCGTCCCGGCAATCGAAAGGCATGACGTGAAACGAAGGCTCAGGGCCGTACTGGCGGCCGCCACCTTGCCCTTGTTGATCGCGGGCCTGCTCCTGGCGGTCCGGCCCGCCGCGGCCGCGTCGCTGACCCAGGTGACCAACTTCGGCACCAACCCCACGAACCTGAACATGTACATCTATGTTCCGGACAGGGTCGCGGCACGGCCGGCGATGCTGGTCATGGTCCACTACTGCACCGGCACGGCCGCCGGGGTCTTCAACAGCGTCGGGCGCGACTACGTGACCGCGGCGGACCGGTACGGGTACATCATCGTGGTCCCCGAGGCCACCCGGGAGGGACGCTGCTTCGACGTCTCCACCCCTGCCGCGCTCAGGCGCGACGGCGGCGGCGACTCCACCGGAATCATGTCCATGGCCGCGTGGGCCCGGCAGCGCCACAACGTCGATCCCGGCCGCATCGTGGTCAGCGGCTTCTCCTCCGGCGCGATGATGACCAACGTGCTCGCCGCCCAGTACCCGGACGTGTTCACGGCCGCCGCGGCGTTCTCCGGCGTCCCCGCCGGGTGCTTCGCCACCACCAACGGCTCGCTGTGGAACAGCCAGTGCTCCGGCGGGAACCTCATCAAGACCGCGCGGCAGTGGGGCGACCAGGCGCGGGCGATGTATCCCGGGTACACCGGCCGCTATCCCCGGATGCAACTGTGGCACGGCAGCACCGACACCACGCTGGCCTACCCGAACTTCGGCGAAGAGATCAAGCAGTGGACCGACCTGCACGGGTCGAGCCAGACACCGGCGTTCACCGACAACCCCCGGTCGGGCGTGACCCGGACCCGGTACGGCGCCACCACGACCCAGGCTCCCGTCGAGGCGTTCAGCTTCGCGGGCCACGGCCACTCCCTGCCACTGGACGGCATGTTCCCTCACGCCATCACGTTCCTCGGCCTCGACGGCGGCGCGAACCCGTCCCCGTCACCCACCCCGACTCCGACGGTGACTCCGACGCCGGGAACGGCCGGGGGAATCCGGGGTGTGGGCTCGGGCAGGTGCCTCGACGTGAGCGGCGTCTCGCAGGC
>NZ_JBFAAE010000155.1:0-1315 GCF_040639575.1 Streptosporangium sp. NPDC023825 | reverse complement strand
GCAGATAGGCCCGGTTAGCGCAAGAGGAGTAGGCCTTATCGGCCATCACGGCACCGGGCCTGCGACGCGGACGTCCCAGACCACGGCGCGGAATACGAACAACCTCCATCAGCGGGACGAACCGCGGGGAGTCACCGTGCTGTCCCGGACTGGTCAGCCGGGCGATCGGCCGGCACCGCCGGTCCGCGACCAGGTGAATCTTCGTACTCAGCCCTCCCCGGGACCGGCCCAACGCCTCCCGGCCGACCGAATTCTTGTCATTCGATCCAGCCCCCCCGCACGGTCATCAGCGGCCGGAGCCCGCCGGGCCCCAGCCGCGTGCTGATGCGCACGAGCGATGGTCGAATCCGCACTCACCGTCCAGTCCTTGCCCTCGGCCTCATCACACCCGGCCCGCAGCCCATCGAGGATCCTGGCCCACGTCCCGTCCAGTGACCAGCGACGATGCCGGTTATAGACCGTCTTCCAGTTCCCATAACAGCCAGGCAGATCACGCCAAGGACCGCTTGTACGGGTCCGGAAGAACACACCATTGATCACCATCCGATGATCAGCCCACCGGCCACCACGCCGCGGCCTCATCGACGGCAGCAACACCTCCAACCGAGCCCATTCACCATCGGTCAGATCGTGCCGCTTCAACCGCTCCTCATCCACAGAACTGATCTACCAGACAAACCAAGATCTACGACGCTGCCTGGCGGCTTCATCGGATCCACAGCCTGCGGTGCCACCACGGACCTCCCGGATCGGCGAAAGGATCGGGCAGCGTACGCGCGAATGCCATCCTGTCGATCGGACGCACGGCCGCGGCGAGGACGCCGGCCGCTCTCGGCGGCAGCGCGCGGACGGCCTCCTCGATCACGTCGCGGGTGTACGGCGGGTCGGCCCACGTGTGGCCGACCTCCAACATCATGAACTCAGGCGAGGCGTATGGAGCACAGCGCGCGTGTTGTTTCCACGCCCCCAGGGCACGCTCAACGGCGTCTTTATCCAGCTTCTTCTTCTCCATGGCCCTGACCTGCCGGTATATGGACAAGGGCAGTATCGACCGCGAGGGCCAGAGAGGACCCGGTGAACGCGGGTGCAGGGGCAGTTCCGCCCGTATGGCGGCGGGGCGCCTACGCGGCATGACCCTTTCTGTGGATCCTCATGCGGCACATCTTCGACCGGGCCGAGCCCGATCGTCAAGCCACTTCGCGCGCCGGATCGCGGCTGGGTTCGCCACATGCCATCGGCGTTCTCAACTCGACGACATCCTCGGCCGCCTCGCGGCCAGCGCCGACGCCCTCTTACGCTAACCAAGCCTATCTGT
>NZ_JBFAAE010000154.1:0-1339 GCF_040639575.1 Streptosporangium sp. NPDC023825 | reverse complement strand
TGGGACAACTGTGAGACTTGTGGGGTATCGCCCGGGGCGTGAGTTTGGCCCGTGGGACAACTGGCGCTGGCTGCCCTGTTGAGGATCTGTCGGCTCACGATCCCGGGTGCTGCTGCCGTCAGGCCGGTCGTCGTGTCTCGATAGGGGCTTTGCCTCCCAGGCACCGTCACAGTTCTGACCGTCCGCCCGGCCCGGCATCGACCATCAGCCCTATGCCGGAAGAAGACCTATGACCGTCACAAGCATGACTCAGGCGACCCCGCATCAGCACCGTGACTCCTGCCAGGGCGAGGACGTGGTCGTGGGCGTCGATACCCACAAGGATGTGCACGTCGCCGCTGTGATCAGCCGGCTCGGGGAACGGCTGGCCCATCAGTCGTTCCCGACGACCGCTGCCGGCTATCGCCAGTTGCTGAACTGGGCTCGCTCCTTTGGTGTCCTACGCCGTGCAGGAGTGGAGTGCACCGGTTCCTACGGGGCCGCCCTGTCACGCTTCCTGCGCCGAGAGGGCATACAGGTCATCGAGGTCAATCAGCCGGATCGGGCCATGCGCCGCAAGCAGGGCAAGAACGACGCCGTCGATGCCGATGCCGCCGCCCGCGCGGTGCTGTCCGGACGTGCCATCACCATGCCCAAGACCGGGGAGGGCCCGGCCGCCGATATGCGCGTCCTTAGGCTGGCGAAGGACTCAGCGGTCAAAGCCCGCACCCAGGCCGTGAACCAGCTCAAGGCCGTGCTTGTAGGCACCGACCCCGAGCTGCGCGAGTCCTTGTCCAGCCTCAGTAGCTCGGTCCTGATCGTCCGTTGCGCCGAGCTCACCCACGTCGAGGACCCGGCTGTCTTCACGCTTCGGCTGCTGGCGCGGCGGATCCAGCAGCTGACGCAAGAAGTCAAAGAACTCACCCAGCGCATCGCCGGATGCATCCGTGTCTTTCGTCCTGAACTTCTGGAGGTCATCGGGGTTGGGCCGGACAGCGCCGCAGCCCTGCTCATCGCGGCCGGCGACAACCCCGACCGCTTGGCCAGCGAGGCGTCCTTCGCCGCCTTGTGCGGCGTGAGTCCGGTCGAGCAGTCCTCAGGGAAAACCCAGCGCCGACGGCTGAATCGCGGAGGTAACCGGCAGGCCAATGCCGCCCTGTACCGCATCGTCATCACACGCCTGCGCCGAGATCAACGCACCCGCGCCTACCTGGAACGACGCACCAAGGACGGCAAGTCCAAGCGTGAGATCATCCGCTGCCTGAAGCGCTACGTCGCGCGCGAAATCTACCGCCATATCCAGCCCGCCACAGCCGCATCAACTCCACCTGCACCGCTTGACGCAACATAGGGGCATCCT
>NZ_JBFAAE010000153.1:0-1345 GCF_040639575.1 Streptosporangium sp. NPDC023825 | reverse complement strand
GGCGACGTCATCACCGCCGACAAGGCGGGCGTGGTCGAGGAGGTCTCCGCCGACTACGTCACGGTGATGAACGACGACGGCACCCGCACCACCTACCGGGTCGCCAAGTTCAAGCGCTCCAACCAGGGCACCTGCTTCAACCAGAAGCCGATCGTCGCCGAAGGCGACCGGATCGAGGTCAACCAGGTCGTCGCCGACGGTCCCTGCACCGACGACGGCGAGATGGCCCTGGGCAAGAACCTGCTGGTGGCGTTCATGCCGTGGGAGGGCCACAACTACGAGGACGCGATCATCCTCTCCCAGCGCCTGGTGCAGGACGACGTGTTGTCCTCGATCCACATCGAGGAGCACGAGGTCGACGCCCGCGACACCAAGCTGGGCCCCGAGGAGATCACCCGCGACATCCCCAACGTCTCCGAGGAGGTCCTGGCCGATCTCGACGAGCGCGGCATCATCCGCATCGGCGCCGAGGTCGTGCCCGGCGACATCCTGGTGGGCAAGGTCACGCCCAAGGGCGAGACCGAGCTGACCCCCGAGGAGCGCCTGCTGCGCGCGATCTTCGGGGAGAAGGCCCGCGAGGTCCGCGACACCTCCTTGAAGGTGCCGCACGGCGAGCAGGGCAAGGTCATCGGGGTGCGGGTGTTCAGCCGCGAGGAGGGCGACGAGCTGCCTCCCGGTGTCAACGAGCTGGTCCGCGTCTACGTGGCCCAGAAGCGTAAGATCACCGACGGCGACAAGCTGGCCGGCCGGCACGGCAACAAGGGCGTCATCTCCAAGATCCTCCCGGTCGAGGACATGCCCTTCCTCGAGGACGGCACGGCCGTCGACATCATCCTCAACCCGCTGGGCGTGCCCGGCCGGATGAACGTCGGCCAGGTGCTGGAGACCCATCTGGGGTGGATCGCCGCCCGAGGCTGGGACATCACCGGCATCCAGGAGGCCTGGGCCGAGCGGCTGCGCGACAAGGGCTTCGCCGAGGTCGAGCCGCGCACCAACATGGCCACCCCGGTGTTCGACGGCGCCAACGAAGAAGAGATCATCGGCCTGCTGGACAACACCCTGGTCAACCGCGACGGCGGGCGCATGGTCGGCGCGAACGGAAAGGCCCAGCTGTTCGACGGCCGTTCCGGGGAGCCGTTCCCGCACCCGATCTCGGTGGGCTACATCTACATCCTGAAGCTGCTCCACCTGGTCGACGACAAGATCCACGCTCGTTCGACCGGCCCCTACTCCATGATCACCCAGCAGCCGCTCGGCGGTAAGGCCCAGTTCGGCGGCCAGCGCTTCGGTGAGATGGAGGTCTGGGCCCTGGAGGCCTACGGCGCCGCCTACGCCCTGCAGGAGC
>NZ_JBFAAE010000152.1:0-1397 GCF_040639575.1 Streptosporangium sp. NPDC023825 | reverse complement strand
TGCTTTGTGGTCAAGTCCTCGGCCTATTAGTACTGGTCAGCTCCACACATTACTGCGCTTCCACTTCCAGCCTATCAACCCGGTCGTCTCCCGGGAGCCTTACCCACTTACGTGGTGGGAGACCTCATCTCAAGGCGAGCTTCCCGCTTAGATGCTTTCAGCGGTTATCCCTTCCGAACGTAGCCAACCAGCCGTGCTCCTGGCGGAACAACTGGCACACCAGAGGTTCGTCCGTCCCGGTCCTCTCGTACTAGGGACAGCTCCTTTCAAGTCTCCTGCGCGCGCAGCGGATAGGGACCGAACTGTCTCGCGACGTTCTAAACCCAGCTCGCGTACCGCTTTAATGGGCGAACAGCCCAACCCTTGGGACCTACTCCAGCCCCAGGATGCGACGAGCCGACATCGAGGTGCCAAACCATCCCGTCGATATGGACTCTTGGGGAAGATCAGCCTGTTATCCCCGGGGTACCTTTTAGCCGTTGAGCGACGGCGCTTCCACATGCCACCGCCGGATCACTAGTCCCAGCTTTCGCTCCTGCTCGACCCGTCGGTCTCACAGTCAAGCTCCCTTGTGCACTTACACTCGACACCTGATTGCCAACCAGGCTGAGGGAACCTTTGGGCGCCTCCGTTACTCTTTAGGAGGCAACCGCCCCAGTTAAACTACCCACCAGACACTGTCCCTGATCCGGATCACGGACCGAAGTTAGACGTTCAAAACGACCAGAGTGGTATTTCACCAATGACTCCACCACCACTAGCGTGATAGCTTCACCGTCTCCCACCTATCCTACACAAGACGTTCCAAACGCCAATGTCAAGCTATAGTGAAGGTCCCGGGGTCTTTCCGTCCTGCTGCGCGTAACGAGCATCTTTACTCGTAGTGCAATTTCGCCGGGTCTGCGGTTGAGACAGCGGGGAAGTCGTTACGCCATTCGTGCAGGTCGGAACTTACCCGACAAGGAATTTCGCTACCTTAGGATGGTTATAGTTACCACCGCCGTTTACTGGCGCTTAAGTTCTCAGCTTCGCTGCTCCGAAGAACAACTAACCGGTCCCCTTAACGTTCCAGCACCGGGCAGGCGTCAGTCCGTATACATCGTCTTACGACTTCGCACGGACCTGTGTTTTTAGTAAACAGTCGCTTCCCCCTGGCCTCTGCGACCCCCACCAGCTCAGAGCGCGAAGCTCGTCACCAGCGAAGGCCCCCCTTCTCCCGAAGTTACGGGGGCAATTTGCCGAGTTCCTTAACCACAGTTCACCCGATCGCCTTAGTATTCTCTACCTGACCACCTGAGTCGGTTTAGGGTACGGGCCGCCACGACACTCACTAGAGGCTTTTCTCGGCAGCATAGGATCACCCACTTCGCCACAATCGGCTCGGCATCACATCTCAG
>NZ_JBFAAE010000151.1:0-1504 GCF_040639575.1 Streptosporangium sp. NPDC023825 | reverse complement strand
GCAGGACCCAGTCCAGGGCCGGGCGCCGAAAGCCCTCCCATGCCTGTTTCACCTCCCGCCGAGAAGTGAAGGGAAAGCCGGCCTGGTCACCTGACCCGGGCGCCCGCGCGGAAGACCGCTCGGACGTCCCGGAGCCGGTCGAGATCGTCGAGGGGGTTCCCGGTCACGGCCAGCAGGTCGGCGTCCGCGCCCACCGCGATCCGCCCCTTCCGGTCGGGGGCCCCGCACGCCCGGGCGGCGACGCTGGTCGCCGCCGTGAGCGCCTCCAGTGGGGACGGGCCCTCCGCGGTGAACTGGGCGACGGCGTACGGCAGCACGTCGTGCGGCTTGGCCGGCATGATGCCGGCGTCCGTACCGAGCACGATGCGGGCACCGAGCCTGTAGAGGGCCCTGAGGGCCTCGTGTACGGCCTGCACACGCTTGGCGACCTCCGGCGGCAGGACGAGCGGTGAGTCGCCGGGGACGACTCCGATCGTCACGCTTACGAAGACGTCGCTCCCGGCGATGGCGGCGAGCAGGGCGGGATCCGCGTCGACGCCGTCCGCGGTCACGAATGTCGCGTGCTCGATGCTGTCCACTCCCGCCGCCAGCGCGTCCCCGATCGCTCGCGTGCCGTGCGCGTGGGCGGCGACGGGCAGGCCGAGCCGATGCGCTTCGTCGACGACGACCCGCAGGTCGGCCGCCGAGTACTGCGACTCGTGTGGCGGCGGCGAGCCCGGCGTCATGTTGCCGCCGCTCAGCATGATCTTGACCACCGCGCAGCCCCGCTCGTGCCGGTCCCGTACCGCGGCACGCAGGGCGGCGGCCCCTTCGGCCGCGCCGCCCATGAAATGGCAGTGGCCGCCGGGCGTGGTGATCGGGGGCCCGGCTGCGAGGATCTCCGGTCCCTCTCCGGGGCGTCGCTCCGTCTCCGCGCTCAGCGCCAGCGCCAGATAGCCGCGGTCACCGAGGTCACGCACGGTCGTGATCCCTGCCCGGAGCGCCCTGTGGGCCGCGGTCCGCATCCCGGCCAGCAGCTCCGCGTCGTCGGCGGTGGTGAACGCGGTCACCGGGTCGAGACCGGCGTCGAAGCCGAGATGCACATGAGGGTCGACGAGTCCCGGCATCAGGAAGGCGTCCGCTCCGAGGTCGATCAGGTCCACCCCGTCCGGCGGAAGCGCGCCCGTGGCGTCCACGCCGGTGATGCGCCCGTCCTCCACGAACACCGTCGCGGGGCCGGACAGGCTCGTGCCGTCGAACATCAGTCCGGCGTGAATCGCGAGAGGCGTCATGGTCGGGAGGCTCCTGGGGAGAGGTGGCGTGCGCGGCCCCCCGTCCCGTTCCCGGGCGTTGCGGGTCTGGTGACGGCGGCGGGCACAACAACATCACGAACGACCTGAGAGGCCCCTGAACCTCCCTGAGAGGATCCTGAGAAGGCGCCTCGAACATCGGACACGGATCCCGTACATCCGACATCGGTGAGCCGGGGCGGCCTGTGGCGCCTCAGCCCTGGACTGGGTCCTGT
>NZ_JBFAAE010000150.1:0-1744 GCF_040639575.1 Streptosporangium sp. NPDC023825 | reverse complement strand
CCTACGAAGGGAACACTTAGATCATGCCCCAGACCTTCATTGTGGACCAGGCCGCAACCTTCTCCGGACTGGCTTTCCTGGAGTCCAAGCCCAAGCTCAAGTTCGGTAGCCGAGACGTGCAGGACACCACCTCTGATGGCACTCCCAAGTGGGAAGTCCAGCTCATCGGCGGCTTCCGTGACCAGTTCGGCCAGAACGCCCACGAGGTCATCAGGGTCAACATCGCCAGCCACCGCGACCCCGGTGAGGGGTTGGGCCAGTACACCCCAGTCCACATGATCCGCTTTGTCGTCGGAGTCACCCCCGCTGAGAAGCGTGTCGATGGCCAGGGCCGCGAGAAGATCACCGGTGGAACCGTCTGGTACCGCGCCGACGGCATCCAGTCCGCCATGCCCGGCAACACCCGTCAGGCCAAGGCCGAGGGCTGATCATGGCAACGGCCATCGCCTTCCTGATCACCTGGATTCCCGTCGCCACCATCGTGGCGGCGGGGCTCGCCCTCCTCTGGTACATCGTCAGCGCTCTCATCTGGGCCTACGACTACCTCCGGGGCAGCTCACACGTTCGGGCATCGATGCGCCGTGCCGTCGTCATCAAGTGGACGTGGCGCCGAACCGCCCGACTGCTCAACCTCTCCATCACCGACAAGACGCCAACGGCCGGCCAGTTCCT
This sequence comes from Streptosporangium sp. NPDC023825, assembly GCF_040639575.1. Lineage (NCBI taxonomy): Bacteria > Bacillati > Actinomycetota > Actinomycetes > Streptosporangiales > Streptosporangiaceae > Streptosporangium > Streptosporangium sp. NPDC023825. The sequence goes on along the minus strand of NZ_JBFAAE010000150.1, from coordinate 1,072 downwards.
CACCAACCGAAAGACCCCGCCTCAACCCCGCATCATCACTCCGCGGCTGCGTACCCGCGTCGATGCCTTCAGCGTCACCATCGAGAGCCGCGCCATCGGCGCCGTCAACGCTCGTCGATGGGCCGACCATGCTCAAGACCTCGCCGATCTCTGGCGCGTAGGCCGCGTCAAGGTCTCCAGCCCCAGCCCCGGCCGCGTACGTGCCAGGGCATTCCTCACCGAACCGCTAGAAGCCTTCGTCCCCTCGCCGCTCATCACCGAGCATCACGGGCTCTGGCTCCCCGCCATTGCTCCCGGCAGCCTTCCCCCGGATCACCCGGTCCTGCTCATGCTCGACGAAGACGGCCGACCCATCCACGTCAACCTCGTCGACGGTGCTCACATGCTTATCGCCGGGGTCACTCGCTCCGGCAAGAGCATCACCGTCAACACCCTGCTCGGCGCCTGGGCACTCATGAACTCTGTCCGGCTGCGCATCATCGACGCCAACCTCGGCACCGTCGCTCCCTGGTGGCGTACCGCACACACCGTCTGCGACGACATTGACCTGGAACGACCCACTGAAATCCTCCGGGAGATCCGCGAGGAGATGGAGTTCCGCAAGCGCTACTTCTGGGAGCTGCGGGCCGACAAGCTCACCCAGTTCACCCCCGACACCCCGGTCGAAGTCCTCGTCATCGACGAACTTGCCAACTACGCCAAGCACCCCGATAAGAAGCGGCGAGAGCTGTTCCTCGCCGAGCTCCTGGCCGTCGCCAGCCAAGGCCACAAGTTCGGCGTCCGCCTGGTCCTCATCACCCAAAAGCCCGAAGCCGACATCCTCCCAACCAGCATCCGAACCAACCTCTCGGCGCGCATCTGCCACCGAGTCGATACCACCGAGGACTTCAAGCACGCCTTCCCTGGCGCGGCCGACATGGACATCACCGCTGCCGACCGCTCCATGCCTCCTGGAGTCGCTATCGCCCAGCTCCTCGGCATGCCCACTGCGGTCCGCGCGCGCTCGGCCTTCACACCATCACAAGCCTGCTGGTCCATCGCAGACGCCATCTGCGCCCGCCCCGGCGGCCAG
>NZ_JBFAAE010000149.1:0-1762 GCF_040639575.1 Streptosporangium sp. NPDC023825 | reverse complement strand
GGGGGTCATGCCGAAGATCTGCTCGCCCACGCCGATCATCCACTTGCCCAGCGGCGGGTGGGCCACGTAGAGCGGGCAGGGGTCGGCCTCCGGCGGCGTGCACTTGACCAGGAAGTCGGTCTTCCCCGCGATGATCATCCGATCGGCGACCGGATCCTCCACGGTGCCGAGCGAGGCTCGCTCTACCCCGTAGTGGATCAGCGTCCAGGCGTCCTTGGCGTAGTACGTCTCGTCGAACACGACCGCGTGCGGCCGTCCGAGGCCGACGAGTCGCAGGACCCCTCCGAACGCCGCGACCAGTATCGGTCCCAGCCAGCCCCAGGCCACGCTTCCCTGCATGGGCGGCAAGAGGCGATCCCGTATTAATCCCATTCGGGCAATTATGGTGATAATTCAGCCGCGATGGACAGCATCATAAAGATCGCGTTTGGGGATGCCCGCCGCCTTCGCCACGTCCACGATCGCCTGCTTTCTCGGTACCCCCGTCTCCTCCCTGCGGGCCACCTCGTCGACCAGCTCCCCGATCACCGGCGGCAGGGCCTGCCCGGCGTACCCCGCGACGACGACCGTGATCTCCCCCCTGACGCCCCCGGCCGCCCACTCGGCCAGCTCCCCGAGGCCACCCCGCCGCACCTCCTCGTACGTCTTGGTGAGCTCCCGGCAGACCGCCGCCCGGCGGTCGGCGCCGAACGCCTCCGCCATCGCCGCCAGCGCGACCTGCAGCCGGTGCGGCGCCTCGAAGAAGACCATGGTGCGCTCCTCCTCCGCGAGGGCGGCGAGCCGGCGGGAGCGCTCACCGGACTTGCGCGGCGGGAAGCCCTCGAAGCAGAAGCGGTCGCTGGGCAGCCCGGAGACGGCCAGCGCCGTGGTCACCGCGGACGGTCCCGGCAGCGAGGTGACGGTGATCCCCGCCTCGACCGCCAGGTGGGTGAGGCGGTAGCCGGGGTCGGAGACTCCCGGCATGCCCGCGTCGGTGATGACCAGCACGGTCTTGCCGTCCCGGAGGGCCTGGAGGAGCTCGGTGGCCCGCCCGGCCTCGTTGGCGTCGTAGTAGGAGACGACCCGGCCGCCGATCTCCGCGCCCAGCTCCCCCGCCAGGCGGCGCAGCCTGCGGGTGTCCTCCGCCGCGACCACGTCGGCACTCTCCAGCGCCTGCCGCAGCCGGGGCGAGGCGTCGCCCGCCTGCCCGATCGGAGCCCCTGCCAGCACAAGCCTGCCGTTGTCCGTCACCGTTCCATCCTCCCGCATTTCGGATGGCCTCCCAGCCTGGGGAGAAGTTCTCGAATTGGGCATCTGGCAAGTTTTTCCTGGGCTCAGGGGGGTGGGGGGACCGTACGATGTCCGGGTGGCCGTGACCGACTTCACCAACCAGGCACCCAAGCAACCCGAGCCGCCCGGCGGGGCGAGGGGCTCGGCGCGCGACCGGCTGGTACCGCCGATGCCCGACGGCGCCCTGTGGGGCTGGCTGGGCCCGCTGCTGATCTCGGTGTTCGGGGCGATCCTGCGTTTCACGAACCTCGGCCATCCGCGCGCGGTCATGTTCGACGAGACGTACTACGCCAAGGACGCCTGGGCGCTGTTCACCTTCGGCGCCGAGCACAACGTCGTCAAGGACGCCGACAAGATCCTGATGGGGGGCGGCACCGGGATCTGGCAGCAGTGCGCGCCCACCGAGCTCGACAAGTGCGCCTCCTACGTGGTCCACCCGCCGCTGGGCAAGTGGATGATCGGCGTGGGCGAGCAGATCTTCGGCATGACCCCT
>NZ_JBFAAE010000148.1:0-1862 GCF_040639575.1 Streptosporangium sp. NPDC023825 | reverse complement strand
TTCGACTCCCTGACCGCGGTCGAGCTGCGCAACCGGCTGATGACGGTCTCCGGGCTGCGGCTGCCCGCCACGCTCGTCTTCGACTACCCGACCGCCCAGGCGGTGGCCGATCACCTGGTGACCGAACTCGGCGGAGCCACCTCGGCGGCCGGTGCGGTCACCGTGGCCAGGGCGGCGGTCGACGACGAGCCGATCGCGATCGTGGGGATGGCCTGCCGCTACCCCGGCGGGGTGTCCTCGCCCGAGGGTCTGTGGGATCTGGTGTCGGCCGGTACGGACGCCATCGGCGAATTCCCCACCGACCGAGGCTGGGACCTGGACAAGCTGTACGACCCGGACCCCGAGGCCCACGGCACCTCCTACGTACGGCACGGTGGTTTCCTGGGAGAGGCCGGTGAGTTCGACCCTGGGTTCTTCGGGATCAGCCCGCGTGAGGCCCTCGCGATGGACCCGCAGCAGCGGTTGCTGCTGGAGTCCTCGTGGGAGGCGGTCGAGCGGGCCGGAATTCGCCTGAACCACCTGCGCGGCAGCCGGACGGGCGTGTTCGCCGGGGTGATGTACCACGACTACGCGAGCCAGCTCACCTCCATACCGGAGGAGCTGGAGGGCCTGATCGGCACCGGCAACTCCGGCAGCGTCGCCTCCGGGCGGGTGTCCTACACCTTCGGGTTCGAGGGACCCGCGATGACCGTGGACACCGCGTGCTCGTCGTCGCTGGTCGCGCTGCACCTGGCCGTGCAGGCGCTCCGGAACGGCGAGTGCGACCTGGCCCTGGCCGGTGGCGTGACCGTGATGGCGACCCCGGGCACGTTCGTCGAGTTCTGCCGGCAGGGCGCCCTGTCCGTCGACGGCCGGTGCAAGGCGTTCTCGGCGGACGCCGACGGTGCGGGCTGGAGCGAGGGCGTGGGCATGCTGCTCGTCGAGCGGCTGTCGGACGCGCGGCGTAACGGTCACCGGGTCCTCGCGGTCGTACGGGGCAGCGCGGTCAACCAGGACGGCGCGAGCAACGGGCTGACCGCGCCGAACGGTCCTTCACAGCAGCGGGTGATCCGCCAGGCGCTGTCCAACGCGAACCTCTCGCCCGCCGACGTCGACGTGGTCGAGGCGCACGGTACGGGAACGCCGCTGGGTGACCCGATCGAGGCGCAGGCGCTGATGGCCACCTACGGCCAGGACCGGCCCGAGGACCGGCCGCTGTGGCTGGGTTCCATCAAGTCGAACATCGGTCACGCCCAGGCCGCCGCGGGCGCCGCCGGGGTCATCAAGATGGTGATGGCCCTGCGGCACGGCGTGCTGCCGCAGACCCTGCACGCGGACGAGCCGAGCCCGCACGTGGACTGGTCGGACGGCGCCGTGGAACTGCTGACCGAGGCCCGCTCCTGGAACTCCGAGGATCACCCGCGCCGGGCCGCGGTCTCCTCCTTCGGAGTCAGCGGTACGAACGCGCACGTGATCATCGAGGAGGCCCCCGCCCAGGAGGCGGTCGAGGCCGAGGTGCCCGTCGAGCTGCCGGTGGTGCCGTGGGTGCTGTCGGCGAAGACGGGTGAGGCACTCAGAGCACAGGCCGAGCGCCTCGGGACATGGGTGGAGGCGGGAACCGACGCCGACGCCGACGTCGCCCACTCCCTGGCGTCCTCCAGGTCGGTGTTCGACCACCGCGCGGTGGTCGTGGGCGCGGATCGAGGTGAGCTCCTCGCCGGTACGGCGACGCTGGCCTCGGGCGGCGTCAGCGCCGGAGTGGTGACCGGTGCGCCCGGCTCGGGCGGTAAGACGGTGTTCGTCTTCCCTGGTCAGGGGTCGCAGTGGCTGGGGATGGGGGTTGAGCTGCTGGAGTCGTCGGCGGTGTTCGCGGCGCGGATGGC
>NZ_JBFAAE010000147.1:0-2048 GCF_040639575.1 Streptosporangium sp. NPDC023825 | reverse complement strand
CGCGAGAGGATCTGCAGGCCTGCCGAGTCGAGCTTCATACCCTCCAGGCTGCCCGTACGCCCTTTGGGGAGGGCAGGGACGAAAGTCCCCTCCTTTACCGCCGATCTGCCCTCAGGCGGGCGGCCATGGCCGCGACCTGGGTGCGCCGCTGCATGTCGAGCTTGCTCAGCAGGTTGGAGACGTAGTTCTTGACCGTCTTTTCGGCCAGGAACATCCGCTCGCCGATCTGCCGGTTGGTCAGGCCCTCGCCGATCAGCTCCAGGATCTGCCGTTCCTGGTCCGTCAGGGCGGCCAGCGGGTCCTTTTTCGCCGCCTGGTCGCGCAGGCGCGCCAGCATCGAGGCCGTGGTCTGCGGATCCAGCAGCGACTGCCCGGCGGCGACCGTGCGGACCGCCCCCACCAGGTCCGAGCCGTGGATCTGCTTGAGCACATATCCCGAGGCTCCGGCCATGACCGCGTCGAACAACGCGTCGTCGTCGGCGTAGGAGGTCAGCATCAGGCACGCCAGGCCAGGCAGCTGGGAGCGGACCTCACGGCACACGTCGACCCCGTTGCCGTCGGGCAGGCGGACGTCGAGCACGGCGACGTCGGGCTTGAGGGCGGGGATGCGGGCGATGGCCGACTCGGCGGTGCCGGCCTCGCCGATCACCTCGATGTCGTCCTCGGAGCCGAGCAGCGCGGCGACACCGCGCCGTACCACCTCGTGGTCGTCCACCAGGAAAACGCGAATCATGCTCCGCACGTTAGCCCCCTTCGGCGCATGCCGATAGGGACCAAGGACCCCGCGTGTCACGCCGGCGGCCGCCGGGGACCCGGCGTGACGGTGAGGGACGGTGAGGGACGGTGAGGACCGAAAGACCCTGCCCTCAGGTGGTGAGGTCGGGACCTGTGGCCCTGGGGCGGGCTGTCCGGCGGAGGTCTGATGGGAGAGGACGGCCCGCACCACGCGCACCGCAGGGTGGCGATCGTCCGCCCCTGGCGACGCCCGAATCACGGGAACGCTCGAACGACTCGCAGAAACCGAGGAGAAGAAGATGTCGATCACTGTGAACGACGTGATGGGCCGCACCGCGATCGCGGTGCCGCAGGACGCCGGCTTCGCCGACATCGTGGCCGTGATGAGGCGCTTCGCCGTGGGCGCGGTGACGGTCATCGACGCCGACCGCCGTCCGGTCGGGGTGGTCTCCCAGGACGACCTGCTGCTCAAGGAGAGCGACGCGGTGCGCCACAGCATCTCGATCTTCGAGAGTTCCGGCCGCCGCCGCGAGCACGAGAAGGCCGCAGCGGTCGTGGCCAAGAACTTGATGACCTCGCCCGCGATCACCGCCACTCCGGGCATGCCCGTCCGGGACGCGGCGCGGCTCATGCACGACAAGAGGATCCAGCAGCTCCCGGTGATCGACCCGCTCACCGGCCGCCTGGCCGGCGTCCTGCACCGGGCGGACCTGCTGCGCGTCTTCGACCGCCCCGAGGCCGAGCTGCGCGCCGAGGCCGAAGCCGTCGCCCGCGACCTGACCGCCGCCGGATCCGAAGTGCGCGTCGGCGTCGAGAACGGCGTGGTGACGCTCGACGGCGAGGTCGAACGCCACTCGCAGGTCGTTCAGCTCGTCCAGGCGATCCGCCGGCTCGAAGGCGTCATCGACGTCACCTCACGGCTCAAGCACGGCGCCGACGACCTGCTCGTCCTCCCGCCGCTGCTGTAGGCCGCCGCTGTGCAAGGGACGTGCGCCGATCGCGAAAAGGTCGAAAGTCCCGCGGGTGCGGTTCGTACGGCACTGTGGCCGGGCGTCGGGAAACGGTGTGATGAGGGTGTTCGCAAAGACCGCTGAACACCACGGAACTACACGGAACTACAGGGAAAGGGGAGCCGTCATGGCCACCACTCACGGACACGACGTTCACACCGGGCCGGTCATGAACGCCGTTCCCACACCGGCCGTCAGGCGTCCGGTCGACTACGTCTGGGCGATCGCCCGGATCGGCCTGGGCTGGATCTTCCTGTGGGCGTTCCTGGACAAGACCTTCGGCTGGGGGTTCGCCACTCCCGC
>NZ_JBFAAE010000146.1:0-2195 GCF_040639575.1 Streptosporangium sp. NPDC023825 | reverse complement strand
CTCAAGAGCGCTTCGGCCACCGACTCCTCGGTCAGCACCCGCACCACCCCGGCGCGGGACAGGATCGACTCCCGGCGGGCAAACGGCTGGTCCACCCCCACCGGCACGTACACACCCCCCGCGGCCAGCACCCCCAGCACCGCGACCACCTGATCCACACCCTTGGGAACCACCACCCCCACCGCATCCCCCGGCACCACACCCCAGCCGCGTAACAACCCCGCGACCCCCAACGCCCGATCCGCCAGCTCCCCGTACGTGACCGTGACGGCGTCGGAGATCAGCGCGGGCAGGTGCGGCTCGCTGAAGGCGCGGGTGAAGAACGCGCCGTGCAGGGTGCCGTCCGGCACGGGACCCTCGGTGTCGTTGGCGCGCCGGCGGACGAGCTCCTGCTCCACCGGCAGGCCGACGGGGGCCGGGGCCGACCAGTCGCCCTCCGACAGCCACCGCAGCAGGCTCAGATGCGTGTCGAACATCGCGTCCAGCACGCCCGGCGCGAACAGCTCCTCCACCGCGTCCCAGCGGACGAGCAGCTCGCCGTCGACCTCCGCCACCTGGTAGTCCAGCCAGACCTGCGGGGTCTGCGACACCCCCCAGACCTGCTCGGCGAAGGAGGGCCCGAGCCCGCCGCCGTCGGCGACGCCCAGCATGCTGGTGAACACCACGGGCATGGTCATCTCGATCGAGTCGGCCCGCCTGGCCAGCTCGCGCATCACCCACACGGCCGAGACCTCGCCGTGCTCCAGGCCCCGCCAGACCTCCTCCTGCAGCCGGCGCGCGCCCTCCAGCCAGCCGGATCCCGACCGGTAGCCGACGAGCATCAGCGAGGTGAAGTCGCCCAGGACGCGGTGGATGTCGGGGTGCACCTCGCGCCGGTCGAACAGCGTGAGGTTGAGCGTCAGCTCCGGCTGGGCGCTCCAGGCGGAGAGGATCTCGCCGAAGGCGGCCGCCAGCACCGTGGAGGCGGTCAGGTCGTGCTTCCTGGCCAGCTCGGAGACGCGGCTCCAGCGTTCGGCGTCCATCCTGACCTCGCGGCGGACGAACCTGGGCCGGTCGATCATGGCCGGGTCGACGCGCAGCGGCAGCCGTGGCGCGGGCGGCAGTTCGGGCAGGCGGCGACCCCAGTACTCCTTGGCCGCTTCGAAGACCGCGCGATCGGGGGTGAGCCCGAGCACGTAGTCGCGGAACGACACCTCCAGCGGCGGGAGCACGGTGGCGGGGTCGTGGTAGAGCAGGTCGAGTTCGGCGAAGAAGACCATCGTGCTCAACGCGTCGATGACGATGTTGTCGAAGCCGACCCCCAGCCGGACGCGGCCTTCGTGTCTCGCGGCCCGCGCGTCGAACAGCGGCCAGGTGGCCGGGTCGAACACCTGGTGTGACATCTGCTCGCGCAACTGCTCGGCACTGTCGACCATCGCGATCGTGAAGTGCGGCACCTCGGGCAGGATGCGCTGGAACCCTCCCTCGTCGAAGACGGCGCGGAGCATCTCGTGCCGCTCGATCAGCAGGTTCCACGCGGTCTGCAGCCGGTCGAGGTCGATGTCGCCGTCGAACTCGGTGTAGAAGTGGCAGCCGACGCCACCGAGCGTGAAGTGCTCGGCGCGGCCGAGCCAGTAGGCGCGCTGCACCTCTGTGGGCGGGAACGGATCGTGGCGGTGTTCGAGGTCGGCGCCCAGCACCTTGGCGGGCACGAGCGTCTCGTCCAGGGTGAGGGTCGCGGCGAAGTCGGCGAGCACCGGCGAGTCGAACAGCAGGGTCAGCCTGGCGTCGGTGACGCCCGCCGACCGCAGCCGCGCGATCATACGGGTAGCGAGCAGCGAGTCGCCGCCGAGGGCGAAGAAGTTGTCCGCGCGGTGCACCCCGGGAAGGTCGAGCAGTCCGGCCCAGATCTCGGCGAGCAGGATCTCGGCCGCCCCCGCGGGTGCCTCCCCCGCCTCGATCACCGACGTGTCCTCCGCGAGGGAGACGAGGGCGGATCTGCTGACCTTTCCGTTGGGGGTGAGGGGAAGCTCGTCCAGGGGGGTGATGGTCGGGGGGATGGCGTGGGTGGGGAGGCGGTCGGCGAGGAAGGTGCGGATCTGCTCGGGGTCGATACCGGCCGGGGTGACGAACGCGGCCAGGCGGCGCTGGCGGCGCTCGCCCACCGCGACCACCACCGCGCGACTCACCGCGGGGAAGGCTTCCAGTGCGGCCTC
>NZ_JBFAAE010000145.1:0-2320 GCF_040639575.1 Streptosporangium sp. NPDC023825 | reverse complement strand
CCGATCGGGTGATCGTCGGCGTCGATGACGGTGAGCGCGCCGACCTTGAAGCGCCGCATGGCCTCGACCATCTCGGTGAACGTCGCCTCCGGCCGCACCGCGATCGCCGCGCCGCCCATGACTTCCCGGACCTTCATGACGCACCTCCTCACTCCCACGGTCGCAAAGCGGCTCGGAAAGCGTCAGCGGCGAAAGTCCTCTGACCAGAGGGACTTATGGTCTGTTTCGTTCCGGGTGAGCCGGGTCTTCGCCCCGCCCGCGAATTAGAGATATGTCGAAACAAGCGTTGCCGATCGTGGACCTGGCCGGGTCCGGCGAGGCCGGGCAGGCGTGCTGCGCGCCGTTGGTGCGCGAGCCGCTGAACACGGCCGAGGCCGAGGAGCCGGCGCCGCCGTTCAAGGCGATCGCCGATCCGGTGCGGTTGCGCCTGCTGTCGCCGATCGCCTGCCATGAGGGCGGCGAGGTGTGCGTGTGCGACCTGACCGGCGGATCCCCCGTCCCCGGACGACATACACCTCTCGGAGATATGTCACCGGGCCGACTCCTACGTGATCTGGTGAACGCCGGCCTGTCGTGCCGAGGCCAGTGTCACCCCCCACTGACGGGCTCGCCCGGTCTCCCCCTCCAGGAGCGGACCGGGGGTGCCGGAGACGTAGAAGCTCTGCGAGCCGGTCAGGATCGCGAAACCCTGCCCGCGCAGGTTCTTCTCGACGCCGCGCCGGGCCGATCCCGGAATCCAGGGGTTCTTGATCCGCGTGTCGAACGCCGCGGCCGCCACGGCCCGGGACTGGTCGCCGAGGGTGGCGAGCCATTCGCGCAGCCCTCGCCCCTTGGACACCAGTTCGGTGGTGGCCTGCTCGGCCTGCTGAGCGGCCGACTGCCGGGTGCTGGGCCGGCTCATGCCGAAGGCATGGGTGGGTCCGCCGACAACAAGCAGGTCCACGTCACCGGGAACGGACATCGGAGCGTCGCCGACCTCGACCAGGTCCACCTCCATCCGGGTGGACAGACCGTCGGCGACGGCCTCGGCGATCGCCTGGGTGTTGCCGAACATCGATTCGAAGACCACGAGCGCACGCATCGGGATCGTCCCCTTCTCCATTGACACTTCGCGGGAGAGCAGGAGTCGGGGCGACTCCCGCCTCTCACCGGTTACCTTCAGGATTTCGCCCATCGGTTCGCGGGTGAAGAGGCCGACGGCTTCCACGGCGAGGACGAAAGACCCGGCGCGGGGACTCACGGCGAGGACGTCGACGCGCCGTGAGACCTGGGCCCGGCGGCCTCTCGACGGCCTCTCGGCGGCCTCTCGCACGGCCGTGACCGACGACCGTGCCGTCCATGACCTTCGGCTCTGCCTCACCCGGCCACCCCGCGGAAGTCTCGGTGGTGAAAACGAAGGGGAGACAAGTCATGAACATGCGCGCCGCCGTCGCCACCGCGTTCGACAGGCCCCTGGAGATTCGGAAGGTCCCCGTCCCCGAACCCGCGGCCCACCAGGTCCTGGTTCGCATCGAGGCCAGCGGCCTGTGCCACACCGACACCACCGACCAGGTCGCCGCGATCAGGGCACTGGGTGGGGTCGACGTGGCGATCGTGCCGGCCGCCAGCCCCCGCGTTCTGGAGCAGGCCCATGCCTCACTGCGGCGCGATGGCCGCCTGGTGCTGGTCTCCCTCCCCTCTCCCTCCCCCGGGACAACACCCCTCCCCCGGGACAACACGATGAGCCTGCCGATCTTCGAGACCGTCTTGAACGGCATCAGCGTGATCGGCTCCATCGTCGGCACTCGCGCGGACCTGGCGGAGGTCTTCCGGCTGCACGCCGCCGGCCGGACCAAAGTGATCTACGAGACGCGCAAGCTCGACGAGATCAACGTCTCCTTCGACGAGGTCCTCGACAGCGGTATCCTGGCCTGCCTGGTCTTCGAGATGTAATCGCGTCCGCCGAGGGCGGAGCCCGCCGAGCGCCTGGCTCGCACTGGAATGACACCTCCTCTTGGCGAAGGCGGGACTCACACCCCCATCCCGGTGGGGCCAGGGGACGAAGGTGTGACCGGCCGTGGGAGTCTTCGCCTCACCAGGGCCAGGTCCAGTCGCGGATGTCGGCCGGGTCCTCGCCGTGCTCGCGGGTATGCGCGCGGGCCCGCAGCCGGGCGTCGGCCATGTGCTGGCGCAGGTGCGCCGAGCGCTCGGCCAGGCCGGGCACCCGGTCGATGACGTCGATCACCAGATGGAAGCGGTCGATGTCGTTGAGCATGGCCATGTCGAACGGGGTGGTCGTGGTGCCCTCCTCCTTGTAGCCGCGCACGTGGATGTTCTCGTG
>NZ_JBFAAE010000144.1:0-2480 GCF_040639575.1 Streptosporangium sp. NPDC023825 | reverse complement strand
GACCCCCCCCCCCCCGCCGCGGGGCGGGGCCGGCCCCCCCCCCCCCCCCCCCGGGCGGGGGGGGGGGCGGGCCCCACCACCGCACGACGGCGCCCCCGGTGAGGCGGGCGCCGGGTCAGGGAGCCCTGAAAGCCATGGTGTAGGCACCGGAGCCGGCCGTGGCGCTCACCCGGTAGCGGTAGTAGCCGGCCGTGCCCGTGTAGGTGATCTGCGCGTCCGGTCCGGTGCCGCCGGAGGTGGCGACGGTCAGCCAGGCACTCCTGTTGTCCCACTTCTGCAGGAACAGGTCGAAGTCGGTGCCGGCGGGACCGTTCAGGCAGCCGGAGTGAACTCCCGAGACGTTGGTGCGGTAGTAGACGTTCCTCGGCTGGTAGGCCGAACGGCCGGCGGACAGGGTGCCGCTGTAGGTGCTGGGGTAGCCGGTGCAGGTGACCGTGATCGGTGGCGGGTCGCCCGCGGTGGTCCGCAGGGTCAGGCCGTAGGCGGTGAGGATCTCGCCGAGCGGCTGGAAGTAGGTGGTGCCGCCCGAGGCGCAGTCGCCCGAGCCGCCCGAGGCGACGCCCTGGGCCTGGTCGAGGGAGATGAACGAGCCACCCGAGTCGCCGGGTTCCGCGCAGACGCTGGTGCGGACCAGTTCCGAGACGGTGCCCTGCGGGTAGGTGACGCTGGCGTCGCGCTGCTGGATGAGGCCGCAGTGCCAGTCGGTGGTGGAGCCCGCCCGGCAGACCGAGGCGCCCTCGACGGCGGCCATGGCACCGGCGACGGGCACGGTGCCGCCCTCGCCGTCGTCCACCCCCGGAGTGCCCCTCCAGCTGTCGTTGACCGCGACCCAGGCGTAGTCGCTGCCGGGGAAGACCGAGCCCTGGAAGGTGCCCTGGGCGACGCGGTTGAAGCCGGTGGTGGCGACGCCGGTCCTGCCGCAGTGGCCGGCGCTGACGAAACCCTCCTCGCCGCCCTTGAACACCGAGAAGCCGATCGAGCAGCGGCTGGTGACGCCGCTGTAGTAGGCGTTGCCGCCCACCAGGTCGTACAGGGGCAGGGGCGCCTCGTCGGAGGGCAGCACGATCGTCGTGGTCTCGTCCACGCCGGCGCTCTGGATGACGTTCCGTGTCTGGGCGGGCTCGGGGCTCAGGACGACCACCTTGTTGCGCTTGATGTCGACGTAGCGCACGGTCGACATGAGCGGCCGCGACGGCAACGCGGCATCCAGTCTCCTCTTGATCTCCGAGAGTTCCGCCAGCGACCTCGAGACGATCTCGGCCTGGGCCCCCGTGGCGAGGATCGTGGGGATGTCGGAGATCGCCGTGGTGGCCACCATCAGGGTATGCGCGGTCTTCGGGCGAAGCCAGGCGCCGCCGAAGCGGGTGCCGAGCCTTCTTTGCAGCCGCGCCGCGACCGGCATCAGGCGGGCCTCGTTGAGCAGGCGGGCTCTGGCCTGCTCGGGAGACAGGCCGAGGTCGCGTTGGACGGCCTCCAGCATGCCCGGTGGCGGTTCCGGCGCGGCCGGGGCCTTCGAGACGATCGGCACGTCGGGAACCGCCGTCCCGGCGAGGGCCGTCCTCCGGTGATCGGCGCCGGCCGGAACGGCGGCGAGGGCGAGGGCGGTGACTATGAGGACGCGTCCGGCGGTGGCGGCATGTCTGCGAGACATGGATCTTCTCCCCTTGACCTCGGTCGTCGAAGCATGAGGGGAGATCACCCTGCGTAACCAGTGGTTCATGCGACAGGACGGTGCCACCTTAGATCAACCGGCACCGATCGCGGGCGCGACGGCCACGCGCCACGCGGGCGCGAATTCCCGCCGGCCGGCCCCGCCTCTTTCGCGTGCCCCCGCAGCGTGGCCACGCCGAAGACCCTCGCCCGGCCGCCGCCGCCGACCGTGAGGATCGCGGTGACTCACGGCTTCACGTTTCCGGTGTGATTAGACCGTAATAAGGGGATCGCTTGACGGCATGGTTGTTAGCGTTCACAGTCTTGTCCAACGCAAGATGAGGAGCGGCCGTGCAGACAAGTGTGGGGCTCCACCCGCCGGTGGCTGCCGAGGTGCCCGGGTCGGCGAGCGTGTCGCGCCGGACGGTCTCCTGGATGCTCGACGAGCCTCCGGGCGCGCCCGGAACGGGCGTCCGGAAACCGCGGAGCCGTGCGGCGACGCGGTGCCGGCCGGCTGCCGTGGCGGGTCCGCGCGGCGGACGCGTCAGGTGAGCATCTAGCGCGCGCCCTCGCTCACCCTGCGGGAGAACGGCACTCGGCCGAGGTAGCCGTCAAATCGGACGACCAGCACAATTCGTGGTCTTCCGCCCAAAATGTTAACGCTCACATAGAAGGACATTCCCCCCATGTTCCGAAAAGTTTCAGCGTTCGTCCTGGCAGGTGTTCTCGCCACGGCGATGACGGCTTGCGGTAGCACCAGCGCGCCGGGCGGCTCCACCGACACCGGTAAGGTCGCCGACGACGGCAAGATCACGATGGGCTTCTCGCAG
>NZ_JBFAAE010000143.1:0-2596 GCF_040639575.1 Streptosporangium sp. NPDC023825 | reverse complement strand
CGCGAGAGGATCTGCAGGCCTGCCGAGTCGAGCTTCATACCCTCCAGGCTGCCCGTACGCCCTTTGGGGAGGGCAGGGACGAAAGTCCCCTCCTTACCGCCGATCTGCCCTCAGGCGGGCGGTCACGGCCGCGGGTCAGCCCGCGGCGGCCACCGCGTTGATCTTGGCCGGGTTCATCATCCACAGCACCTGGTCGATGCCCTGGGCCGAGGCGCTGACGGTGGCCACCGCGAACACCGCGCCGTCGCGGCTCAGCAGAGCGGACGCCTGCCCGTTCAGGCTCGCCCACTCCACCTCGACCCCGGCCCAGAACCGGTTCGCGAACGCCCTGTGGTACTTGGCCACCCGGAAGGCGCCCACCACGGGGATGCGGGAGGCCCGGACGGCGCCGCCGCCGTCGGAGTAGCTGATCACGTCCGCCGCGAAGAGTTCCTCCAGCGTGGCCAGGTCACCGGAACGGGCGGCGGCGACGAAGGCCCTCAGGAGCCTGTGCTGCTCGGCGCCGGTCACCGGAGCGCGACGTTCGGCGACCACGTGTTTGCGGGCCCTGCTGACCAGCTGGCGGACCGCCGCCTCGCTGAGCCGGACGATCTCGGCGATCTGCCGGTACGGGTAGTCGAACGCCTCCCGCAGCACGTACGCGGCGCGTTCGCTGGGCGAAAGCCTCTCCAGCAGGAGCAGGACCGCGAACCCCAGGGCCTCGTTCCGCTCGGCGCCGAGATACGGATCCGTGCTGGTGTCGACGGGTTCCGGAAGCCACGGGCCGATGTAGGTCTCGCGGCGGACCCGCGCCGACTGGGCGGCGTTGATGGCCAGCCGCGTGGTCACCGTCGCCAGGAACGCGGCCGGGTTGACCACCGCGCGGCGGTCACAGGTCTGCCAGCGCAGCCAGACGTCCTGCACCAGGTCCTCGGCCTCGCCGGCGCTGCCCAGCATCCGGTACGCGATCCCGAACAGGCGCGGCCGCACATCCGCGAAGATCGTCGCGGCCTGTTCGAGATCTATGGATTCACCGGATTCGTTCGCTGGCGCGGTATCCGCCATGGTCATCGCCCCTTTCTTACCTTATCGGGGTCCATGTCCCGGGCTGACGACCCTCCCCGCCGGCTTCCCGTGCCGGGCGTCCACGGCCTGCCTCGCGTGCGTACCCGATGCCGGCCGGGCCCGTGACCGCGCCCCCAGGAGATCCTTCCGGTCGCGGATTCCCGGCGCGGGGGTGTCACAGATCGGGAGGCTGTCCTGTCTTCCTGCAGGACGGAGTCATGGAGCGACAGGAGTGAGACCTTGCCACCAGTGAGTACCGGGAGCCGGATCCGGGTCCGGATGAGGGCGCGTCCGACCGACGAACCGCACCGCGTCTCCAGCCCTCTCGAGCTTTTGTTCGATCTGACCTTCGTGGTCGCGATCGCGGCCGTCACCGCCCGGCTCGCGCACGGCATCGCCGACGGCCACGGCCCGGCGGGGCTCCTCCCCTTCCTCCAGGTCTTCTTCGCGATCTGGTGGGCGTGGATGAACTTCACCTGGTTCGCGTCCTCGTACGACACCGACGACGTCGCCTACCGGCTGCTGACCATGGTGCAGATGGCCGGAGTGCTGGTCCTCGCCGCCGGCGTACCGGCGGCGGCCGACGACTCCGACTACCGCGCTGTCACGCTCGGTTACCTCATCATGAGGATCGGGCTCGTCGCCCAGTGGCTGCGGGCCGGCGCCGAGGACGCGCCGGGCCGCCGCACCGCGCTGCGCTACGCCGCGGGTATCACCGTCGTGCAGGTGGGCTGGGTGCTCCGCCTCCTCCTCTCGCAGGCGGGTGTCCTGCCGCCGTCCGCCCTGTTGCCGTTCTTCGCCGGCCTGGCCGTCCTGGAGCTCGCGGTGCCACGGTGGGCGGAACGGGCCGGGGCCACCAGCTGGCATCCGCACCACATCGCCGAACGCTACGGCCTGTTCACGATCATTCTGCTCGGCGAGAGCGTCCTCGCCGCGACCACGGGGGTCGAGGCGGCGCTCGAGGCGGCCGAGCTCAGCGGTTCCCTCGTCGTCATCGCCGTGTCCGGGCTCGTCCTGCTGTTCGCCCTGTGGTGGCTCTACTTCCTCGCCCCTGCCGGCGAAGGCCTCAGTGACCGTCGCCATCGCTCCTACCTGTGGGGATACGGCCATTACGGCGTCTTCGCGGCCCTGGCGGCCCTCGGCGCCGGACTCGAGGTCGCGGTCGAGCAGACCGGGCACTCCGTCGGGGCGTCCCCCATGACGATCTGCTACGCCGTCGCGATACCGGTCGGGGTGTTCCTCACCCTGCTCTGGGTGGTCCCCGCCTCCATCCTGGCGGAGCCCGTCGTCCGGCCCGCCGCGCTTCTGGGCTGCGTCGCCGTCATCCTGCTGCTGCCGTTCGCGGCGCCGTGGACCGGGGTGGCCGCCGTGGTCGCGGCGATCGCGGCCGTCTGCGTCCTGCTGATCGCCGTCACCCTCGCCCCCGGAGCCGGTCGGGGGCGTGGGGGCCCGCCCCCCCCCCCCCCCCCCGGGGGGCGGGGGCGCCCCCCCCCCCCGCCCCCCCCCCCGCGGAGCGGGGGGCCGGGCCGGGGGCGCCGGAACGCCGGCTGGA
>NZ_JBFAAE010000142.1:0-2606 GCF_040639575.1 Streptosporangium sp. NPDC023825 | reverse complement strand
GATGCGAGAACTGCCCCTGGACGTCCCTCAGGCCACTCCTGAAGGGCTGCAAGACGAGAGCGCTGTCCTGGCCTCTCTCAACGCCTGACACACAACGAGCCCCGCCAGAAAGCTTGGCGGCCCTGGCGGGGCTCACTCCACCGGAATGGAGAGATCCAGAATGCCACCATCCATTGACACTTCCAGCTGCACCGACCCGAAATGCACCGTCTGTCACGGGGCGGGAGGCCGATGATCCTCCTGGCGGTCACTGCCACCGCCCTTGCGCTCCTCGTCGTCCTGGTCCTCAATCTCGTTGCTGCGATCGACTACCACCGGGACCCTGAGACCCGCCTCGCCCGGCGCGTTCTCGCCGCCAACCGTCGCCCATAGAGGAACATCAACCGAAACACGAAAGCCCCGGCTCGCACCCGGGGCTCTCGTACGCCACCCCCGGAAAGCAGGTCCGGAAGCTATGACAACCAGCGTAGGTCACCCCCCGTCATCCCCGTCAACCGACACGATCTGTGAGGGTTGCGGCTCCTCCATCCCGACTCGCGTCCATGGGGGCGGTCTCCCTCGCCGGTTCTGCACCGATGCCTGTCGCAAGAAAGCCCGCCGAAGGGAAAGCGCCGGCACTTTCGGGGGCCTCCCCGTAGCCGGGTCGGCGGGTCCGGGCGCGGGCGGGACGCAGGAGCGCCCGGGTCCCGCCGCCCCCCCGGTTTTGGGGGGTTTGCCCGGCGAAGGGGTGGCCCCTGAATCCCACCCGGACACGGCCCCCTCTTGGTACCACGCAAAGTTTGCGGCCCCCGCAGGTCAGAGCGCTGAAGACGGGGGCCGCCGTCGCGCACGCGAGACGCTCCGCCAGCTCCTCAACAAGATCTCGACCGTTGAGCGCTGCCGGAAGTGCGGGCGGGAGATCCTCGGCGGGGCCGTCATGGTCAAGCTCGCCAAGCAGGGCCCGAGTTTCTTCTCTGGCGTCGAGTCCTGTGGGCGTATTTGGCTCTGCCCGGTCTGCTCCGCCAAGGTCCGCAACCGCCGTGGTGACGAGGTCGCCGAAGGAGTCGGGCGCTGGATCGGCCAAGGACACGACGCGCACTTCTTCACGGCCACCCTGCCGCACGACCACGGAGACGCCCTGGCGGCCTCCCTCGGCGTGCTGACCGACACCTGGCGTTGGATGACCTCGCATAAGGCGTACAAAGCGGCCAAGCGCCGCTTCGGAGTGGTCGGCACGATCAAAGCTGTAGAGGTTACCCACGGTCGCAACGGCTGGCATCCCCACATCCACGCCGTGGTCCTGGTCGAGACTGCGATCGAGACCCTGTCCCTCTTCGACTGGTATGCCCGCATGGATGCCCTCTGGGCAGATGGTCTCGTCCGCCACGGCTGGTCACCTGGCCGACAGCCCTACCGCTTCCGCGCCCTGCCCGTCCAGCTCGGCGACTCCGGCCGCGCCCTCGCCGCCTACGTCACCAAGGTTCAAGACGCCGGACTTGGCAACGAGCTGGCTCGCGCCGATCTCAAAAGCTCCAAGAAATCCAGCCGGACGCCTTTCCAAATCCTCGCCGACTTCGGCACCTCCGGCGATGTCCAAGACCTCGACCTCTGGCACGAATACGAGAGCGCCACACAAGGCAAGTCGGCCATCCGATGGTCTCGCGGCCTCCGGGCTCTCGTCCTCCCCGATGTCGCCGAACTCACTGACGACGAAATAGCAGCCGAAGAACAAGAGGGAGAAGACATTGCCGTTATCCTCCCTCACACCTGGTATCGAATCTGCGACGTTCCCGGTGCTCCAACTGCGGTCAAAGAAGCCATCGAACAAGACGGCTGGGAAGGTCTCATTCGCACTCTCATTGCCTACCGCATCGGCACCGAGGGAGTACTCCGACCTGAGGAATGGAAGGGGTACGAACTCAAGACTCCAGACTACGAACCAGAGAGATAGAGCGTCCGGGAAGGGGCCGGAAGAATCGTTATGGTGGCGCTGAATTCGCGGGGCCAGGGTAAGAATGGGGAGCCACTACAATAGCCAAAGTGGGGAGGGGCACCGCCCCTGCCCTCGTTTTACCCCCTCCAGGCTCCCCATTCTTACCCTGGGAGGGGTCCCCGCGAATTTGGCTCCATAACGATTCTGTAGGTCCCGGAACCCGGACCCGGGAACCGCCACTACGGCCCGCGCGTTATCGCTGCGATGGCCATACTTCATTCCATGTGTCTGAAGCGATCCGCCCCCCAGCACGCGACGTCACGGACGAGATCGTCACCCCACACGCTCGCGCGATCGGCGCGGCCGTCGTCACCTTCGACCGCAAGCCGTACGCCGTCAGTAGGTGAACGATCTTCTTAGCCTCCGCCTCGATGTCGGTCGTCGCTGCGAGCATCCCCAACACCCAGCGCTCTCCGTTGTCCGGATGCTGTCGCGCTACTCCCCGTGCCGCCCGGAGCTGGCGCGCGATCTCTTCGAGTCGAGCTGTCAGCCACTCGGCCAGCTCCTCGGGAACGGCCACGGGATCAGTGCTCATCAGACCTACCTTCCGAAATGGGCTTTACATTGTAAGATGCTTGACCTGTCCAACTACGGACTCTAGAGTTCGTAGTGATCGAAGCCTACGGGCTCTTAC
>NZ_JBFAAE010000141.1:0-2727 GCF_040639575.1 Streptosporangium sp. NPDC023825 | reverse complement strand
GCGTTGGGGGGTGCGACGGAGGCGGCGATCTGGTCGAACTTCTTCGAGGTGCCGGCGTCGGTGCCGGCGTCGTGGCGGTCGGTGCCCTATGGGACGCCGCTGGCGAACCAGTGTTTCCGGGTGGTGGACGGGCGGGGGCGGGATTGCCCCGACTGGGTGCCGGGGGAGTTGTGGATCGGTGGCGCGGGGGTGGCCGAGGGCTATCGGGGCGATGCCGAGACGACGGCGGCGAAGTTCGTCGAGGTGGGTGGGGTGCGCTGGTATCGCACCGGTGACATGGGCCGGTACTGGCCCGACGGCACCCTGGAGTTCCTGGGCCGCCTGGATCATCAGGTCAAGGTCCGCGGGCACCGCATCGAACTCGGCGAGATCGAAACCGCCCTGCGTACCCACCCCGCCGTGGAGAGCGCCGTCGCCGTCACGGTCGGGGAGCCGACCCGGCGCCTGGCCGCGCTGGCCGTCACCCGCGACGGGACCGGCGAGACGGACCTGCACGACTGGCTGGCCGGGCGCCTGCCCGCCTACATGGTTCCCGAGCAGCTCACCGTCGCGGAGAGCCTGCCGCTGAGCGCCAACGGCAAGGTCGACAGGAGCGCGGTGCGGACCCTTCTCGCCGACCGGCTCGCCGGTCGCGTCGAGCGGCTCGACCCGCCCGAGGAGGGCATGGAGACGGCCGTGGCGGAGATCTGGTCCGAGCTGCTCGGGCTGCCCGCCGTCGGCCGCGACCAGAGCTTCTTCACGCTCGGCGGCGACAGCCTCCTCGCGACCCGCCTGGTGACCCGGCTGCGCGCCGCAGGGATCGCCGGGGCCGAGCTCGGCACGCTCTTCGAGACGCCGGTCCTCGCCGAGTTCGCGGCGACCCTCGAACCCGGCGACCCCGAGCGTCCCCTGCCCACCCTGGTCCCCGACCTCGAACACCGCCACGACCCCTTCCCGCCGACCGACGTGCAGCGCGCCTACTGGGTCGGGCGGACCGACGACTTCGCGCTCGGCGGCGTGGGCTGCCACTTCTACACCGAGTACGACACGGTCGGCACCGACATCTCCCGGCTGGAGGAGGCGTGGAACGCGCTCATCCACCGGCACGAGATGCTGCGCGCGGAGTTCCTGCCCGACGGCAGGCAGCGCATCCTGCCCGAGGTGCCGCGCTTCACGATCCCCGTCGTCGACGCCGGCGCCGACGACGCGGACGCCGCGCTGGCCCGGCTGCGCGAGGACATGTCGCACCAGCTCATCGACGCGACCCGCTGGCCGCTGTTCGACGTGCGCGCCGTGCGCTACGGCGCCGGGCGCACGCGCGTCGGCGTCAGCTTCGACAACATCGTCCTGGACGCGCTCAGCTCGATGATCGTCCTGCGGGAACTGGAGACCCTCTACGCCGACCCCGGCGCGGAGCTGCCCCCGGTGGAGCTGTCCTTCCGCGACTACGTCCTCGGCGTCCACCCGGAACCCGCCGCGCTGGAGCGCTCGCAGCGGTACTGGTCGGAGCGGGTCGCCGAGCTGCCCCCGGGACCGCAGCTGCCGCTCGCCGCCGACCCCGCCCAGATCGGCCGTCCCCGCTTCACGCGCAGGGAGGGCCGCCTGTCCCCCGAGCAGTGGCGGGCCGTCAAGGCCACGGCCAAGGAGCACGGGCTCACCCCCTCCACGGTGCTGGCCACCGCCTTCGCCGAGGTCCTCGGCGCCTGGAGCGCCCGGCAGGACCTCACGATCAACCTCACCCTCTTCGACCGCAGGGAGGTCCACCCCGACATCAACCGCGTCCTGGGCGACTTCACCTCGCTGCTGCTCGTCGCCTACGAGCCCGCCGCCGGGGAGACCTGGCTCGACGGCGCCCGGCGCCTGCAACGGCAGGTGGTACGAGACCTGGAGCACAGCGACGTCTCCGCCATCTGGGTGATGCGCGAGCTGGCCAGGCGCACCGGCTCCGCCGAGGTCTCCATGCCGGTGGTGTTCACCAGCACCCTCGGCGTGACCGGCGACGGCGACCTCTGGGACGCGGACTCACAGATCTTCGCCGAACCCGTCTGGGGCGTGTCCCAGACGCCGCAGGTGTGGCTGGACCACCAGGTGATGGAGATCGGCGGCGGCCTGTTCTTCAACTGGGACGCGGTCGAGGAGCTCTTCCCGCCCGGCGTGCTCGACGCCATGTTCGGCGCCTTCGCCGGGATGCTCGAATGGCTGTCGGCCGGAAGCTGGGACTCCACGGCGCCGTGCCCGGTGCCCGCCGACCAGTTGCTGGTGCGGGCGGGGGTGAACGCGACGGCGGGTGCGGTGCCGGAGGGGCTGCTGCATT
This sequence comes from Streptosporangium sp. NPDC023825, assembly GCF_040639575.1. Classification (NCBI taxonomy): domain Bacteria; kingdom Bacillati; phylum Actinomycetota; class Actinomycetes; order Streptosporangiales; family Streptosporangiaceae; genus Streptosporangium; species Streptosporangium sp. NPDC023825. Next base: position 434 of record NZ_JBFAAE010000141.1, on the reverse strand, counting down.
CGGGGTTCTTCGGGTGGGCGGCCCGGGATCCGGGTCGTACGGCGTTGGTGTGGGACGGCGGTGAGCTTTCCTACGGTGAGCTGGCGGGACGGGCGCTGGGGGTGGCCGGGTGGTTGCGCGGGCACGGCGTCACGCCGGGCGACGCGGTCGCGGTGACGGTGCCGCGGGGCCCCGACCAGCTGGCCGCGGTCCTGGGCACGCTGGCGGCCGGTGCGACGTACGTCCCGGTGGGGGTCGAGCAGCCCGCGAAGCGCCGGGAGCGGATCTACCGCCGGGCCGGGGTGCGGCTGGTGCTGACCGGCGACGGCGATTCGCCCGCCGGTTCGGACGCCGGTTCGCCCTTCGGCTCTGACGATGGTTCGGGCGGTGGTGTCGAGCGGGTGGGTGTGGCGGTGGCGGCGGGCGCGGTGCCGTTGGAGGCGCCGGTGGCGGTG
>NZ_JBFAAE010000140.1:0-2806 GCF_040639575.1 Streptosporangium sp. NPDC023825 | reverse complement strand
AGCACGCCCAGCCCCCGCGTGCAGTGCGCGATCGCCTCGTCCATCCCCAGCAGGTTCAGCACCGGCTGCTTGCCGGCCACGATCACGTTCACATAATCACGTGAACGCAGGCAGTGATCAGCCGTCGACAGCAACGTGTTGGCGTCCGGCGGCAGGTAGACCCGCACCACAGAGGCCTTCTTGTTCATCACCACGTCCAGGAAACCCGGATCCTGGTGGGAGAACCCGTTGTGGTCCTGACGCCACACGTGTGAGGACAGCAGATAGTTCAACGACGCCACCGGCCGGCGCCAGCCGATCTTGCGGGAGGACTCCAGCCACTTGGCGTGCTGGTTGAACATCGCGTCGATGATGTGGATGAACGCCTCATAACAGTTGAACAACCCGTGACGGCCACTCAGCAGATAGCCCTCCAGCCAGCCCTGGCACAGGTGCTCGCTGAGCACCTCCATCACCCGGCCGCCCTCTCCGAGGTGCTCGTCGGTCCCCAGCAGCTCGGCGTTCCAGGCGCGGTCGGTGACCTCGAAGACCGCCTGCAGCCGGTTGGAGGCGGTCTCATCAGGGCCCATCAGCCGGAAGTTGTCGGGGTTGGCGGCGATGACGTCACGCAGGAAGGCGCCCAGCACCCGGGTGGGCTCGGTGCTGGCGGTGGCGGGCGAGGTGACCTCGACCGCGTGCGCGCGAAAGTCGCCCAGCGCCAGCGGCCGCAGCAGCTCACCGCCGTTGGCGTGCGGGTTGGCGCTCATCCGCAACGCCCCGGCCGGCACCGTCCCCACCACCTCGGCCACCGGCCGCCCCTGGGCGTCGAACAGCTCCTGCGGCCGATACGAGCGCATCCACTCCTGCAGCATCGCCAGGTGCTCGCCGTTGTCGCGCACCCCCGACAGCGGCACCTGATGCGAGCGCCAGGTGCCCTCCACCGGCAGGCCGTCGACCTCGCGCGGCCCGGTCCACCCCTTCGGCGTCCGCAAAACGATCATCGGTGGCCGGCCGGTCCGCCCCTGCTGGTAGTCGGCGATCTGATCGAAGACCGTCTCCAGCGTCTCGGCCATGATCTGGTGCACCGCCTCGGGCTCCTCCCCCGACACCAGGTGCGGACGGTAGCCGTAGCCCTCCATCAGCTTGACCAGCTCGGCCTCGGGGATACGGGCCAGCACCGCCGGATTGGCGATCTTGTAGCCGTTCAGATGCAGAATCGGCAACACCGCGCCGTCACGGCCCGGCGCGTGGAACTTGTTGGAATGCCAGCTCGCGGCCAGCGGCCCGGTCTCGGCCTCCCCGTCACCGATCACACACGCCACCACCAGGCCGGGGTTGTCGAACGCGGCCCCATACGCATGCGCCAGCGAATAGCCCAGCTCACCGCCCTCGTGGATCGAGCCGGGCGTCTCAGGCGCCACGTGAGAGGGAATGCCCCCGGGGAAGGAGAACTGCCGAAACAACCGCCGCATCCCCTCGGCGTCCCGCGTGATCTCCGGATATCTCTCGGTGTAGGAACCCTCCAGCCAGGCGTGCGCCACCGCCGCCGGCCCGCCGTGCCCCGGACCGGCGATATAGATCATGTCCTGATCGCGTTCGGCGATGACCCGGTTCAGATGGGCGAAACAGAAGTTCAGCCCCGGCGTGGTCCCCCAGTGCCCCAGCAGCCGGGGCTTGATGTGCTCGGCCCGCAACGGCTCGACCAGCAACGGATTGTCCAGCAGATAGATCTGACCGACCGACAGGTAGTTGGCCGCGCGCCAGTAGGCGTCGACGTGCGCGAGTGCGTCCATACCTCGACAGTTCCTCAACTGAGGCGTTCAAACCCCGGACGGCGAACTCCCTCTACCGCATTGAGGTGGAATGTACGAAGATCTCCGGATGAGTCTGGAGCGACGTAGGGGTGCGTTCGAGGCTGCTGTGGTTCCCGTCACCGGGAACGTCGGGAGTGAACGATGAGGTTTGTCGGGTTTCGGGATGGGCGTCAGGTCCGGGTGGGCGTACTCATCGGTGGGGACCGGGTGGCGCCGCTGGCCGAGGCGGGCGAGTTCTACGAGGACCTGCCCGGCTGGACCGCGAAGGCGCGTGACCTCTCCGGCGGCGAGCCGGGACCGCACGAGCGGGCGCTGGGCGAGCTGAGCCTGGCCCCGGCGGTGGCCGGTTCCGCGCGGGTGGTGTGCGTCGGGCTGAACTACCGGGCGCACGCCGCCGAGGGCGGTTTCCCGATCCCGGAGACACCGGCGATCTTCGGGCGGTGGACGGCGTCGCTCGCGGTCGACGGGACGCCGGTCCCGGTGCCGCCGGACGAGGCGGGCCTGGACTGGGAGGTCGAGCTGGTCGCGGTGGTCGGCGCGGAGCTGCGGTGCGTGGACGAGGAGACCGCTCTGGCGGGGGTGTTCGGCTACGCGACCTTCAACGACCTGAGCGCCCGCCGGGCGCAGCGGCTGACCGCGCAGTGGACGCTCGGCAAGAACTCCGACCACAGCGGCCCGATCGGGCCGGTGGTGACCGCCGACGAGGTGGGCGACCCGGCCGGCGGGCTCCGGCTGGTGACCCGGGTCAACGGCGAGGTCGTCCAGGACGGCGACACCAAGGACATGATCTTCCCGGTCGGGCGGGTGCTGGCGCACCTGAGCCGGACCATGACGCTGCGCCCCGGCGACCTGGTGGCGACCGGCACCCCCGCCGGGGTGGGGCACGCGCGCACCCCGGCTCGCTTCCTGCGGCCCGGGGACGTGGTCGAGGTGGAGATCGACCGGCTGGGCCCGCCCTGGCCGCCAAAGCTCTCGCCCCGGTATGGAACTGGAGGCCACCGCGGCTTCCCCGA
>NZ_JBFAAE010000139.1:0-2882 GCF_040639575.1 Streptosporangium sp. NPDC023825 | reverse complement strand
TTCACCGCGTGATCGGCCAGCCACGGCTGCGCGGCCACCGACAGACGCCCGCTGAAGACCACCGACTCACCACCGGCGACCTCCGTCACCGCACTGAGCAACGGATGATCGACGGCGACGAGCCCCACACCGGCCATGTCGCCGGTCTCGATCTGTGTGGGGACCCAGAAGCGCTCACGCTGGAAGGCGTACGTCGGCAGGTCCACGCGGTGGGGCCGCGCCGGAGCGAAGAGAGCGTCCCAATCGAGCGATACACCGTGGGTGTGCAGCCGGTCGAGTGCTTCGATCAGCGTCCGGATCTCGTCGCGGTCCTTGCGCGCGGTCGCGACGAACGTTCCGTCCTCGACACTCTGCTGAGCCAACGCGGTCAGCGTCGAATCCGGTCCGACCTCCACGAACACACCCGCCTGGCAGGCGAGCACCCCGTCGGCAAAACGCACCGCCTCCCGCACATGCCGCACCCAGTACGCCGGATCGGTCAACAGACCCGGCTCGGCAGGCCGGCCCGTCACGTTGGAGACCACCGGGATACTCGGCTCACTGAAAGTCAGCCCGGAGACGACCTGCTCGAACTCCGCCAGCATCGGCTCCATCAACGGCGAGTGGAACGCGTGCGAGACCCGCAGCCTGCGCGTCCGCGCACTCACCAGACCCGCGATCTCCTCCACCGCGGCCTCGCCACCGGAGATCACCACCGAGGCCGGGCCATTCACCGCCGCGATGCTCACATCCTGGCGGCCCTCCAGCAGCGGAAGGATCTCCGCCTCGGGGGCGGCGATGGCCAGCATCGCCCCGCCCTCGGGCAGCGCCTGCATCAACCGGGCCCGAGCGGAGACCAACGTGCAGGCGTCGGCCAGCGACAGCACCCCGGCCACATGAGCCGCCGCGATCTCCCCCACCGAATGACCCACCAGCACGTCCGGGGTCACCCCCAGCGAGGTGAGCAGACGGTACAGAGCGACCTCGAAGGCGAACAGCGCCGGCTGGGTCATCCCCGTCTCGGCCAATACCTCATCCGGACCGGAGAACATCGCCTCGCGCACCGACCCCGGCAACAACGCGCAAATCTCGTCCAGCGCCTCGGCGAACACCGGGAACGCCGCCGCGAGGGACGCCCCCATGCCCACCCGCTGGCTGCCCTGACCGGCGAACAACATCGCCAGCCCGCCACCACGTGCCGCACCCGGCGTCGTCGTGCCCTCGGCGAGGGCGCGCAGGCCGGCCACCAGCTCGGCCCGGTCGGCGCCCATCACCACCGCGCGCTGCTCCAGCAGCGCACGACCGCTCGCCAGCGTCCAGCCGATGTCGGCCACGTCGAGCTCAGGCCGCTCCTCCACCCACGACGCGAGCTGCCCGGCCTGCGCCCGCAGCGCCTCGGGAGTCTTTGCCGAGATCAGCCACGGCGTCACCGGCAGCTCGACAGCGTCGGCGGGCTCCGGCTCCACCGCCGGGCCCTGCTCAATGATCACGTGCGCGTTCGTGCCGCTGATCCCGAAGGAGGAGACCGCGGCCCGGCGCGGGCGGTCGACGGCGTCCCAGGGACGGGCCTCGGTCAGCAGCTCCACCGCGCCCGCCGACCAGTCCACGTGCGGGCTCGGCTCGTCCGCGTGCAGGGTCTGCGGCATGACGCCGTTGCGCAGCGCCATCACCATCTTGATCACACCGCTCACGCCGGCGGCGGCCTGCGCGTGGCCGATGTTCGACTTGATGGACCCCAGCCACAGCGGCCGGTCCTCCGACCGGTCCTGGCCGTAGGTGGCGATCAGCGCCTGCGCCTCGATCGGGTCACCCAGCACCGTTCCCGTACCGTGCGCCTCGACCACGTCCACGTCCGCCGCCGACAGACCGGCGTTCGCCAGCGCCTGGCGGATCACCCGCTGCTGCGCCGGACCGTTCGGCGCCGTCAGCCCGTTGCTCGCACCGTCCTGGTTGACCGCGCTGCCCCGCAGGACCGCGAGGACCTGGTGGCCGTTGCGGCGAGCGTCCGACAGCCGCTCGACCAGCAGCACACCGACACCCTCAGCCCAGCCGGCCCCATCCGCCGTGGCGCCGAACGCCTTGCACCTGCCGTCGGGCGCCAGACCGCGCTGCCGGGAGAACTCGATGAACATGCCGGGCGTCGACATCACCGTCACACCACCGGCCAGCGCCAGGTCGCACTCGCCCGTGCGCAGCGCCTGCGCCGCCCAGTGCAGCGCCACCAGCGACGACGAGCACGCCGTGTCCACCGTGACCGCCGGACCCTCCAGGCCCAGGGTGTACGACACCCGTCCGGACACCAGGCTTCCGCCACTGGTGTTCGCAGGAGTACCCAGACCGTAGTCGTGGTACATCACACCCGCGAAGACACCCGTCCGGCTGCCACGCAGCCCCACCGGGTCCAGGCCCGCCCGCTCGATCGCCTCCCACGAGGACTCCAGCAGCAACCGCTGCTGCGGATCCATCGCGAGCGCCTCACGCGGGCTGATCCCGAAGAACCCGGGATCGAACTCGGCGGCCTCGTACAGGAACCCGCCGTGCCTGGAGTACGAGGTACCCCGGCTGTCCGGGTCCGGGTTGTATACCTTCGCCAGGTCCCAGCCTCGGTCGGTGGGGAATTCGCCGATGGCGTCCGTACCGGCCGCCACCAGATCCCACAGACCCTCGGGCGAGGACACCCCGCCGGGGAACCGGCAGGCCATGCCCACGATCGCGATCGGCTCGTCGACCGCCGAGACATCGGCCACGACCGCCTGCGAGACCTGACCACCGGCCAGCTCCGCCGCCAGGTAGTCCGCCACCGCCTCAGCGGTCGGGTAGTCGAAGACGAGCGTGGCGGGCAGCCGCAGCCCGGAGACCGTCATCAGCCGGTTGCGCAGCTCGACCGCGGTCAGGGAGTCGAA
>NZ_JBFAAE010000138.1:0-3358 GCF_040639575.1 Streptosporangium sp. NPDC023825 | reverse complement strand
GGGTGGCGGGGTCGCCGTCCACCGCGTTCGCCCCGGCGTGCGCGCTGCCGCTCTCCACGCTGCTGACCGTGACGGGCTTGCCCCGCGCCAGGTCGCCGCCGGGGTCGGGGCCGCCGGGCGGGGTGCCGGCCCCGGCACCGGTGAAGGTGTAGCTGTCCAGGTCGAACAGGGCGCCGGTGCCGGTCCCGGTGAAGACGATGTACAGGTCGTGGGTGCCGTCGTCGGGCTTGGCGACGGGGGCGGTCACCTCGGCGTAGTTGTCCCAGCCGCCGGTTCCGGCGACCGCGACGCGGGCGACCTCGGGGCCGGTGGGCGAGTCGAAGCGGAACGACACGGTGCCGCCCGCGTTGGCGGAGGAGACGCGCGCCTTCACCCCCGTGATGCCCTTGAGGCTGACGGCGTGGTGCTTGACCCACTCACCGTTCTGGATGTCACCGAGCCGCTTGGCGCCCTCGGCCGCCGCCTGGTCGACGACCCTGGGGCCGTTGAGCTGGACGTAGTGCTCGGCCTGCCACTGCTTGGGCCAGAGCGTGATCTCCTTCTCGCCGGTGAGCGGGACGGAGCCGGTCGCGCCGCGGTCGGTGTAGCTGCTGCGGATCACGAAGAACTGCACGGCGTCGAGCCCGGCGTGGATGGGACCGGTGTTCACGGTGAAGCCGCAGCCGGTGCCCTGGCCCTCCTCGTGAGCGTGTTCCTGATGGCCGAGCGCGGCGCGGATGACGACGTCGGCGCAGGCGGGGGTGCCGTCCTGCGCGTCGGTCGCGGTCGCGGTCGAGACCAGGTCGTCGCCCCAGCCGTACATGCCTCCGGCGGGCAGGCCGTTCAACGTCACCGTGGGCCGGTTGTTGCCCACCACGACGGGGATCACAACGGTCCCGGTGCGGTTGCTCGGATCCCTGACGGTCAGCCTGGCCCGCTTGTCGCCGTTGGTCGTGTAGGTGTACGCGGGGTTGGCGGCGGTGGAGTCGACGGTGCCGTTGTCGTCGAAGTCCCAGGCGTAGGTGAGCGCGTCACCGTCGGGGTCGGAGGTCCCGGCGCTGGAGAAGGTGACCGCGAGCGGGGCGAGCCCGTTGTCCCGGTTCACCGTTGCCTGGGCGATCGGCGACCGGCCGCCCTGCACATGGTTGATCTTGTAGAGGCCGGCGTCGGCGGCGCCGGAGAAGTAGCCGCTGCCGTACTCCAGCAGGTAGAGCGAGCCGTCGGGGCCGAACTCCATGTCGATGGGGTGCACGAGCTTCATCCCCGCGAGCACCGGCTCGATGACGGTCGGCGTCCCCGTCGTCGGGTTGCCGTTGTCGAACTGGACCTCCTTGATCCAGTTGCGGCAGTACTCGGAGATCAGCAGCTTGTTGTCGTAGTAGGCGGGCCACTTCACGTCCGAGACGAGGTTCGGGTCGTAGTGGTAGACCTCGGCGTGGTTGGGGGAGCCGCAGCCGCCGGGGTTGTCCAGGGCGGGCCACTCCTTGCTGCCGCCGTGCTGCTCCCACACCAGCGCCGGCTTGGTGGGGGGCAGTTGCTGGAGGCCGGTGTTGCGCGGCGAGTTGTTCACCGGGCCGGTCGTGCCGCCGCAGGGGAACCAGCCGCGGGGGGCGTTGGCCGCGAAGTCCCAGTCGTTGTAGGCGACGTTGGGACCGCCGCAGTAGGGCCAGCCGTAGTTGCCGGGCCCGGTGGCGCGGTTGAACTCGTCGTAGGCGGCGGGACCGCGGTTGGCGAGGGTCGCGTTCGCGTCGGGGCCGACCTCGCCCCAGTGCAGGGTGTCGCCCGACTTCTTGTCGGCCCAGATCCGGTACGGGTTTCGGGTGCCCATGACGTAGATCTCGGGCCTGGTCTGCGCGGTGCCCGGGGCGAAGAGGTTGCCCGCCGGGATGGTGTAGGTGCCGTTGTTCTCCGGGTGGATCCGGTTGATCTTGCCGCGCAGGTCGTCGGTGTTGCCGGAGGTGCGCTGCGCGTCGTACTGCGGGTTGCGGCTCGTGCGCTCGTCGATCGGGGCCATGCCCGCCGAGTCGCCGCCGGAGTTGGTGTTGTCGCCGACGGCGAAGTACAGGTTGTCGTCGCTGTCCCAGGTCATCGAGCCGGCCGAGTGGCAGCACAGCTCACGCTCGGTGGGCCATTCGATGATCATGTCCTCGCTGGCCGGGTCGAGGACGTTGGTGGTGGCGTTGAAGGTGAACCGGGAGATCCGGTTCACCAGCGGCGTCACCTTGGGCGAGTAGAAGAGGTACACCCAGTGGTTGGCGGCGAACCGCGGGTGGAGGGTGATGCCGATGAGCCCGTCCTCGAAGCGCGCGTCCAGCTGGACGGTGAGCGCCACGGTCGTGGCCTTGGTCGCGGGGTTGTACAGGCGGACCTGGCCGCCGCCGGAGGTGGTGCCCCGGTTGATGTAGAGGACCTTGCCGTCGGGCAGCACGGAGAGCTCGATGGGCTCGCCCATCGACAGCCCGCCGTCCAGCTTGACCTTCTCGAAGGCGCTGGTCGGCGGGGGAGCGGCAAGAGCGGTGGTGCCGGTACCGAGCGCGGAGCCGTTACTGAGCGCGGAGCCGGTGCCGAGTGCGGAGGTGGCGGTGGACGCCGCGGCGGTGGTGGTGCCGGTGGCTCCCGCCGCGGCGGCGGCGAGAGCGAGAACGAGGACGCCCAAGACCGTACGAAGGCGCGTGAAACCTAACACGAAGGTCTCCTGGGGGGTGAAAAGGCAGACGCGTGCGGGGTGGTGTGTCAGGTGCCGTAGATGTCGAGGTCCCACAGGGAGTAGCCGTAGGCGGGCAGGCCGCGCTGGGTGCCGTACACGCGCACGTAGCGGCCGGTGCCGGTGACGGTCAGGTCGTCCACGCCGCCGTCACTCGCGACGGTGGAGTGGACGGTGGTCCAGGTGCTGTTGTTCGTGGAGGTCTGCACCTGGTACGCCTTGCCGTAGGCGGCCTCCCAGTTCAGCCGGACCCGGCTGATGGAGCGGGTGGCCCCCAGGTCGACAGTGATCCACTGCGGGTCGCTGTAGGCGCTGCTCCAGCGGGTGGCGGGGTTGCCGTCCACCGCGTTCGATCCGACGTGCGCGCTGCCGGTCTCCACGCTGCTGACCGTGACCGGCCTGCCGGTGGACAGCAGCGACGGGTTCGAGTCGGCGGGGGTGCCGTAGACGTTGAGGTCCCACAGGGAGTAGCCGTAGGGGGGCAGGCCGCGCTGGGTGCCGTACACGCGCACGTAGCGGCCGGTGCCGGTCAGCGTCAGGTCGTCCGCGCCGCCGTCGCTCGTGGTGGTGGAGTGGACGGTGGTCCAGGTGCTGTTGTTCGTGGAGGTCTGGACCTGGTAGGCCTTGCCGTAGGCGGCCTCCCAGTTCAGCCGGACCCGGTTGAGGTCGTAGGTC
>NZ_JBFAAE010000137.1:0-3494 GCF_040639575.1 Streptosporangium sp. NPDC023825 | reverse complement strand
CTGCGAGAAGCCCATCGTGATCTTGCCGTCGTCGGCGACCTTACCGGTGTCGGTGGAGCCGCCCGGCGCGCTGGTGCTACCGCAAGCCGTCATCGTCAACGCGACGGCACCGACCGCGATCAATGCCGAGATTCTTTGCAACATGGGTGTTCCCTTCGTGATGTGAGCGTTAACATTCACGTGCTGTCAACGCCCTTCCTGCTTCCGCGAGCCACTAGCGCACCATCCCCGTACTGGCTCTGAGAACGAGACGGGGAAGCACGACGTGACGCTCGCGCGCGTACGGCTCCCCCATCTCGATCTGCCGCACGAGCACGTCGATGCTGCGCCTGCCCACGGCCCCGAAGTCCTGTCTGACGGTCGTGAGAGGAGGGGAGAAGAACTCCGACTCCGGAATGTCGTCGAATCCCACGATGTTGATCTGGCCGGGGACGCTCACTCCCTGCTCCATGAAGGCCCGCAGCACGCCCAGGGCCATCTGGTCGTTGGCCACGAACACGGCGGTGACCTCGTCGGTCATCGCGGCCAGCCGCTGCCCGGCACGGTAGCCGGAGCCCGGGCTCCAGTCGCCCGCCAGAAGGTCGGGGACCGGACGGCCGGCGGCGGTCAGCGCCTCGCGCCAGCCGCGCGCGCGGCCTTCCGCCTCCAGCCAGTCGGCCGGACCGCTGACGTGCCAGACCGTCTCGTGCTGCAGGTCCAGCAGGTGCCGGGTCGCCAGGACGGCGCCCTCGACCTGGTCGACGCTGACCGCGGACACGCTGTCCGTCCGGCCGCCCTCGACGGCCACGGCCGGCATGCCGGCGGGCATGTCCTCCAGGGCCTCGGCCGCCGAACGCTGCGGGGCGACCACGACGATGCCCTCCACGCCCTGTTCGGTCAGATAGCCGATGGCGTCGAGCACCCTTGCCCTGTCGATGGTCCGAAGGCTCACGATGCTGATGAAGTAGCCCGCGTTCCTGGCGGCCTGCTCGATGCCGTAGACCGTGCTCGCGGGACCGTACAGCGTCGTGTCGAAGCTGACGACACCCAGCCGGCGGGAGTTCCTGGTGACCAGTGCTCGCGCGACGAGGTTGCGCCGGTAGCCCAGCAGGTCGATCGCGCGCAGAACCTGGGTCCGAGTCTCCTCGCTGACGTTGGGATGCTCGTTGAGCACACGCGAGACCGTCTGGTGCGACACGCCCGCCACCTTCGCCACGTCCGTCATGATGGGCGGGCGACGCCTCGGGCCAGGTCCCACCCGGCGCTCCTCTCGTACGGTCCAGGAAGACTGTTAGCGTTAACAACGGGTTGCGTCGAGAACTTCGCATATCACCGTGCAAGCTGGACACGAACGCCGATGGGTACCGCGCCGGCTTCACACCTCGCCGGGGCGGCCTCCTGGAGCCGGCTCCTGAGACCGCCCCGTGGTCCTCACCCGCGTCAGACGCGGGTCCAGCGCTGGTTGGGTGCGCCGTTGCAGGACCAGATCTGCAGTTTGACGCCGTTGGCGGTGGAGTAGTTGGGCACGTCCAGGCACTTGTTCGCGCCGATGGCGGTGATGGTGCCGTCGCTGTTGAGGCGCCACTTCTGGTTGTTCTGGCCGTTGCAGTCCCAGATGTGCACCGCGGCGCCGTCGGCGGTGCTCATGTTGGCCACATCCAGGCACTTGTTGCCGTACACCCGGAGCTCACCCGCGCCGGTCTGCGTCCACCGCTGGTTGTTCTGGCCGTTGCAGTCCCAGATCTGGACCAGGGCCCCGTTGGCCTGCGAGACGTTGGCGACGTCCAGGCATCTGCCCGAACCCACGCCGCGGAGCCCGTTCACGGGCGAGGGGGTCGGCGTCGAGCTGGGGTCGCCGGGCTGGCCGATGCTGCCGGAGACCGACTGGAGTGCCGCGTACCAGGCGGCGGCCATCTTGTCGTAGCCGCCGGCGGTGGGGTGGATGCCGTCGATCAGGTCGGACGTGGTCAGCTTGCTGTGCATGTCGACCAGGTGAACGCGCTTGCCGCTGTTGACCTTGTTCTGCACGATGCCGGGGATGGCCGCGTTGAAGGTGCGGGCGGCGGCCTCCTGCCCGGAGTTGGACAGCGGGATGATGGTGGCGACGAACACGTCCGCGTCCGGCACCGTCGTCGTGATGCGGTCGATCAGGGTGGACAGCCGCTGGGGCGCTCCGGACACGTTGTAGTTCTGCAGGATGTCGTTGGTGCCGATGTGCAGCAGCACCGTGCGCGGATTCTGGGTCCGCGCCCAGTTGGTGATGTTCGCGTCGATCTGGTCGATGCGCCAGCCGGGGTGTCCCTGGTGGTCGTGGTCACCCAGGCTGCCCGGCCCGTTGAACTGCGACCCGACGAAGTCCACCGTGTACCGGCCGGAGACCAGCCGCTGCCACAGGCCGATGCGGTATCCGCCCGGCACCTGCGTGCCCTCGGTGATCGAGTCGCCGAGCGGCATCACCCGCACTCCGCCGTTGGACTCCGCACCGGCGGCACTCGTCTGTACGACCGCCCCCAGGGCGACCATGGTCACGGCCAGGAGCGCCGCGCTGAACCACCGTCTCCACCCACGCATGCTCAACCTCTTTCGGGCAGCTGAGAGCAGTTACTGCCGACAGCTCGTGTAGCGCTGACAGTCTTTGTTCGGATCACTCGCCAACGAACGTCACGCGGTGGCGGGCTTGGCGGTCGGGCGTGATCGCTCGGACGCATCACAGGTGTCCTCGGTCACCCGAAGGCCCCTGGGCCCGGCGTATCGCGCTGATCTGAGCTTTCGCCGTGCGGGAAAGCCTCCTGTCAAGAGATCTGTGACCGTGAGGAGAAGGGAATCCGCGGATGTGGCGTCTGTCCGGGATTCACGGTCGCCGAGCGTGCCTTTTGGGGGGAGAGCGGGAGAGCAACGCGATGTGAGCGCTAACATCTCGCCCGCCGGTCGTGGCTCCTTCTCCGTCGAAGGGTTGTGGTGGTGGAGCGGAGCAAACACGAGACAGGGAGAAACTGTCAAGAGTACGAAACATGGCATGCCGGAAGAGGCGAGAGACGAACACGGTTCATCTGGCGTTTCACGGATCACCGCATCGAGCCTGACAGGCCGATGTGATGAAAATTTCACAGAAGACGTCTCAGCCCAGGTGGCGTGACCGCGGCTTCCCGGAGGCCGGAAGACGTCGGCGCAGGTGCAGGACATGGGTAACAAACAGTGACACAGAAGCTTTCCTGATGAGCTTGACACATTTTGTAATACTTTCCACACTGAGTCCCCGAGACGGCCCCATGCCAAGTCGGTGGTGGGAGGCAGGGGCCGTCGACCGCGACGCCCCGGTGGTGCGCGTTCCCTGATGACGGGACGCGGCGTCGATCCTGCGGATTTCCCCTGGTGATTGTCCGCTTCCGCGTTTCTGTGATCCAGTTATGGAGGCTCAGGCATGGGCACAAACGCCATACCCCCGCCCGGCACCCGGCGACCCCTCGGCGGCCTTCGCCGGGCCCTGGTCGCCGGCGCCCTCGGCACCCTCGTGC
>NZ_JBFAAE010000136.1:0-3652 GCF_040639575.1 Streptosporangium sp. NPDC023825 | reverse complement strand
AACACCGCGTCCAGCAGCGCCGGGTGCACCCCGAAGCGCGCCGCGTCGGCGTGCGCCTGCTCGGGCAGCGCGATCTCGGCGAACACCTCGCCCGGTTTCGTCCAGGCCCGCGTCACTCCCTGGAAGACCGGCCCGTACTCCAGGCCGACTGCCGCGAGATCGTCGTACAGACCATCGACCGCCACCGGCCGCGCGTCCACCGGCGGCCACTGCGTCAGCTCGAACGCCGCCACCGGCAGTTCGGCGGTGATCAGGCCCTGAGCGTGCTGCGTCCATCCGGTGGCGTCCTGGGAGCGGGAGTGGACGGTCAGCGGGCGTGCTCCCGATTCCTCCACCGCTCCGACGACCACCTGGATCTGGACACCGCCCTGGACGGGCACCACCAGCGGCGCCTGGATGGTCAACTCCTGCAGGTAGGAGCACTCGACCTCGTCGCCCGCCCGGATGGCCAGCTCGACCAGCGCCGCCCCCGGCACCAGCATCTGGCCACCCACGAGGTGATCGGCCAGCCACGGCTGCGTGGCGGGTGACAGGCGGCCACTGAAGATCACCGACTCGCCGCTGGCGACCTCGGTCACGGCGCTGAACACCGGGTGATCGATCGCGCCCAGTCCGGCGGCGTTCATGTCCCCGGCATCGGTCAGCGCGGGGATCCAGTACCGCTCGTGCTGGAAGGCGTACGTCGGCAGATCGACGTGCGCTCCCCGGGTGAGGATCGCCGTCCAGTCGACGGTCACGCCGTGGGTGTGCAGCCGGCCCAGTGCCTCGACCAGCGCCCGGATCTCGTCGCGGTCCTTGCGCGCGGTCGCGACGAACGTTCCGTCCTCGACGCTCTGCTGAGCCAGCGCGGTCAGCGTCGAGTCCGGTCCGACCTCCACGAACACGTTCGCCTGGCAGGCGAGCACCCCGTCGGCAAAACGCACCGCCTCGCGCACGTGCCGCACCCAGTACGCCGGGTCGGTCAGCAGACCCGGCTCGGCGGGCCGGCCCGTCACGTTGGACACCACCGGGATGCTCGGCTCACTGAAGGTCAGCGCGGAGACGATCTGCTCGAATTCGGCGAGCATCGGCTCCATCAGGGGCGAGTGGAACGCGTGCGAGACGCGCAAGCGTCGGGTGCGGGCACTTGTCAGGGCGGCGATCTCCTCCACCGCGGTCTCGCTACCGGAGATCACCACGGCCTGAGGGCCGTTGACGGCGGCGATGCTCACGTCCTGGCGGCCCTCCAGCAGCGGAAGGACCTCCGCCTCGGAGGCGGCAACGGCCAGCATCGCCCCACCCTCCGGCAGCGCCTGCATCAACCGGGCGCGAGCGGTGACCAGGGCACACGCGTCGGGTAGGGAGAGCACCCCGGCCACATGCGCGGCCGCGATCTCCCCCACCGAGTGGCCCACCAGCACATCCGGCGTGACACCGAGTGAGGCCAGCAGCCGGTAGAGGGCGACTTCGAAGGCGAACAGGGCCGGCTGGGTCATCCCGGTCTCGGCCAGCGCCTCGTCCGGACCGGAGAACATCGCCTGGCGCACCGACCCCGGCAGCAGCGCGCAGATCTCCTCCAGGGCGTCCGCGAACACCGGGAACGCGGAGGCCAGCTCACGGCCCATGCCCACTCGCTGACTGCCCTGACCGGTGAACAGCATCGCCAGCCTGCCGTCTGTCGCCGCGGCTTCCGGTGCCGTCGTACCGTCGGCCAGAGCACGCAGGCCGGCCACCAGCTCGGCCTGGTCGGCGCCGACCACCACCGCGCGCTGCTCCAGCAGCGCCCGGCCCGTCGCCAGCGTCCAGGCCGCGTCAGCCGGGTTCACCTCCGGCTGAGCCTCCACCCACGACGCGAGCTGCCCGGCCTGCGCCCGCAACGCCGCCGGAGTCTTGGCCGAGAGCAGCCACGGCGTCACCGGCAGCTCAGTGCCGGAAGGCTCCGGCTCCACCGCCGGGCCCTGCTCGATGATCACGTGCGCGTTCGTGCCGCTGATCCCGAAGGACGAGATGGCCGCGCGGCGGGCGTGCCCGTTCTCCTGCCAGGAAACGGGCTCGGTGAGCAGTTCCACCGCACCGGCCGACCAGTCCACGTGCGGGCTCGGCTCGTCCACGTGCAGGGTCTTGGGGAGGAGTTCGTGGCGGAGAGCCATCACCATCTTGATGACACCGCCGACACCGGCGGCTGCCTGGGTGTGACCGATGTTGGACTTCAGCGACCCCAGCCACAGCGGCCGGTCCTCGGGACGGTCCTGGCCGTAGGTGGCCAGGATGGCCTGGGCCTCGATCGGGTCGCCGAGGGTGGTGCCCGTGCCGTGCGCTTCCACGGCGTCGATGTCCGCGGTCGACAGTCCCGCGTTGGCCAGCGCCTGGCGGATCACCCGCTGCTGCGCCGGACCGTTCGGCGCGGTGAGCCCGTTGCTCGCACCGTCCTGGTTGATCGCGCTGCCGCGGACCACGGCCAGCACCCGGTGACCGTTGCGCCGCGCGTCCGACAGCCGCTCGACCAGCAGCACACCCACGCCCTCGGCCCAGCCGGTGCCGTCGGCCTCCGCGGAGAACGCCTTGCACCGCCCGTCCGCCGACAGGCCACGCTGCCGCGAGAACTCGATGAACATGCCGGGCGTCGACATCACCGTCACACCACCGGCCAGCGCCAGGTCGCACTCGCCCGTGCGCAGCGCCTGCGTGGCCAGATGCAGGGCGACCAGCGACGACGAGCACGCCGTGTCCACCGTGACCGCCGGACCCTCCAGGCCCAGGGTGTACGACACCCGTCCGGACACCAGGCTTCCACCGCTGGTCGCGGCCGGGGTGCCGAGGCCGTAGTCGTGGTACATCACACCCGCGAAGACACCCGTCCGGCTGCCACGCAGCCCCACCGGGTCCAGGCCCGCCCGCTCGATCGCCTCCCACGAGGACTCCAGCAGCAACCGCTGCTGCGGATCCATCGCGAGCGCCTCACGCGGGCTGATCCCGAAGAACCCGGGGTCGAAGTCAGCGGCGTCGTACAGGAACGCGCCGTGTCGCGTGTAGCTCTTCCCCGGTACGCCCGGCTCCGGGCCGTACACCCCTTCCACGTCCCAGCCGCGATCGGACGGGAAGTCACCCACCGCGTCCCGAGCCTGCGCGACCAGTTCCCACAGAGCCTCGGGCGAGGAGACGCCGCCGGGATAGCGGCAGGCCATGCCCACGATCGCGATCGGCTCGTCGGCCACCGAGACATCGGCCACGACCGCCTGCGAGACCTGACCACCGGCCAGCTCCCCTGCCAGGTAGTCCGCCACCGCCTCAGCGGTCGGGTAGTCGAAGATGAGCGTGGCCGGGAGCCTCAGCCCGGTCGCCGCGTTGAGCTGGTTGCGGAACTCGACCGCGGTGAGGGAGTCGAAACCCAGGTCCTGGAACTGACGCCGATGGTCGATCGCCGACCCGTCGGCGAAGCCGAGCACCGTCGCGGCATGCCCTCTGACCAGGCCGGACAACATCGCATGCCGCTCGGCGGGGTCCAGCGCGGCCAGGCGCTGCGCGAGCCCACCGGCCTGGCCCGCCCGGCGCACCGGTGTGCGCCCGGCGGTACGGATCTTGGTGAATCGTGCGGGGACGAGGGTGGGGTGGTCGGTGCGCAGGGCGGCGTCGAGCAGTGCGAGCCCGTCGGGGACGGACAGGGGTTTGACGC
>NZ_JBFAAE010000135.1:0-4316 GCF_040639575.1 Streptosporangium sp. NPDC023825 | reverse complement strand
GATTCCGCCGGGGTGCCGGTGTTGTCGGTCGAGGCGCTGGCCGCGCGTCCGATATCAGCGGACCAGCTCACCGCGGGCCACCGCACCGACTCGCTTCACAGGCTCGAGTGGAGTGCGGCTCCGGCCGCTTCGGCCGGGGTGCCCGGGTGGGTGGTGGTCGATTCACTCGACGGTCTGCTGGACGGTTCACCGGATGCCGAGATCGCGGAGTGTGTGCTGGTCGAGGTGTCGGCCGGAGTGCGCGAGGCGTTGGGTGTGGTGCAGGGGTGGTTGGCCGAGGAGCGGTTCGCCTCCTCGCGGTTGGTGGTGGTGACGCGGGATGCGGTGGCGGTCGCGGATGAGGCGCCGGATCCGGTGCAGGCGGCGGTGTGGGGTCTGGTGCGGGCGGCGCAGGCGGAGCAGCCGGGCCGGTTCGTGTTGCTGGATGTGGAGGCCGGGCCGCTGGATGCGGATGCGGTGGGTCGGGCGCTGGCCTCGGGTGAGGCGCAGGTCGCGGTGCGGGCCGGTGCGGTGTGGATGCCGCGGCTGGTGCGCACGGTGGTGGCGCCGGTCGAGGAGGAGCGTGCTCCGGTGTTCGGGCCGGAGGGCACGGTGCTGGTCACCGGAGGCACCGGCGGTCTGGGCGCGTTGGCGGCCAGGCATCTGGTGACGGCCTACGGGGTGCGGCATCTGCTGCTGGCCGGCCGGCGCGGCGAGCGGGCTCCGGGTGTCGCCGAGCTGGTGGCGGAGCTGACCGAGCTGGGTGCCGCGGTCGAGGTCGCGGCGTGCGACGTGGGTGACCGGGACGCGCTGGCCGGGCTGATCGCGGCGATTCCGGCCGGGCAGCCGCTGAGCGGTGTGGTGCACGCGGCCGGTGTCCTGGACGACGGTGTGATCACCGCGCTGACGTCCGAGCGGCTGGACGGGGTCATGCGGCCCAAGGCCGACGCGGCCTGGCACCTGCACGAGCTCACCCGGGAGCTGGACCTGTCGGCGTTCGTGTTGTTCTCCTCGGTGGCGGGAGCGCTGGGCGGTCCGGGGCAGGGCAACTACGCCGCGGCCAACGCCTTCCTCGACGCGCTGGCCGAGTACCGCAGGTCACAGGGACTGGCGGGCACCTCGCTGGCCTGGGGCCTGTGGGCGATCGGCGGGATGGCGGAGGAACTGACCGAGGCCGACGTACGCCGTATGGAGCGCATGGGCCTGAAGCCGCTGTCGGCCGCCGACGGGCTGGCCCTGTTCGACGCCGCTCTGCGCCACGACCGGCCGGCGCTGGTCGCCGCACGGTTCGCCCAGGGCGGGAACCCGGCCCGGGCGGCACTGCCACGAGCGGGTACCCTCAACGGCCTCGCGGGGCGGCTGGCCGCGATGGAGCCCGCGGAACGCCGGTCGTTCCTGTCCGACCTGGTGTGCCAGGAAGTGGCGACGGTGCTCGGGCACGCCTCGAAGGAGGCCGTCCAGCCGGATCGCGCCTTCCAGGACCTCGGCTTCGACTCCCTCACCGCGGTCGAGTTCAGGAACAGGCTCGGCACCGTCACCGGGCTCCGGCTGCCGGCCACGCTGATCTTCGACTACCCGACCGCTCAGGCGGTGGCGGACTACGTGGGGGCGGAGCTGACCGGCGCCGCGTCCGCGATCGCGTCGGTCACGACGGCCAGGACGCCGGACGATGACGAGCCGATCGCGATCGTGGGCATGGCCTGCCGTTACCCCGGCGGCGTGCTGTCGCCCGAGGGTCTGTGGGATCTGGTGGCGGCCGGTACGGACGCCATCTCCGAGTTCCCCGCCGACCGGGGCTGGGACATGGAGAGGATCTACAACCCGGACCCGGAGAGCGAGGGCACCTCCTACGTGAAGCACGGCGGTTTCCTGTACGACGCCGCCGAGTTCGACCCCGGCTTCTTCGGGATCAGTCCGCGTGAGGCGCTGACGATGGACCCGCAGCAGCGTCTGCTGCTGGAGGCGTCGTGGGAGGCGCTGGAGCGGGCCGGTGTCAGTCCCGTCGAGCTGCGCGGCAGCCGGACGGGCGTGTTCGCCGGCTTGATGTACCACGACTACGGCCTCGGCACCCCCGCCTCGACCAGTGGCGGAAGCCTGGTGTCCGGCCGGATCTCCTACACCTTCGGGTTCGAGGGACCCGCGATGACCGTGGACACGGCGTGCTCGTCGTCGCTGGTCGCGCTGCACCTGGCGGCGCAGGCGCTGCGCACGGGCGAGTGCGACCTGGCCCTCGCGGGCGGTGTGACGGTCATGTCGACGCCCGGGACCTTCATCGAGTTCTCCCGCCAGCGCGGTCTGGCACCCGACGGCAGGTGCAAGTCCTTCGGTGACACGGCGAACGGCACCGCCTGGGGTGAGGGCGTCGGCGTGCTGCTGGTCGAGCGGCTGTCGGACGCGCGGCGCAACGGTCACCAGGTCCTCGCGATCGTGCGGGGCAGCGCGGTCAACCAGGACGGTGCGAGCAACGGTCTGACGGCCCCCAACGGTCCTTCCCAGCAGCGGGTGATCCGCCAGGCGCTGGCCAGTGCGAACCTCTCGCCCGCGGACGTGGATGCGGTCGAGGCGCACGGCACGGGAACGGTGCTGGGTGACCCGATCGAGGCGCAGGCGCTGATCGCCACCTACGGCCAGGACCGGCCGGAGGACCGGCCGCTGTGGCTGGGGTCGTTGAAGTCCAACATCGGTCACACGCAGGCCGCCGCGGGTGTCGGCGGTGTGATCAAGATGGTGATGGCGATGCGGCACGGGACGCTGCCGCGGACCCTGCACGCCGAGGAGCGGTCGGGACACATCGACTGGTCGGCGGGCGCGGTGGAGCTGCTGACCGAGGCCCGTCCCTGGGACGCCGTCGACCGTCCGCGCCGGGCGGCGGTGTCGTCCTTCGGGATCAGCGGCACGAACGCGCACGTGATCATCGAGCAGGGTCCGGCGGAGCCCGAGGCCAAGGCTGACGCTGTCGAGTTGCCGGTGACGCCGTGGTTGGTCTCGGCAAAGACCCCCCAGGCGCTTCGAGGACAGGCTTCCCGGCTCGCGTCCTGGGTGGAGGAGCGGCCGGAGCTGAATCCGGCCGACGCGGCCTGGACGCTGGCGACGGGCCGGGCGCTGCTGGAGCAGCGCGCGGTGGTGGTCGGCGCCGACCAGGTCGAGCTGGTGGCGGGCCTGCGCGCCCTGGCCGAGGGTACGACGACGCCGGGTGCTGCGACCGGTGGCGGCCGGTTGGCGATGTTGTTCGCCGGTCAGGGCAGTCAGCGGGTGGGCATGGGCCGTGAGCTGGCCTCCGCGTTCCCGGTGTTCGCCGAGGCGCTGGACGAGATTTGCGCGTTGTTGCCCGGGTCGGTGCGCCAGGCGATGTTCTCCGGTCCGGACGAGGTGCTGGCCGAGACGGGGATGACTCAGCCGGCGCTGTTCGCCTTCGAAGTCGCCCTCTACCGGCTGCTGGCCTCACTCGGTGTCACGCCGGATGTGCTGGTGGGCCACTCGGTCGGGGAGATCGCGGCCGCGCACGTGGCCGGGGTGCTCTCACTACCCGACGCGTGTGCCCTGGTCACGGCTCGTGCCCGGTTGATGCAGGCGCTGCCGGAAGGCGGGGCGATGCTGGCCATCGCCGCCCCCGAAGCGGAGGTCCTTCCGCTGCTGGAGGGCCGCCAGGACGTGAGCATCGCCGCCGTCAACGGCCCTCAGGCCGTGGTGATCTCCGGTAGCGAGACCGCGGTGGAGGAGATCGCGGGTCTGGTGAGTGCGCGGACGCGCAGGCTGCGGGTCTCGCACGCGTTCCATTCACCTCTGATGGAGCCGATGCTGGCGGAGTTCGAGCAGGTCGTCTCCGCCCTGACTTTCAGTGAGCCGAGTATCCCGGTGGTGTCCAACGTGACGGGCCGGCCTGCCGAGCCGGGTCTGCTGACCGATCCGGCGTACTGGGTGCGGCACGTGCGCGAGGCGGTGCGTTTTGCCGACGGGGTGCTCGCCTGCCAGGCGAACGTGTTCGTGGAGGTCGGACCGGACACCACCCTGACCGCGCTGGCTCAGCAGAGTGTCGAGGACGGAACGTTCGTGGCGGTCGCGCGTAAGGATCGCGACGAGGCCCGGACGCTGGTCAGGGCCCTGGGGCAGTTGCAGGTCCGGGGCGTGGCGGTTGATTGGGATGCCTTCTTCGCTCCGGCTCGGCCGGTGCGGGTGGATCTGCCGACGTATGCCTTCCAGCGTGAGCGGTTCTGGGTGGCGGCGCAGGTCGAGGCCGGGGATATGGACGCGGCCGGGCTGGAGGCGATCGATCATCCGTTGCTGAGTGCGGTGACGGAGGTCGCCGGTGGTGAGTCGGTGGTCTTCAGCGGGCGTCT
>NZ_JBFAAE010000134.1:0-5165 GCF_040639575.1 Streptosporangium sp. NPDC023825 | reverse complement strand
CAGCCCTCTCTCTTCGCCCCCCGCTTTGCGCCGCTGTGGACCTTCCTCGGTATTTGTTGCCTCGTGTTCACCCCCTAAAGCCACTGGCGGGCGGGGTGCCCGCCGCCGGGCCCGCCACCCCGGGTGTCAGAAGGTCAGCTCGACTTCGCCAGCACCTTGTTCGCCTTGGCCTCCGCGTCGGCGAGGAGCTTGTCGATGTCGGCGTCCTGCCTGGTCAGCACCGCCGACATGGCCACGTCGAGGATCGCGTAGAGCTCCTGCGACTTCGGCGGCTCAAGCTTGTTCTGGATGGCCGCGGAACCCTCCACGAAGGGGGTGAAGTTCTCCACGGGAACGGTGGCGTTCGCCTTGCGCAGCTCGACGATCTCCTTGCCCGGCGCGGTGTCGCCGTACAGGTCGGGGATCGGCAGGCCGACGGGGCGGCCCTGCTTCTTGCTGCGCTCGTAGTTGAACTGGCCCTGGCCGGGGGTCAGCTCGTGGAACTCCAGCCACAGCATGGCGGCCTTGATCTTCTCGGGCGTGGCCTTGGGGTTGATCATGTAGCCGTCGCCGCCGCTGAGCGAGGCCTTGGCCTCGGGCAGGGCGGTGACCCCGTAGTCCTCGAACTTGCCCTTGAAGTCGTTGTTGACGGCCTGGACGACGTCGGGGGCGCCGATCATCATGCCGAGCTTGCCGCCGCCCATCATCCGCATCAGGTCCTCCCACTGGAGGAGCTGCTTGGCGCCCATGCTGTTGTCGGTCCAGCGCATGGTCTTGAGGTTCTCCAGGACGGCCTTGCCCTCGGGGCTGTTGAAGGCCGCGGACTTGCCGTCGGGGGTGACCATCTCGCCGCCGCGCCCGTAGAGGGAGGCGGCGAAGTGCCAGCCGCCGGTGTTGCCGGCGCTGTACTCGCCGAAACCGACGTGCCCGGGACCGAGGGCGCTGATCTTCTTGGCGGCCGCCTGCACCTCGGCCCAGGTCTTGGGCGGTGCGGCGGGGTCGAGACCTGCCTGGGTGAAGAGCTTGCGGTTGTAGACCAGGCCCATGGAGTAGTTGTTCCTGGGCAGGCCGTAGAGCTTCTCACCCTCCTTGAAGGTGGCCAGGACGTCGGGCCGGATGTCGTTCAGCAGCTTGATGCCGCCGACGTAGGGGGTGATGTCGGCGGCCTGGCCCGCGGCGATGATCTTCTTGATATCGGTGAAGTAGACGTAGAAGACGTCCTCCATCGAGCCGCCGGCCAGCTTCGCCTGGAAGGTGTCCGGGTTGATGCAGGGGAAGGCGTCCTTGCTGTCGATCGTGATGTGCGGGTGCAGCTTCTTGAACGCTGCCACGTCCTCGTCCCAGGCGGTCCGCTCCAGCGGGTTGCTCTTCGGCGGCTGACAGCCGACGGAGATCGTGACCGGAGCTTCGGCCCCGGCGGCACTCGGCTTGGTTTCCGCGGCCTGTGATCCGCTGTCGTCGTTACCGCAACCGGCGGCGGTGAGCGCGATGGCTGCGGCGAGCAGCATCGAGAGCTTGGGGGATTTCATCCGAGGCACTCCTTGGCGGGTCGGTTGCGAGAAACATATAGAGGCGTGCAGGAAGTAGCAAGAGCCCGTCAATTCAGATGCAAAAAAGTGACAGTGATCCATCGGCCATCTCCCGGTAACACCTCCGCCGCGCGCGAGAACCCCGCCCCACCTGGGGCTACACGCATATGACACGGAGTGGAGTCATCCACTTGCGGGAAGATGCTTGATGACGTCATCTTCCTGTCGAGATTTTTAGAGGCGGCCGCCGGGAAGGTGACCGGAGGAGCCCGGCGGCGGGCGCGGCCCGGCGGCGGTTCCGGAACGGTCAGGCCGGTACGGCCCTGGGCACCGCCGGCGCGGTGGAGGCGCGGACCACGAGTTCGGGGTCGAACAACAGCTCGCCCCCGGGCAGGGCGGCGGCGTCGATCTGGGCGACCAGCAGGTCCACGGCCGCGCGGCCCATCGCCTCGATCGGCTGGCGCACCGTGGTCAGCGGCGGGTCGGTCCGGTTCATCATGGCCGAGTCGTCGTACCCGATCACCGAGACGTCGCGCGGCACCGCGAGCCCCTCGCGCCGGGCGGCGCGCACCGCGCCGAGCGCGAGCAGGTCGCTACCGCAGATCAGGCCGGTGACGCCGCGCCGCACCAGCCGGGCGGCGGCGGCCTGGCCGCCCTCCATCGAGAAAACGGCGTGCTCGACGAAGCGCTCGCCGAAGTCCATGCCGTGCGCCCGCGCGTAGGCGGCGAAGGTCTCCAGCTTGCGGCGCGACGGCATGTGGTCGGCGGGCCCGAGGAGCATCCCGACGCGCTCGTGCCCCAGGGCCCGCAGATGCCCGGCCGCCATCTCGGCGGCGGCGACGTCGTCGCAGGAGACCTGGGAGAAACCGAGGTGCCCGGCCGAGGCGTTCACCAGGACGGCGGGCAGGCGCCGCTCCAGGATGCGCGCGTAGTGCTCGTGGGAGGCGTCCCCCTCGGCGTACGCGCCTCCGGCGAAGACCACGCCCGAGACGTGCTGCGCCAGCATCAGGTCGACGTAGTCGGCCTCCTGCAGCCCGCCCGAGGTGCGCGTGCACAGCACGGAGGTGAACCCCTGCTGGGCGAGCGCCCCGCCCACGACCTCGGCGAACGCGGGGAAGATCGGGTTGTGCAGGTCGGGGAAGACCAGGCCGATCAGGCGGGCGCGGTCACGGTGCAGCCGGGTCGGGCGCTCGTAGCCGAGGGCGGCGAGCGCCGCCAGCACGGCGTCCCTGGTCGACTCGGAGACGCCGCGCCTGCCGTTGAGCACGCGGCTGACCGTCGCCTCGCTCACCCCGACCCTCTTGGCCACCTCAGCAAGCCTCCGCGTCATACCCGCAAGCATACGGCGGCTTTCGCAAGTGTTTACATCCGCTTTGCGGATCGGTGTCATATCGGCTCGCAGCGATGACGTGTCGTGACAGTCCGAGATGCGGGCTTCATGCCCCGATGGAGTCAATTGCCGGACCTCGACTCGCTGCTCACGCGGCCTCGCCGGGCAGCTCGATCTGCCCGGCGGAGCTGGAGGGCTCCGCGTGGCGTCGCACCCACGACAGCGGGAGACGTACGACAATCTGTTCTTTGCGATTGTAGAGCGAAATATTGCGACTACATGTTCGCCATCCTACGATTTTTGCATCGCCTGACACCGATCTTTTGTCAAGACGGCGGTATCGCCATGCCACCGGACGGGCCGGGTCACCCCTTCGGGGCGTGCGGACGTCAGGGGGCCGTGCGGCCGGCCCACGAGCCTGGCGACGGCGCCGCGCCCGGTCGCCCGCGCCCTCGGCGAGCCGGCCGTCCTCCTCGGCCGCGACCACGAGGCCGCCGCCCACTTCGCCCAGGCCGCCACCGTCGCCCTCGTTCTCGGCTGGTGACACGCCCGTTGACGGCACCCGTACTCCCCCGGTCGTACGCCCGGGGGGCGACCGGCCCCGCGTACACCGGGAGAAGTACGGCCGAGCGCTTCGCCTGGGTGACGACGCCCGCGTCCCGGACCGGGAGCCTGGACACCGAAATCCGACGGAGGTGTCCATGAGTTCCCCACCCGCTCCGACCGGCCGTGCCCGCGTGCCCGTTCCGGCGAACCCGGGCCGCGTGCCCGCCCGGACCGATCCGGCCCGCGTGCCCGCCTGGATCGTCTGGTCCCTGCGGGTCACCGCCACCCTGCACCTGGTGACCGTGCTCGGCCAGGCGGTCATCGCCGGCATGTTCGTCACCGGGGAGGTGGACCTGCTGGCCCACCACAGCCTCGGTGCCACCATCACCTCGGTGCTGTTGGGCCTGCAGCTCATCGCCGCGATCACGCTGTGGCGGCCGGGCCGCGGCCCGCTGTGGCCGCTCGGGGTGAGCGTCCTGCAGGCGACGCTGGTGAACGCCCAGATCGTGCTCGGCCAGGAGCGCCAGGTCGCGATGCACATCCCGCTGGCGATGGTCATCTTCGGCCTGGCCGTGTCGATGACCGCCTGGACGTGGCGGGGACAGCGGAGGGCGGCCGCGTGATCTCCAGGAGGCGTTTCCTGGGCGGCGCGCTCGGCGTGACGGGCCTGGCCGCGGCCGGATGCGGCGCGGTCTCGGCCGAGACCGCGGGCCAGGTCCTGTCCAGCGCGCTGCCGCTGCCCAGGCCGTTCACCGTCCCGCTGCCGATCCCCGCCGTGGCACGCCCCGCGCGGCCGGGACACTACGAGGTGGTCCAGCGTCCCGCGAAGGTGGAGATCGTCCCGGGGACGACGACCGAGGTGTGGGGGTTCGACGGCACCTTCCCCGGGCCGACCTTCCAGGTGCGGCGCGCGAGCCCCGTCACGGTCCGGGTCCGCAACGAGCTGCCCGTGCCGACCTCCACGCACCTGCACGGCGGGGTGACCCCGGCCGGCTCGGACGGCTACCCCACCGACCT
This sequence comes from Streptosporangium sp. NPDC023825, assembly GCF_040639575.1. Lineage (NCBI taxonomy): Bacteria > Bacillati > Actinomycetota > Actinomycetes > Streptosporangiales > Streptosporangiaceae > Streptosporangium > Streptosporangium sp. NPDC023825. Next base: position 764 of record NZ_JBFAAE010000134.1, on the reverse strand, counting down.
GGTGGTGGCCGAGGGCCGCGGCTTCCGGCCCCCGCCCGGCGGCCACTCCCACCACGGCATGCGCGTGGATCCGTCGCAGTGGACGCTGCACGCGGGGGCCAGGGACTACGCGTACCCGCTGGACCAGCGGGCCGCCACGCTCTGGTACCACGACCACCGGATGGACTTCACCGCCCCGCAGGTCTGGCGGGGGCTGGCCGGATTCATGATCGTCGGAGACGACGAGGACGACGCGCTGCCGCTGCCGAAGGGCGAGCGGGACGTCCCGCTGATGATCTGCGACCGCGCGTTCGAGGAGGACGGCGCGTTCCGCTACCCGGCGACCGATCCCAGCCTGCTGGTGAGCGCCGGGGTCGAGGCCGCCTACATGGAGGGCGTCGAGGGTGACGTGATCCTGGTCAACGGCGCCCCCTGGCCGGTGCTGGAGGTCTCGAACACCCGCTACCGGCTGCGGCTGCTCAACGCCTCCAACGCCCGCCGCTACCGGCTGGAGCTCACCCCCGGCGGCCGGTTCGTCCAGGTCGGCAGCGACGCCGGGCTGCTGGCCGCCCCCGTCGCGCACGAGGCGATCACGATGGCCCCCGCCGAGCGGTTCGACGTGGTCGTCGACTTCTCCGCCTACCCGGTCGGCACCGAGGTGACGATGGTCAACACCCTCGGCACCGGCCCGGGGGGGGGCGGGGTGGGCGTTGGCCGGGGGCGGCCGGGCCCGGGGGGCACCCCGGGGGCGGGGGGGCCGGGGGCGGGGTGACCCCCCGTCCGGC
>NZ_JBFAAE010000133.1:0-5168 GCF_040639575.1 Streptosporangium sp. NPDC023825 | reverse complement strand
AGGGCCCTGACCAGCGTCCGGGCCTCGTCGCGATCCTTACGCGCGACCGCCACGAACGTTCCGTCCTCGACACTCTGCTGAGCCAGCGCGGTCAGCGTCGAATCCGGGCCGACCTCCACGAACACGTTCGCCTGGCAGGCCACCACCCCGTCGGCGAAGCGCACCGCCTCGCGCACATGCCGCACCCAGTACGCCGGGTCGGTCAGCAGACCCGGCTCGGCAGGCCGGCCCGTCACGTTGGACACCACCGGGATGCTCGGCTCACTGAAAGTCAACCCGGAGACGACCTGCTCGAACTCCGCCAGCATCGGCTCCATCAGGGGCGAGTGGAACGCGTGCGAGACCCGCAGCCTGCGCGTGCGGGCACTTGTCAGGGCGGCGATCTCCTCCACCGCGTTCTCACTGCCGGAGATCACCACGGCCTCCGGCCCGTTGACCGCCGCGATGCCGATGTCCTGGCGTCCTTCCAGCAGCGGAAGGATCTCCGCTTCGGGGGCGGCGACGGCCAGCATCGCCCCGCCTTCCGGAAGGGCCTGCATCAACCGGGCGCGAGCGGTGACGAGGGCGCACGCGTCGGGCAGCGACAGCACGCCCGCCACGTGAGCGGCCGCGATCTCTCCCACCGAGTGGCCGACCAGCACGTCCGGGGTGATGCCGAACGAGGCCAGCAGCCGGTACAGGGCTACCTCGAAGGCGAACAGCGCCGGTTGAGTCATCCCCGTCTCGGCCAGCACGCCGTCGGGGTCGGAGAACATCACCTGGCGCACGGGGTGTGGAAGCAGCGCGCAGACCTCGTCCAGCGCCTCGGCGAACACCGGAAACGCGGAGGCCAGCTCACGGCCCATGCCCACCCGCTGGCTGCCCTGACCGGCGAACAACATCGCCAACCTGGCTCGCCCGCGCACCTGCCCGGACTCGACCACCGACTCGCCCGGCTCGCCCTCGGCCAGTGCCGACAGCGCCTCCAGCAAGCCGGTACGGTCCGCGCCGACCACCGCCGCGCGCTGCTCCAGCAGCGCCCGGCCCGTCGCCAGCGACCAGCCGACATCCGCCACGTCCAGCTCCGGCCGCTTCAGCATCCAGGACCTGAGCTGCCGCGCCTGTGCCCGCAGCGCCGCCACCGACTTTCCGGAGAGCAGCCACGGGACGGCGGGCAGGGCCTCGCCCGGCTCCCTGTCCGGTTCGGCCGGAGACTCCTCCAGGACGACGTGCGCGTTCGTGCCGCTGATCCCGAAGGAGGACACCGCCGCCCGGCGCGGGCCGTTCTCCGGCTCCCAGGGACGGGCCTCGGTCAGCAGTTCCACCGCGCCCGCCGACCAGTCGATGTGCTCCGACCGCTCCTCGGCGTGCAGGGTCTGCGGCATGACGCCGTTGCGCAGCGCCATCACCATCTTGATCACACCGGCCACGCCGGCGGCCGCCTGCGCGTGGCCGATGTTCGACTTGATGGAACCCAGCCACAGCGGCCGGTCCTCCGGCCGGTCCTGACCGTAGGTGGCGATCAGCGCCTGCGCCTCGATCGGGTCACCCAGCACCGTTCCGGTGCCGTGCGCCTCGACCAGGTCGACGTCGGCGGGTGAGAGGTTCGCGTTGGACAGCGCCTGGCGGATCACCCGCTGCTGCGAGGGACCGTTCGGCGCGGTCAGCCCGTTGCTCGCGCCGTCCTGGTTGACCGCGCTGCCCCGCAGGACCGCGAGGACCTGGTGGCCGTTGCGCCGCGCGTCCGACAGCCGCTCGACCAGCAGCATGCCCACACCCTCCGAGAGGCCGACGCCGCCTTCCGCCTGGGCGAACGCCCGGCAGCGGCCGTCCGGCGAGAGGTTGCGCTGCCGGGCGAACTCGATGAACGTCCACGGGGTGGCCATCACCGTCACACCGCCCGCCAGGGCCAGGTCGCAGTCGCCCGAGCGCAGCGCCTGCGCCGCCAGGTGCAGCGCGACCAGCGACGACGAGCACGCGGTGTCCACGGTCATCGCGGGTCCCTCGAACCCGAAGGTGTAGGACACCCGCCCGGAGGCGACGCTGCCGGAGTTGCCGGTGCCGATCAGGCCCTCCAGCTCCTCCGGTATGGAGGTGAGCTGGCTCGCGTAGTCGTGGTACATCACCCCGGCGAACACGCCCGTCCGGCTTCCTCGCAGGCCGTGCGGGTCGATTCCCGCACGCTCGATCGCCTGCCAGGAGCTCTCCAGCAGCAGGCGCTGCTGCGGGTCCATGGCGACGGCCTCGCGCGGGCTGATCCCGAAGAAGCCGGGGTCGAACTCGGCGGCGTCGTACAGGAAACCGCCGTGCCTGGCGTAGGAGGTGCCGCGGTTGCCGGGGTCCGGGTCGTACAGTTTCTCCAGATCCCAGCCCCGGTCGGTGGGGAACTCGCCCACCGCGTCGCCCGCCTGCGCCACGAGCCGCCACATGTCCTCCGGCGATTCGACCCCGCCGGGATAGCGGCAGGCCATGCCGACGATCGCGATGGGCTCGTCGTCTCCGGTCGAGACCCGGGAGGTGACCGCGATCTCCCGCTTGCCGAGCAGCTCGCCGGACAGGAACGGGACGAGCACCGCCTGGGTCGGATAGTCGAAGATCAGCGTGGCCGGCAGCCGCATGCCGGTGACCTGGCTGAGCCGGTTGCGGAACTCCACCGCCATCAGCGAGTCGAAGCCGAGCTCCTGGAAGGAGATGCCGTCGTCGAGTGCGGACGCGTCGGCGAATCCGAGGACCACGGCCAGCTGGTCGCGTACCAGGTCCTCCAGCACGGCCCGCTGACCGGCGGGAGGCAGGCTCGCCAGCTGCTGCTTCAGGGTGGCCGCGGCCTCCGAGGCCGCCGTCACCACCCGCCTGGCGGGAGCGGACACCAGGCCGCGCAGCAGCGGTGGCAGCGAGTCCGCGTGAGTACTGAGGACCTTGAAGTTGAGCTGGGCCGGGAGCAGCGTGGCCCGTCCCGTGTCGAGTGCGGCGTCGAAGAGGGCCAGGCCGTCCTCGGCGGTCAGCGGTTCGACACCGGAGCGCGCGAGGCGCCGCAGGTCGGCTTCGTCCAGGTCGGCCAGCCCGCCGATCGCCCACAGGCCCCAGGCCAGCGAGGTGCCCGCCAGTCCCTGTGACCTGCGGTGCTCGGCCAGCGCGTCGAGGAAGGCGTTGGCAGCGGCGTAGTTGCCCTGCCCGGGACCGCCCAGCACCCCGGCCATCGAGGAGAAGAGGACGAACGCCGACAGGTCCAGCTCCCGGGTCAGCTCGTGCAGATACCAGGCCGCGTCGGCCTTGGGCCGCATGACCCCGTCCAGCCGCTCGGACGTCAGCGCGGTGATCACACCGTCGTCCAGGACACCGGCCGCGTGCACCACACCGCTCAGCGGCTGCCCGGCCGGAATCGCCGCGATCATCCCGGCCAGCGCGTCCCGGTCACCCACGTCGCACGCCGCGACACTTACCTGAGCACCCAGTTCGGTCAGCTCCGCCACCAGCTCGGCGACACCCGGGGCCCGCTCGCCGCGCCGGCCGGCCAGCAGCAGGTGCTTGACCTGGTAGGTGGCGGCCAGATGCCTGGCCACCAGCGCGCCCAGGCCGCCGGTGCCTCCGGTGACCAGCACCGTGCCCTCCGGCCCGAACACCGGAGCACGCTCCTCCTCGACCGGCGCCACCACCGTGCGCACCAGCCGCGGCATCCACACCGCGCCGGCCCGCACCGCGACCTGCGCCTCACCCGAGGCGAGCGCCTGACCGATCGTGCCCTCGTCGAGGGATTCGGTGTCCAGGTCCAGCAGCACGAACCGGCCAGGCTGCTCCGCCTGCGCCGCCCGCACCAGACCCCACACCGCCGCCTGCGCCGGATCCGGCGCCTCATCCGCGACCGCCACCGCACCCCGCGTCACCACCACCAGCCGCGAGGAGGCGAACCGCTCCTCGGCCAACCACCCCTGCACCACGTCCAACGCCTCGTGCACCCCGGCCGACACCTCGACCAGCACACACTCCGCGATCTCGGCATCCGGTGAACCGTCCAGCGAATCGGCCACCACCCACCCGGGCACCCCCGCGGAAGCGGCCGGAGCCGCACTCCACTCGACGTGGAACAGCTTGTTCCTGAGTCCTGCGGTGCGGTTGGCCTCCGGCTGACCGATGGAGACCGGGCGTACGGCCAGCGACGCGACCGTCGCCACGGGCAGGCCCGCGGTGTCCATCAGCTTGATCGAGACCGCGCCCTGGGCGATCAGCGAGATCCTGACACGGAGCTTCGTGGCTCCGGAGGCGTGCAGCGCCACCCCGTTCCAGGCGAACGGCAGGGAGGGCCGGCCCGGTTCGGAATCGGTCGCGAACCCGCCGAGGGCGGTGGCGTGCAGGGCGACGTCGAACAGCGCCGGGTGCAACCCGAACCTGGCGGCGTCCCGTGCCATGTCCTCGGGCAGCGCCAGTTCGGCGAAGACCTCGTCGCCCTTGCGCCACGCGGCCCGCAGCCCGCGGAAGGCGGGACCGTAGCCCAGGCCGATGGCGGCGAAGTCGTCGTACAGCCCGTCCATGCCGACGGCCTGCGCGCCCTCCGGGGGCCAGATCTCCTCGGCTTCCGGTACGACCACGCCGGCGCGGGCCAGTGTTCCCGCGGCGTTCTGGGTCCAGGGCTCGTCCTGCGCGTCGTGCGGGCGGGAGTAGATCCCCAGCTGCCGGCGTCCGTCCTCGTCGGGCGCGCCGACGGCCACCTGGAGCTGGACGGCCCCGCGCTCCGGCAGGAACAGCGGCGCCTGCAGCGTCAGCTCCTCCAGCAGGTCGCAGCCGACCTCGTCGCCCGCCCGTACGGCCAGCTCCACGAGGCCGGTGCCGGGCAGCAGCACCTGCCCGTTGACCGCGTGGTCGGCCAGCCACGGGTGCGTGGCGATCGACACGCGTCCGGTGAGCACCGCCGCTCCGCTCTCCGCGAGCCCGGTGGACGCGCCGAGCAGCGGGTGCCCGGTGGCCCGGAGCCCGAGGCTCTCGGCGTCGCCCGCGCCGCCCGTCTCCAGCAGCCAGTAGCGCTGGTGCTGGAAGGCGTAGGTGGGCAGGTCGACGGCGCCGGGGTGGGCCGGGGCGATGACCCGCTCCCAGTCGACGTCACCGCCGCGCACCCACAACTCGGCCGCGCTCGTCCACAACCGGCGCGGCCCGCCGTCATCACGCCGCAACGAGCCCACCACCACACAGGCATCGGC
>NZ_JBFAAE010000132.1:0-5234 GCF_040639575.1 Streptosporangium sp. NPDC023825 | reverse complement strand
GCCCCGCCCCCCACCCACCCCGGGCGGGCCGGGCCCCCGCCACCCGGGCCCCGCCCACGCCTGCTTTCCCGCCGTCCCGCCGTCCCGCCGTCCCGCCGTCCGGTCGTCACGGGAGACGCGGCGATCCGGCACCTGGCCGGGTCCCCGTCTCCCGTGTCGCCACCGGTCCCGGCCGCCCACGGGCAGATCGAGCAACGGCGGCGGCGGTCCGGCCGGACCTTCCCCCAGCGGGAGCCGTCATCCTGATGACGTGAACGAGGAACACCTGCCGATCGGGCGGTTCGCCCGGCTGTGCCGGCTCAGCGTCAAGCAACTGCGCCACTACGACGAGCTGGGCCTGCTGACCCCGGCGTATGTCGATCCGGACACCGGCTACCGCTACTACCGGCCCGACCAGGCGCGCCCCGCGATGCTGATCGGACTGCTGCGCTCCCTCGACGTCCCTCTCCCCTCGATCGGACGGGTGCTGTCCGGCGAGGCGGACGCGCTCGGCGGCGTGCGCGACCGCATGGAGGCCGACCTGGCGCGCCGCGAGCGCAACTTCGCCGCGCTCGAACGCATTTTGGCCGAGGGCCTTCCCCGGCCGGAGGTGACGATCGTCCGCGAGCCCGCCCGGCGGGTGGCCGTCGTACGGGACACCGCGCCGCAGGAGCGGATCGGCCCGGTCACCTCGGCGTGCGTGGCCCGGTTGCTCGCGGCGACGGGCGCGCCGGACGGGATGCTGGTCGGCCTGTTCCCGCTCGACATGGCGGAGGAGGTGGCCGTGGCGGTCGCGCTGGAGACGTCCGAGGACGTCCCCGGGACGTCCTCGGACGTCCTGCCGGGCGGTCTGTACGCGTCGGCGACCCATGTCGGGGCGTACGACCAGATCCCTCTCACCGTGCACGCGTTGCTCGCCTGGGTGGGCGAGCGCGGGCACACGCCTCTCGGCCCGCTGCGCGAGGTGTACGTCTCCGACCCCGCCACCACGCCACAGGACCGGCTGGTGACACATCTGATGATCAAACTGGATGACCCGGAATGAACGGGTATCCGGCCGCCGACGATCCCGAAGTGGTCGGGTTCGGCCCCGCCCGGGGGCGCGCGTCTCCCGCTATCACCCCTGGTGGAAACCCGGAAGCCGTCCCGGCATTACGCCGGTCCCAAAATGCCAAAAGTGCCTGCATCAAAGTCAGGTAAGGATTCATCGGGATTCGTGGATTTCCTCTTTCGGGAGCCGTCTGACCGGGGTTGTTCCGGCCCCGGGACTCCTCGGCCCGAGGCTTCCCGGCGCCCGCCCACGGATGGCCAAAAATAAGTAAATTTCTTGATTCGTCGGAGTCTTCGAGGCGTCCTCGGCATGACTCCGGGTTCTTGGCCATCTGTCCGATTCTTTGATTCTCGTCGGACGCATCTATGGCCAGCGCTAGAACTTTGTTCGCATAATGACAAATTTAATGATTTAGCTATACGATCGCCGTTCGTGGTTGGAGTTGATCTTTCAGGAACCCGGTTGGCCGATGACCTGTTCTTTGTCATGCACGACAACGCGACCGGCCGGATGAGGCTTCACGCCCGCCTGACCGGTCTCGGGCTGGCCGCCGCCGTACTGGGAGAACTGATGCTCGCCGGGCGGGTGGGCGTGGGATCGGGGGCGGAACGGACGCGGCTCGTCGTCCTCGACGCGGCGCCGCCCGGGGACGCGCTCACCAGGACCGCCCTGGGCCACATCGTCGCCGAACCCTCGCACCGCTTCCGTACCTGGCTGCAGTTCCTCGCCCGTACGGCACTCGCCGACGTGGCGGCCCGGATGACCGCCGACGGGCTGCTGCGCCCGCCCGGCAGGCGCCCGTCGCGGAGACAGGTGCCGGTCGACGTGAACGTCGCGGGATGGCCCGTCGGACGCGTCAACCTGGCGATCCAGCGCCGTGAGCCGCTCAACGTCCAGGACCGCGTCCTGCTGGGGCTGCTCGTCGCGACCGGTGGCAACCACCTCGTCCTGTGGGAGCGGAACCCGGCGTACCTCTCCGCGGCGATCGCCGCCCTCCCGGCGCCGCTCCAGGAACTGATCGCCCAGACCGAGGCCGCCGTCGGCGACGCCGTCATCACCCGGCGGTGAGCACACCCCCCTCACTCCAAGGAGCCCCCCGATGTCCCTGACAGAGCAGAAAACCGGTGCGGTCTCCGCCGCGCTGGCCCAGGACCGCCTCGGCGTGCCCTCCGTGGTCTTCTTCGTCATCTCGGCGGCGGCACCGCTGACCGTCATCGGCGGTTCGGTGACCGCCGCCTACGCCGCGACCGGCGTAACCGGCGTGCCGCTCGCCTTCATCCTGCTCGGAGGCATCCTGGGCCTGTTCGCCGTCGGCTACGTGACGATGGCCCGCCACGTCGTCAATGCCGGGGCGTTCTACGCGTACACCGCGAAAGGGCTCGGCAGGCCGGTGGGCGTGGCGACCGCGTGGGTCGCGTTGCTGGCCTACAACGCGCTCCAGGTGGGTCTCTACGGCATGATCGGTGCGGCCGCCCAGCCGCTGATCGCCGACTGGTTCGGCAGCTCTCCGCCCTGGTGGGTCATCGGGCTGGTCGCCTGGGTGCTGACCGGGGCGCTCGGCCTCATGCGGGTCGACGTGAACGGGAAGGTCCTGTCGGTGCTGCTGCTGACGGAGATAGCCGTCGTCGTCCTGTTCGACATCGCGGACCTGATCAACCCGTCGGCCTCGGGCTACAGCCTCGACGTCTTCGACCCCTCGAACCTCTTCGTCCCCGGGATCGGAGCGGTGGTCGCGATCTGCATCGCGTCCTTCGCGGGCTTCGAGTCGTCGGTGGTGTTCTCCGAGGAGACCAAGGACCCGAGGCGCACGGTGCCGATCGCGACCTATGTCGCGCTCGCCGTCATCTCCGGGCTCTACGCCCTGTCGTCCTGGGCGATGACCGTGCCGATCGGCTCGGACAGGATCGTCGAGGCCTCGCGCGAGCAGAGCTCGAACCTCCTGTTCAACCTGGCCGGGCAGCACCTGGGGGCGACCATCGCCACCATCGGCTCGCTCCTCTTCGTGACGAGCCTCTTCGCCGCGCTGATCGCCTTCCACAACACGATCTCCCGCTACGTCTTCGCCCTCGGCCGGGAAAGGGTCCTGCCCGAGATCTTCGGCCGTACCTCCCCCCGGACCGGTGCCCCGGTCAACGGCTCGGTGGCACAGAGCGTCATCGGGCTGGCCACGATCGTCATCTACGCGATCTTCGGCCTGGACCCGGTCATCCAGCTGTTCTTCACCGTCGGGTCGTTCGGCGGCCTGGGACTGCTCATGATGCTGGCGGCCACCTCGGTCTCCGTGCTGGTCTTCTTCGCCAAGAACCCCCACGAGGAGAACGCCTGGCGGACCCGGATCGCCCCGGTCATCTCCTCCGTCCTGCTGCTCGTCGTCATCGTGCTCGTCATGCTCAACTTCGACACCGTGCTCGGCGTGGCCGCCGACTCCCCGCTCCGCTGGATCATGCCCGCCATCTACTTCGTCGCCGCGGGCTTCGGCGTCCTGTGGGGACTCGCCCTGCGGGCCGGCCGGCCGAAGGTGTACGCCAACATCGGCCTGGGTGCCAAGGCGGCCGTGGGAGGGAACGAGTGACCGAGATCATTCGCGTCCAGAACGCTCCCGGAGTCGCGGAGACCATCGGCGCGATCATCGCCACCTCCTTCCACGAGCAGGAGGTCTCGGCCTGGATGATCCCGCCGGACGACGACCGCCGCCGGGTGATGCCCCCCTTCTTCTCCATGCTCAGCGAAGGCGCCCTCGTCCACGGCGAGGTCCACGCGACGGCCGACATGTCCGCCGTGGCCGTGTGGTACCACAAGGGCGTCGAGCCGCTTCCCGAGGTTCCCGGCCGGGCCGCCAGGGTGGAGGCGTTCGCCGGGCCCCACGCGGAGCGCATCGAGCAGATGGGCGAGGAGATGGACAGGCGCCACCCCCACGAGCCCCACCACTACCTGGCGTTCCTCGCCGTGCTCCCCGGGTATCAGGGACGGAAGACGGGGACCCGGCTGCTGGAGGGGTACCACCGCGGGCTCGACGAGGCGGGGATCCCCGCGTACCTGGAGGCCAGCAGCACTCGCAGCCGCAGGCTCTACCTGCGGCACGGCTACCGGGATCTCGGTGAACCGCTGGTCCTGCCCGGCGGCCCGCCGATGTTCCCGATGTGGCGCCCGCCGAACCCCTGAGTCCGGAGCGCCGAGCCCAGGTCACCGGTACGCCGGGCGGCCGTCACGGTGATGCCCGGCCCGCGCCGCCGGGGACGTTCGCGGCGGCCGGACCAGGGTATGCGCCGGCGGATCCGCGTTTGGTCCGTGGAGAGGGGCATTGCCGCTCGTAATCGGGGTATCGCGGGGGTCCGCCATCGGTACGCGGCCAGGGAGGGCTGAGGTGGATCATCACAAGCAGGCGTTGTGGGTGCGGGTGACCCATCGCGGGCACTGCAGCGTGCTGGAGGTGGGCGGGCACCTGGACTTCGTCACCGCCCCCACGCTCACCGGGCACGTCAACGAGGCCTGGGAACTGAGCGCCGGTCCCCGCCTGGTGCTGGAGCTGTCGCAGCTGACCTTCTACGACTCCACCGCCCTGGGAATCCTGGCCAACACCCGGCAGCGCATCCAGGACACCGCCACCGGCCGGCTCCTGTTCGCGGGCGTCCCGGACGGCCTGCGGCTCCTGCTGCGACGCACCGGCCTGCTGCCCCGCTTCGAGCTGCGCGACAACGTCGAGCAGGCCGTCGCCGAGCTGCTCCCCTCGGAGTGAGGCGCCGTCCCTGTCTTCACGAGAACGGAAAATCTGTAGCGGTTGATGTAGACATTCGTATCGAGCAGGGGTATGGTTTCTGACGTCGCAAGGAACGGATCCACGAGGGCAGCGCAGGATACAGGCATCACGACGAGCTGCCCGGACGAGCGTGGACAGCAGGAGACAACGCGGTAAGGCAGTGAGGAAAAGGCAGAAGGTCGGACGTGCCAGGGCCGAGCGGTTGAAGGGTCCGGCCGTGGACGCGCTGCCACAGCGGTAATGGTGAACGAAGTCGCGACGTCGGACGTGCCGGGGCCGGCACAGCAGGTCAAGGGCTCTGGCCGTGGACACGCGGTTGCGGCAGGTGCCGCATGAAGTCGAATGAGCACACATAGCGAAGGGAGTGTTGAACGCCATCAGGATCGCCCGTTGACGGCTGATTCTCCGCCGCGCGGGTGCCGCAGTCCCACGGATTGGAAGGTGGTC
>NZ_JBFAAE010000131.1:0-6279 GCF_040639575.1 Streptosporangium sp. NPDC023825 | reverse complement strand
CGCAGGATTTCCGCGGCCGGCGCATCTGCGCAAGCCTTCGCCCCTCCAGCTCATCCCAGCGGCATACAGTCTCGCGGTCGCGTACCGGCGATCATCCCGAAACTGAGCGCCCCGCCAGGGCGTGGCGGTTTTCAAGAGGGCTAAGTTTCGAGGAGATACATAGCCCTCACCACTCCAGAGCACGTCGCACGTTACGGACTTCCGTCCAAGCGCTCAGCGGGGAGCTGGCGCCGAGTAACGAATCATGCGAAGTCCGCTGAGTGCCGCGCAACCAGATCACCGCACTCCAGATGGACCGATCAATGCGCATGCGGATCGAGCACTACCTAGACGGAACCGACCTGCCGTACATCGGATGACATGTCAGATTGATCGCTAGGGTCTCCGCCATGAGCGACACTGACAACGCATGGCGTGAACTTCTTGGGCAGGCACCGGGGTTTCCGGCGATAGGCGCAAGCGAGGCCGACATCGCCGAGCAGGAGGAACGTCTCGGGATACGCCTCCCGCCGAGTTATCGCGCCTTCCTCCGCATCGCGAACGGGTGGGGGCAGGGCATCTTCCGGCCCGTCCACGAGATTGGGCGGGTGCGAGCCCTCGCCCCATGGCTGGCTGAACTGGCGGACCCCAATCCCCTCTACCCGATCGACAGTGCATCAGATGAGGACTACTTCGTCTACGGCGACGACCAGGATTCCGTGTTCTACCGCCCCGAATACCTCCCCGATTCCATCCTGATCGGACAGTTCGACGACGGCGACTTTTTCCTCAACCCGCACGTCATCAGCCCGGCAGGAGAATGGGAGGCGTGCTTCGCGGCCGCGTGGCTGCCGGGAGTCCAGCGCTATCGCAGCTTCTTCGACCTTGTGGCTAGCGACATGGACAGATTTAAGGACTCCCAACCCGATGCGAGCTGATCATCACGGACTCCACCGCCTTGACAGCGGCCAGGATGCATGGCGTTGACGCGGTGATCGAGCGGGAGACGAGATGCTCGGGACCGTAGCATGAGTGGATCTCGGCGACGTCGAGATGGGTACCGTCGGGGGCCGGTGGCCATATCGCAGTACGTCAGCGCGTTAACCAGCTCCGGGCGTTCCTCGTCGAACTCGGCGGTGAGGGCGTTGAAGAGGTTGCGGTTGAGCGCCTCGTTGACCGCGCAGGAGTGGTGCGCAACCAGCCGGCATGTCGCTGAGCAGGACCCAAACTCAAAACCTACGGATTAAAAGTGGAGGGCTTCCTATGCGGCGTGTGGTGCCGTGACCTGAAGTTTCGCGCCGCATCGGGTGTGACGTGCCGAGACCGTTCCGCCTATGTTCCGGATCTTCATAAGCCAAGGGCGTCAGCGGTAGGGATGGAGGTGGTCGGTGGATCCGATCAGAGCCGGACGGGCGAAACAGGCGGGAGACAGGTGGACGCCCGTGGCGCGTTCGGCGAGGGCCAGAGCGCTGGAGACGGGGTCGTCGAGGAAGTCGGGCTGGTCGCCGTTGATGTCCATGCCGAGGTCTTCGACATCTGCCTGGAGTCGGTCAGGGTCGGCCCCCTCCCGGAAACGGTAGGAGTACAGACTGAACGTGGTGATCAAGCGGCCGTCGACAGAGTGGGTGAAGTCCCGGTTGTTGATGGTCGCCCGTACCGCGGCCGCGGCTGTGCCCTCCGACAGTTCCATATCGCAGTTGTAGATGATGCCGGCCCAGCCGTATTCGATCAGAGCGGTTCCGCCGTCGGCCGCATAGGCCGCGACACCGAATCCGGATTCCCCTAGAGGCCCCGGGATGACGCCGATGCGTTGCAGGGCCTTCTCGGGGGACAAATCTCGGACGAAGCCGGCGAAGAGCCATATCTCTCCGACGCCGTCACTGAACTCCTGGCAGAGCCACTCGTAGGCTGCCGCCGTAGCGCTGCTCATTCTTATGCCTTCCTACGAGAGCGATGGACGCGAAGATCATGACAGTGAGGTCCGACAACTTCACTTGTTCGGTCCGTGCGCTGTCAGCTTGGGAATCATCTACTGACCTTGATGCTTTGAGCTGGGAAAACAGGGGTGCAGGTCAGGGCGGGTCGAGTCCCCGTGATCCCCCGTGAGTGACCGTGATTCCCCGCCTGTTCTGGCACGCATCTGGCACGGGAAACTCGCTCGTCGTCCATCACTTGACGGCAGCCTGTTTGCGCTGCCGCTGATAGGCGATCTTGTCGGTGGCGGAGTCTATGCTTCCCGCCCATGACCAGAGATGAGACTCCTGTCGTGCAGGTCAAGCAGCTGGATGTGGGGGTGGATTACAGCCAGGTCTATCTCGTGGATGAGGGGTGCGACGTGGGCGGGTTTGATGGCGTGCCGGGCCACCCTGTGGGGATCATCCGAGTGGAGAAAGGCAGTGCCTCCCTGATTGTGGGTCCTCAGTGGGGAACGGTGGAGTTCACGGTGGCTGTCGCCGATCGGGATCCGGGTGCTGACCTCGATGGCTACGAAGACATCGTCGAGATCAGCTATGAGTCCCCATCGGGCCGTGTTTCTCTGGAGGAGTGGGAAGGGAGGGAACATTCTCTTCCTCCGTTGCCCGCCGGTCCCGGAGCGTATCGTTTGCGGTACCACGTCAGAGGTATGGACGAAGAGGTCGCGATCGAAATAGGTGATCACTACTTCCTGCAGATCTGGCCTGAGCCGCCACGTGATCCCACCGTGCTCAAATCTACGAGTCCATCTTTTCAATACTGGCTGAACTCTGAACGATCCAGGCAAGCTGGTGTGGAATAGAGCGACCTGCATTATCAGCTTGGGAAGTCTCTAACACATCTGGTCGCTGATCTGGGGAGACGCTGACCTGCGGGGGAGGGCTTCGGTTGTCCGTGATTCCCCGTGAGTTCCCCTTGCTCCCTCTGCTGACGGGCACGCAACGGGCACGCCGTCTGGGCTGGGGCCGCTCTAGCGTTCAACGTAGGCGATCGTGCCGTCACCTCCGCTCATGCAATCGTCGGCGAACCGACACAGGCGATCGATCCAGCGTTTCGGCTCGGCGGGGTCGACGTTGAGCTCCTTCAGCCATGACTGTTCCCAGAGACCGCCCGGGACGAAGAACCGGGCAGCATGGTCGGTTCCTAGGCGTTCGTCCAGGTGCAGGAGCGCGCCCATCGCCCAAGACTGGTCGTAGCGGCACTCCGGACGAGGAAGGTAGCGATCGAGGTAGTCGATGAGAGGCTCTGTGTCCTCCGCCCTCCCGAAGCGGGCGAACGCGAAGCAGTACCCCTTGCCTGCATAAGGGCCGCCGCTTTCCAAGAGCAGTTCGCCAAGCTTTGGACGGAAGCAAGTGCGACGGTCAAGACCTATCAGGTAGGCGGCGACGAGACGGGGGCGCCAGTCCTCGCCCAGCAGTGCACCAAGCTCGTCGTCGGCGATCTCCTTCGCGTCACTCGCGATCGACCGGGCGAACGCGGCAAGTTCAGGTCTAGGCAGACGGAGGAAATTACCGCCGAGGAGCTTCATGTACCGTCGCGATGGCTTCCCCTCCGGAGTGACCCTTCCTTCTGTGGTGACGAAGCGATGGATGAGGGGCGACACCTTGGCATTCCCGGCCTCGTAGCGCATAGGAGTATCTTTCCGTCTCTACGAATCCCGTGCTCCCCGGTCGCCGGCCTGTACTGGCATGCGCGCGGTGTGGTCTGGCCTTCTGATCCGTAGGTCCCCGAACGATGTTCAGGACCATTCGGAGTCGTTCGTCCTGCTGCTCGTCGGGACTCCGGCCGTTCAGGTCCGTCCGGCTTGGTTCATGATCGTCTGTTCGGGTGGTTCCCAAGGTGGCTCTCCACCTCACCGTCCGCACATGCAGAATCGGTTCCCAATCATCGGCACCCTCCCATTCGTGATCAAGATGCTTCATGCTGCTGACTTCGTTGGTCTGGTGGTGAGTGGTTGGGAGTGATGGCGCATGAAGAGGAAGAGCACAGCCTTGTTGCTGATCATGGCATTGGCGGCTGTGCCGACGCTCAGCACCGCCGCCCCGCTGGATTGTCGAGTGCGGCCACTCACAGATGCCGAGTACCTCGCGCTGGATGAGTCGTTCCTTGAATGGCAAGAGGAAGAGCTGCGAGCAGAGGAAGTCCTCCCGACCAGCTCCCCCTTGCCCTGGATGACGGCCGACGGTTACACACCTGATGTGAAGGGTTACACGCCTGATGTGAAGATGGGGGCTGTGGCGCCCTTCGGCGTTGAGATCGCGGAGCCGCCAGGCTGTCCCGAGATCAGCGGTTCACATTGAGCTGGGCAAGTTGGTGTTTCTCGCACACTGCGCGCACCGCGCCCGCCGGATCTTCCCGTCTGCCTCGTCCCACCCCGGAGGGGCAACAGCTCGGGGACGGAGGATCAAGGCCGTCTTCGCGTGTACGTCAGCCGGTAGACGTTCCTCGGCCATGGGATGCCAACGGTCACAGACGGTCTTGATCCGGAGGAGTCGAGATGTTGGGCTTGCCTGGGACGTGGCAGACGGGAAGAGCCGGCCCCACCTCAGCCAACTACGACTCTGCGATCGGCAGTCGCGATCATCCCGGAGCGGAATCCCCCGCCGGAGGCGTCAGCTTCGAAAGAGCCGGATAAGCGCGATGGCTATCGCCACGGGGATGACAACCGCCGCTACGAGTACAAGAAGAATGAAGATCCCGAACGAAGAGTAGATCACGGCCTGCTCCTGTCGACAGGCTGATCATATGCATGCCCAGGAAGCAGGGCGGCGGCGGGCCGGTGGGCGGCGAGAGCATCGACTACGGCGGGTGCGCCGGTCGGTGGACGGCCCGGCGCGCCGCCGGCCGGGACCGGCGCCCACGCCGCACGCCCGGTCGGCGGGCGGCAGAGGGCCGGGTACGGCGGCGCGGCGCGCCGCCGCTTGATACCTATGAGAACAATTCGGCAGTGTGTTGGCATGATCCAAAACACTTCGGATTGCATCGAGGTTCGCGTCACTGCCAGCAGCCGTGATGAGGCTGATCGGATTTGTTCGGCAGTGGTGGAGCGTCGGCTGGCCGCGGGGGCTCAGATCATCGCGCCGATCGAGTCAACTTACTGGTGGGCCGGGGAGATCCAGCACTCCAACGAGTGGCTGTTGCTGATGACCACGACCACTGAGCGATTCGAGGATCTGGCGCGGTGTGTGCGGGAGCTGCACTCCTACGAGGTGCCGCAGATCATCGCCAGCGCACTCGTAGCCGGCACTGCTGACTACCTGGAGTGGATCAGGCGGGAGACGGCCCCGCGTTCCGGCGGGTAACGGCGATGTCGCCGAGCAACTCGCGAACGGCCTGGTCGGTGTGGGGCGCCAAGGCCTTCTCCACGGTGGCGAGGTGCTCGATCCCCCAGGTGGATTCGCTGCGCTGAGCCGATTCCAGGGCGCGGCGGGCGTAGGTGAGTCCTTCGGCAATGTCGCCGATCTGGAGTTGGGCCTGGGCGATGTCGGCGTAGACGATCGCGGCCTTCTTATGGTCGCTCTCCTGGGCAACCGCTGACAGGGCGGTCTGGCCGGCTTCGATGACGTGGTGTTCGTCGCCGAGTCGCACGTAGGTGGAGAGCTGGAAGGCGGCCATCCGGCCAGGGTCCAGGAAGCGGGTCCAGGCGCGTTCGCGGTGCGGGCGGGCTCGGCCGTATGCCTCTTCGGCCTGGTGCATCACCTCGATGGCGCGGCGGTCCCCGAGAGCGGCGAGTTCTTCGGCTTCGCGGCTGAGCAGCCAGGCGCGAGTGGCGTCGTCGCCCTGGGCGGGGAGGAACTGCTGGGCTTGGCGTACGGCCTCGTAGGCGGCGCGGCCTTCGACGGCGTACGACTTGTAGGCGTGGGTGCACGCCTGGATGATCTGGTGCCCGCTCTCCTTGGCAGCCAGGGCCGAGACGCGCTCGAACGAGGCGGACTGTCCGGGCTGCTTGAGGTCCCAGGCGATCCAGGAAGCCAGGGTGGCGGCTTCGCCGGCGGTGGCGGCCAGACGTCGGCGGAAGCGGTCGGAGGGGCCGCTTTGGAGCAGGGTGCTGAGTTCGTTGATGTGGGTGGTGAGCCCTTGGTAGATGGCTCGGGCCGGAAGCACGTACTCCAGGCGGTGAAAACCGATCGTGCGCGCTTCGAGACGCTCGATGGTGTCGTCATCGAGGGCCTGGGGGCCGGTCAGGGCGCGGGAGAGTCGCTCCCAGGGGTCGCTGATGGTGGCCGCGGCCTCGGCGGTCATTCCGGCGGCGAGCAGGAGCATCGTTCGACGGTCCACGTGTGAGTCCAGCCTTCCCACGATCCAGGCCAGCGTTGGAAGGTCGAC
>NZ_JBFAAE010000130.1:0-6677 GCF_040639575.1 Streptosporangium sp. NPDC023825 | reverse complement strand
AGACGCCCGAAAGATCGTGCGATTGCCCGCGCCCTTGCGCGCCGGATCGCGTCACGACCCCTTTTGGCCGGCTGATTCGTCCCCAGCGCGCCCTTATCGCCTGTGACCACGCTCGGTCACCACCGAAAGTGAGCCAGAGCCGATTACGGGACAGAGCCGTTAACTGGACAAACCCGCTGCTCGCCGCGTCCGGCGTGCTCGGTCCCGTGCAGGCGCTGGCCGAGATGGCCGCTTTCACCGGCATGCTGCTGCTGGGCGGCTGGACGCTCGGCGCCGAACCCGGGCCCGCGCTGCTCGCCACGGCCTCCGGTACGGCGTTCGCCGCCGTGGTGCTGGGCCAGCTCGCCAACGCCTTCGCCTGCCGCAGCGAGTCCCGTTGGATCGGCCCGGTGCACTGGCGCGGCAACCCGCTGCTACTCGGGGCGATCGCCTTCGAGGTGGTGGTGCTCGCGGCCTTCCTGAGTCTGCCCGTGCTGACGGACCTGCTCGGCGGGACCTTCCCGGACGCCGCGGGCTGGGCGCTGGCGGCCCTGGCGATCCCGGCCGTGATCCTGGCCGACGCCGCGCACAAGGCCTGGCAGGCCCGGAATCGGTCGCGAACCAGGTGAAGGCCACCGGGTCGACGGCAGAGGCGAAAGTCTCGATCACCGGTTACCGGCAGAAGGCGAGCAGCAGGCGAGGTGTCCGGCGAGATCCACCGCTGTCGAAGCTCGCGCCGGACGTCCTCCTCCAGGCTTCGCCGGCGGTTGTCGCGGGATGGAACACCCGCAGGGCGTCGTTGACGGTGTTCCCGCCCGCCGTCACCGGTGAACTCGTCTGTCGTGCCGGTAGGCGGGGACGTCGTCACGATGCCGTCCTCCTTGGGAGCGGTTCGGCCACGGGTACCAGGAGGCTTTGAGCGGTGCGACCAGCGGACGGTTCGGGTCCTGCCCGGCCGGGCACCGTGGGTCTTCATCTCGCAGGGCGGAGGCGATCGTGCGGGCTCGGTCCGGGAGGGCCGATCGGTGGCCCTCAGACGGATCCGCTGACGACCGTCGGGGAGGTGGCGGGAAGGGGCGGGAGCGGGACTGCGGCCAAGCGGACGCCCAGCGTGATCAGCCCACCGCCGGCCAGGAACAGGACGGCCGCGGCGACGAATGACCCTGTGATCAGAGTCCCCGTCCAAGCCAGGGGAGCGCCCAGCCGGACGTCGGCGGACACCTGCGCGGAGGCGTCGGCGTTCATGACGACGAGGGCCCATTCGCCCGGCCGGATGTCCCAGGTGAGGGTCTGGCGGCCTATCCCCTCGGCCTGCGCGGTCCAGAACGGTTGCGTGCCGGGGCGGATGACGGGAGCCCGGCCCGGAACGCGAACGGGACGGGCGCCGTCATCCGGGCCGCGGGAGACGACCAGGCGCGTCACCTGGTCATGGGCGACGCCGTCCAGGTAGGTGGCGACCTCGCGGTGCGGGGCGATCCCGACGAACACGGGCCTGTCCACTCCGGTGACCTGGACGCGGAGCGGGCCGACGGCGTCGCTGACGAACCCGACGCCCTGCCCTGCGATTTCGACCCTCTCGACGGTGAGCGCGTACGTGGACGTGCTCACTCGCTCGATGCCGGTGTCAACGAAGCCATCGGGTCCACGCGTGGAGTCGAGCATGAGGGTACCGGTCCCGGCGGCGGTGGCGCCCAGCGCGCAGAACGCGAGCAGGGAACCCAGTACGGCCGCGGTGGCCGCCCCGGCCGACCACACGTGGGACTGCTGCCGGGGCGGGGCGGTGGTGGCCACTCCCGGTTCCGCTCCTGTGAACAGGGGGTTCCCGCCCGCAGGGGAAAGGCCGGTCCCTCCGGGCGGAGGCTGGGGGCCTTCTGCGGGTTCCTCCTCACCGGCATCGAGGCGGAAGGGCGGATAGGCGTCGGTCATCAGGGTGGCGTAGGCGGCCACCCGCAGCGTCCACCGGTTCATGCCCAGCACGAAGTCGAAGATCGAACGCGGGTAGCGGCCGCGCAACAGCAGGACGACGGCGGAGATGACGACCAGCAGGCCGACGAGGCCGCCGAAACCGAGACTGTGCACGGGGCCGCCAGAACCCGGCAGGTCGTCCCGCCACAGGAGCACGGCGGCGCTGGTGAAGAGCCCGACGATGAGGTAATGCGGGATGGCCAGCAGCCACCACTTCACCAGCACCAGGCCGCGTGAGAGCCGTAGCGGATAGTCGATTTCCAGCGTGGCCGGATAGTCCGGGGCCGGGCCGAGGGTGAAGGGCGGGTAGCGGTCGGTGCCCAGCGCTCCGTAGCCGTAGAAGGCGACCCGCCACGTCCAGCGGAGCACGCCCACGTTGAACTCGAAGATCGGCCGGGGGTAGCGGCCGGTGAACAGGATCGCGAAGAAGGCGATCACCGTCAAGACGGCGAAGGCGATCCACAGCAATCCCAGCACGAGGTAGTGAGGGAGGGCCAGTAGCCACTTGACCAGCCACAGGCCACGGCTCAGCGGCTCGTCCAGGTGGCCGCGCACGCGTACGGGATGGGCGCTCATGGTCCGGGTTCCTTCCGGGAGACACCGATGAGAACGGCTTACCCCACCAGCCCATCACCCGGCCGCGCTCGCGCCACCGGCTGAAAGTCCCGAACCGCCGCGCCGATGGCCCTGAATTCCGGGTGTTCTCCACGCCCGGCGTTCATGGCCGGCACGATCGGCGGCCCTGTGACCACGGAGACCTCACGATGATGAGGCGTTTCACGACCTGCGCGGTTTCCATGCCCGATGTCGAGCGGAGGTCGGCCGGCGCGGTGGCCCAGGACGAAGGTCCTTGCGGCAGATGACGTCCGGCCGGTGCCGCGGCTCTCCCGCAGGTGTGTGATGGAGACGAAGGAAGACGGATCTCTCGAAGGAGACGGCTGTGGCCGACCGCAACCTCGTCACCGGGGAGCCGGAGGCGCCGGTCGCTTCGTTCCGCGTCGAACCGGTGCCGCTCACTACCGAGGAGCCACTCATGAAACGTTCGCACAAGCGCTGGAGTGACCTTTCCGCCCGGCAGCAGGCGGCGATCTTGACGCTGGCCTCCGTAGAGCTGTCGCTCACCGCCACGGCGGCCGCCGACCTGTGGTGCAGGCCCGCCGGCCAGGTCCGGGGCTCCAAGGCGCTGTGGTGGCCGTTGTTGTTCGTCCAGCCGATCGGCCCGATCGTCTATCTCACGCTGGGCCGTTCCCCCTCCACCGGCCAACCCGCCGGCCGGACACCGCGATCTCCGGCAGGTGATCCGTCACCGATGCGAAGCACGGCGGCGCCGGTGAAACGATCGGCGGCCAGGTCCGCCAACGCCTGGTCGGCCCGCTCGAAGTCATAGGCGGTGGTGGTGACACGCAGCGGACGGCCGGCGGAGTGCTCCAGCAACGCCTTGAGCTTCCCCCCGTAGGACGGACACCTCGTCTGAGTCGACCTTGTGTCGGCTGGGAAGGAAGAGACCCGTGCCTGCACCTCACTCGCCTGAGTTTCGTGAGCGCGCCGTCGCGCCGGCCCGACTCGGTGATAAACCGATCATCACTCTGGCTGAAGAGCTGGGGATCAGCCGCCACCGCTGGGACAGCGGCCTCGGCCCGGCCGATCGCCAGGTGCGGGCGCTTTTTCCGGACCCGGGCAGGAGATGGTCGGCAAGGCATCAGCGGCACCGTAGATCCGGGGGCGGTTCCTCGTCCACGTAGTGCCTCCACAGTTCGGGGGTGAGGTGCCGGGAGGTCGTGGTGCAAGCGATCGCTACCCAGGCGTTGGGGTCGAGGTTCCAGGCGAGGACCACTCCGCTGCCGGAAGGGGAGGACTGTTCGGTCGCGGTGAGCAGGATTTTGCCGTCGGGAGAGAAGTCCAGGCCGGTGGAGGCAGGACGAGCGCCGGGTGGCAGGGGCAAGGAGCCCAGGAACTGGCCGGAGCTCGCGTCAGCCAGCAGGAGGGTGTCGTCCATGCCTTTGGAGGCAAGGACACCGATGCCGACGGCTGGGCCGGCGATTCTGTACGGGGTGCTGTCGAGGGTGTCGATGCGTCTGTCACCTGACGCGTCCCAGATCTCCAGGGCGCCCTCCCACTGTTGGATGAGAAGGCGATCGTCGACGTAGGCGATCCCCGAGACCGGCGCCGCCGGGATCTGCCGGGTCTTTGCGGTGGTCATGTCGGTGACGACAACCCGCTCGCCGTCGATGTCGACGATGGCCACATGCTGGATCCCCGCGTCCATCGCCACACCGGAGCTGTGCGTGTCTACGGCGGCCTTGCCCATTCCCCGTAAGGTCCGCAGCACCGTGCCGTTGCTCGCGTCTTGGACACGGATCATCCCGGAGTTTGTCACCTCGACGACATGCCGCCCGTCCGGAAGAGGGACTGTAGAAAAAACGGCTCTGGCTCACTTTCGGTGGTAACGGAACGTGCGCATCAAGCTGACGTCGCGGAGCTGGGCGAGTTCCTCATCAGACGCCCGAAAGATCGTGCGATTGCCCGCGCCCTTGCGCGCCGGACCGCGTCACGACCCCTTTTGGCCGGCTGATTCGTCCCCAGCGCGCCCTTATCGCCTGTGACCACGCTCGGTCACCACCGAAAGTGAGCCAGAGCCGAATACGAGACAGAGCCGTTTGATTGACAGACCCGGACGCCTCGGGGAAAGTGCCGGCCAGAGCGGACTTTCAGCAACTCGGCAACGGGTTCGGCGGTCATGAGTGGTTCGGCTACACCCGCACCGCCGCACGTAACGGCAACGTGATGAAGGTGACCGGCACCTGGGAACTCGACCGAGCTGTCAACGGGTGGGCTCGGGTGCTGGTCCACATTCCCAAACGGCGGGCCGAGACGCAGCAGGCCCCCTACACCGTCAACCTCGGCAACGGTCAGACCGAGACCCGGTATCTCTCCCAGGCGAGGGAGCAGAGCGCCTGGCACAACCTCGGCGTCTTCCAGTTCGCCGGAACGCCCAAGGTATCGCTGACCAACCTGAACCTGGAGGGTGACGGCACGACCGCGATCGCCTGGGATGCCATCGCCTTCCAGACCCTCGCGAAGAGACCGAAGCACTTCGTCGTCGGCATGGGCGACTCCTTCGCGTCGGGAGAAGGAGCCGGAAACTATTACCCCGAGACCGACATGGGTTACAAGAGCGTCAGGTGGAACGCCTGCCGCCGGAGCAAGGACGCCTGGATAAGGCAGGCCGTCCTGCCGGGCGAGACGCAAACCGTCGGTCAGCTCGCCGACTCCTTCGACCCGAAGATGGATTTTGCGTTCGTGGCTTGCTCCGGTGCGGTCACCCGGGACATGACAACGGGGGAGTACCAGTACACCGCCGATCCGCTCGGCGACTGGTCGGACTATCGAGGAAACGCTGAGGGCAGATTCAGGGAGGCCGCCCAGATGGAAAGCGGGTTCCTTAACAAGAACACCACGCTGGTCGCCCTTTCGATAGGCGGGAATGACGCGAAATTCAGCAACATCATCAGCCACTGCTATATCATTTCCTGTTATAGCTCCGGTTATGAGAATGATATCAAGTCCGATATAACGCATGCGGTTAGGGATCGAATGGAGGGCGGAGTTCAGGCCAATGTGAAGGATATTATATATGAGGTTGAGAGCAAGGTGGGAAACGCCGTCCAAGGGCGAGGGAAAAAGGCGAAAATAGTCCTCATGGGATACCCGGAGATCGCCAGTGCCGGAACGTCGTGTCCGAAATTCGACGATCAGGAGAAGGGAATGTTCCAGCGGCTTACTCAGCATTTCGCGGTCGAGGAGGCCGGTATGGTCCAGGCGCTCAAAAACGCCAGCCTGGAGGTGTCCTTCGCCAACCCGCTGCCCGCGTTTCAGGGCCACGGTGCGTGTATAGACTCCAACTTCCCCGGGGACAGGTGGGTGCACTACATCAATTTTATTAAAACCGGCCCCGGTGACTTCCAGGATACCGAGGACTGCTGCGTCACGGAGGGGTTTCGATGTGCGAGCCGCACTTCCATTCATCCGAACAGAGATGGTGCTAGTGCACATGCCACCGTCCTTGAGGAACACCTGGCGAATCCAGCCGTGAATTATACCGGGTGGTAAAGTAGGCCGGTGCCGGTGCGGGAACTCCGCACCGGTACTTTCCGGCGCGACCGGCCGGTATACGGGTGGGGTGAATGATGGATGATGACGCGAAGGTCCCGGAAATCGACGGGAGACTGCGCGGATGTCTGTTCGTCACCACGGCGATCGCCATCCTGTTCGTGCTGGGGCCGCCACTTGTTTACTACCTCTACGACCGGAGTGCGACCGGCTCGGCCGAACAGCTGACGCTGAAGATCGCTACCGTGTTCGCCGACAGGGTCATCGCCGACGGAAGCATCGGAGAGTCGTCGATCCGGCGAATCGACGACTCCGTTGCCGAGGTGTCCGTGTTCTCGTTGAAGCGGACCTCCACGACCCTCGTCGTGTCGATAAACGCCTCCTCCGGGCGGGAGACGCTGTTCGGGGTGAGCCCGTTCGTCCGCTGCCACACGGTGTCGTTCGCCATGATCCATTCCGCCCGTCCACGCTATTCAATCGAGCCGCTTCCTGGCTGCGCTTACGAGGTCGACTAACGTGCCGCGTCTAAGACCGTGACTCATTTGGCGGTTGATCGTTGGATCGATCGTGGATGCGTTCCTTCAATGGCTGGTGCCCGATGAGTTGTGGGAGTTGTTCCAGCG
>NZ_JBFAAE010000129.1:0-6698 GCF_040639575.1 Streptosporangium sp. NPDC023825 | reverse complement strand
TTGGTCTGAACCGAGGGTCGCACGGCGCTGGGGTGCCGGGCGGCCCCACCGCCGAAGCGGGGGCTGGTCCCCTCCCCCCCGGCGGGGCGGGGCGCCCCCCCCCGCCCCCACGACCTGATGTCTCCTTGACTTAACCGGTCGCGATATCCAATAATTACGGACATGGCGGAGGATGAGATCATCGAAGCGATTCGTGTGCTCCCGAATCTCCTGCCTCCCGCTTCACCGGAAGCGATCAGTCAGGCGGAGGAGGCAATCGGACATCCACTACCACCATTGCTTCGCCGTCTCTATCCTGAAATTGCCAACGGAGGCTTCGGCCCACGCGGGGGGATCCTCGGGGTGGCCGGCAGCGAGTACGAGCACCATTTCGAGGTGGCCGACATCCTCGATGTGGACCAGAGTACACGCGACGATTGGCCCGGAATGCTATGGCTGTTCGACTGGAGTGCGGGAATCTGGTCCGTGATGGACAGCCGGGATCCGGCCGGACCCATGTGGATATGGAATCCAATGGGTCCTTACCGTCGGCCGGACCAGATAAGTTCGGAGGAAGAGAAAAGCGTAGATCACCCGGAATTGTTGGCACAGAACATGACCATTGCCGAATGGTTAACGGAGTGGCTGAAAGGCTCGTTCGCAAAAGATTTCAAGCCATCCGGTCTCCGTGCTGTCGCGGCGCATCGCGGCGGTCTGTACCGACCCTTCGTCCTCGGGTGAACTGATACTTCTGTAGCACCGTGATCACTTTTCCAAGGCTGCCGGTACCAAAATTATCAATCTTGGTGCTGGCGGCCGTGTTGTGCCATGAAGGCTCTTCGGGCGGGGGGTGTGGTTCAGGATCGGCGAAGCCCATCGCGTGGCGATGCCGCAGGCGCCCCTGACGGCGACCCTGTGGCTCCGTGCCATTGCCGAGCGAGTGGCCGTCCAGCTCACTACGGCCTGCCGGTCGTCTGATGCACCGAGCCTTGCACTCCTACGATCGCCTCCTCCCGCTTACGGGCGGACCTGGAACTCACCGGCACACCCACAAGGAGAATTTGTCAGCGCCCCGTGTGCCGACTCGTCAGACAACGGCCTGGTGGAGGCGCTGCTCACGTCATCACCACGAGACGGTTCGGACGGCACGACCTCTCCCGGCATGTGATGTGGCTCTGGCGTTGACGGCGGGACCGTACGGTTTTCGGCTCTGACTCATTTTCGGTGGTGACCGAGCGTTCTCGCAGGTGATGAGGAGGCGCTGGAGACGAATCGGGCGGCCACGGAACTCCACACTGGTCGGCTCTCCCCGGCCATCCGCGCCGGGGAGCCTCCTTTTCCATGTCTTTCTCGTATTGAGAATTTCTCACAATGAGGATAACTTGTGCCCGGGAGGAAATCGGGAGGAAAGATGACCCAAGCACGCCGGGCGCTCGCCGCGGAGACCGTGGCGATCCTGGAGCGCGGCTGGTACGACCACCCCTCGCGGGGGCGGGTGTCCATCGCGAAAGAGCTCGCCGGTGCCGTCGCGGGCACCCGGCTGTGGGGGCCCGACGAGCCGGTCGGGCCGCCCGCCGTGTCCCCGCCCGCCGTGTCCCCGGTAATGTCCCCGGCCGTCGCGACCTCGGTGGAGGTCGTCAACGAGACCTCCCTGTCGGCCGCCCGCCGGATGGCCGGAGCCGACGGGACCGGCGGGACCGAAGGCGAGGGCTGGGGTGACGGTGCCGTCGGCTGCCTGAACTTCGCCTCGGCGAAGAATCCCGGGGGCGGGTTCCTGAGGGGGACCCAGGCGCAGGAGGAGAGCCTGGCGTACGCGTCGGGGCTCTACCGCTGCCTGCTCGAGGCGCCGGACTTCTACGCCTTCCATCGGAAGCGGGGCGATCCGCTCTACAGCGACCGTGCGATCTTCTCGCCCGCGGTCCCGGTCTTCAGGGACGACCGGGCCGCCCTGCTCGCCCGTCCGTACCCCGTCTCGTTCCTCACCGTGGCCGCGCCGAACGCCAGGGCCATGGACGAGAACGACGAGCGGCGCGCCCGTCTGCCGGAGGTGCTGTTCGAGCGCTCGGGGAGGGCACTGAGCCTCTTCGCCGCCTCGGGGCTGCGCCGGCTCGTGCTGGGCGCGTGGGGGTGCGGGGTGTTCCGCAACTCGCCCACGCTCGTGGCGGCCTGCTTCGCCACGCATCTCGGCCCCTCGGGCGCCTTCCACGGGCGCTTCGAGCGGGTGGTCTTCGCCGTGCTCGACGACGCCCCCGGAACGCCCGTCCACGACGCGTTCGCCCGGGCGTTCACCGGCGAGCCCGGATAGGGCACCGGCCTCGGCACCCCCGGGATGCCCCCGTACCGGGTCCCGCGGAGTTCCGCCGGGTCCTGCCGGGGCCTGTCGGATCCGGATGACCGCCGGGAACGTCCGGGCCGGCGGTGCTCTCCGTGCCCGCGTCGCGCAGGAGCGGGGCGTCGGAGGTGCGGGGAGGTTCAGTACGCGATGCCGACCACCTGCCTCACGGTCGCAGGGTCGTCCAGCAGGGCGAGGATCGCGTGGGCCAGGTCGGAGCGGGCGATCGTGCGTCCGCCGGGGACGTTGCCGCCGACGGCCAGCCGGTAGGTCCCGGTGCGAGGCTTGTCCAGCAGGCGGGGCGGCCGCATGACCGTCCAGTCGGTGTCGCCGGCGCGGACGGCCTCCTCCATCGCCCCCAGATCGGTGTAGACGTCCCGCAGGAACCTCCGGATCAGCGGGGTCATGATCCTGCGGTCGAGGAAGGGGTCGCCCTGCGGCGACGGGCCGACCGGGGCCGCGCTCACCGCGACGAAGCGGCGCACCCCGCAGACCTCCAGGGCGGACAGGATCCCCCGCGTCGCCGGCGCGACGACGCCGTCCCGGGCGAGCTTCCTGCTGCGCGGGCCCAGACCCGAGATCACGGCGTCCCGTCCCTCGATCGCGGGACGCAACGCCTGCGGGTCGGTCACGTCGGCCGTCACCACCCGCACGCCGGTGAGGTCGCCGGGCAGCCGAGCGGGATCGCGCACCACCGCCGTCACCTCGTGCCCCGCCTCCAGCGCCTGTCGTACGACCTCCCGGCCCGTACCACCCGTGGCTCCGCAGACGGTCAGCTTCATGGTGCCCTCCTGGTGGGTAAGTGCTCACTAACCATTAGGGTGAGTGTTCACCCACCCATTCGTCAACTCCGGGGGAGCGCCCAGCATGAAGCCGACGCGGGTCCGGATCCTGGACGCGGCCGACCAGCTGATGCGGACCATCGGGCTGGCCCGCACCACCACCAAGGAGATCGCCCGCGCCGCGGGATGCTCGGAGGCCGCGCTCTACAAGCACTTCGACAGCAAGGAGGAGCTGTTCACGTTCGTCCTGAAGGAACGGCTGCCCCGGTTCGCCCCGCTCCTCGCCGAGCTGGAGAGCGGGGAGGTGGACGGGCGCGACGTCGAGGAGACCCTGGCCGAGATCGCCCGGCACGCCGTGGCGTTCTACGCGTCGACCTTCCCGATCGCCGCCTCCCTGTTCTCCGATCCGGCGCTGCTTCGGCGGCACGGCGAGGAGATGGACAGGCTCGACATGGGCCCGCACAAGCCGCTCGACACCCTCGCCGCCTACCTGCGCGAGCAGCGCGCCGCCGGGCGTCTCCGCGCGGGCGCCGACCCCGAGGCGGCGGCGGCCCTGTTCCTCGGGGCGTGCTTCCAGCGCGCCTTCCTGCAGGCCTTCGCCGGGGACCGCCCGCCGTCGGGACCGGCCGCCCGGCCGCTCGACGAGTTCGCCGCCGCGCTGGCCAGGACCCTCCTGGAGGGCGTCCGGGAGCCGGAGGCGCCCGTCCGGCCGTGACCGGAGGCGGACGCGGGAGTGCGTGGCCGGAGGCACCCGTCCGGCCGTGACCGGAGGCGGACGCGGGAGTGCGTGGCCGGAGGCACCCGTCCGGCCGTGACTGGAAGTGGACGCGGGAGTGCGTGGCCGGAGGCACCCGTCCGGCCGTGACTGGAAGTGGACTCGGAGTCCGTGACCGGGGACCCGGAAGCCCATGACCGGGGACGGACTTACTGATCGTTTCAGAATGAGGTTCGCAGGCGGCGGAGGCTGCTACGAGCGACTCCTCCGCCTCACCACATAGGACACGGTGTGGTGGCAAGCCTGCTTCGCAACCTCACATTTTTCCGGCCTGCGTCGTCCTGTTGGTGAGGGCAGCGACTGGTGCCCCGGAACGGAGTGAGGAAATGAAGGTTTTCATCGCTGGTGGGCGCGGCCGTGTCGGGTCCCGCCTTGCTGACAACCTGGAGGCCAAGGGCATCGAGGTGGTCTCGGGAGGACTCGAGGACGGGATCGACGTGATCTCGGGCAAGGGACTCACCGAGGCTCTCGTCGGAGTCGACACCATCGTGAACGTTCTCAACACCCCCCGCTTTGATGCGGAGGGGGCGATCTCGTTCTTCGAGGGAGCGATCAACAACCTGACCGCGGAGGGCAAGCGGGCAGGCGTGCGTCATCACATCGTGCTCTCCATTGTCGGCGTTGGAGAAGGGGACGCATCTGAGATCGGGTACTACCTCGGCAAGGTGGCGCAGGAGAAGGCCGTGCGATCCGCTTCGATCCCCGCCACCATCATTCGGGCCACCCAGTTCCAGAGCTACATCCCTGTCCTCATTGACCAGCACACCGTGGACGGAAAGGTTCTCGCTCCGAGGTCATTCATCCAGCCCGTCGAGCTGGACGAAGTCGTCGAACTGCTCGCCGAGGCTGTCACGACGCTGGAGCCGGGAAGTGTGGTCGAGATCGCTGGACCCGACCGGTTCTACCACGACGACCTCTTCCGTGCCACTCTGGCCGATCGCGGAGACGATCGTGAGGTTGTGACCGTGGACGGACAGGAACCCCTCGATGCCATGGTTCCGCGCGGCGCGTACCGGACAGGTAGCGTGCGGTACCCGATTACAGGGATCCCCACCGCCTGAATGCGATAGTGGAGAGAGGCGGGAACGTCTGACCGCCAGGAAATAGGTTAGGCGTGCTGCGCCCAATGGGAAAGGGTGCCCCATGTCGGAAGATCTTCCTGTTGAATCCGCAGAGTTCGGAAAAGCCGAGCGTGACGAATCACGGGCTCTCGATTCGGTCATGGCGGAGCGGCATCGTCTGCTGTCGCTAGCCTTTCGTATGATGGGCACCCTGGCCGATGCCGAGGACGTCGTGCAAGAGACATATGTGAGGTGGTACCGCCTTGAGCCCGAGGAACGCGACGAAATTGCCGCGCCTGTAGCATGGCTGATTCGAGTTGCGAGCCGCATCTCACTCGACCTGCTGGGTTCCGCGCGGGCACGACGGGAGACGTACGTCGGGCAATGGCTGCCGGAGCCAGTTCCGGCTGACCTCTTTGCGGACACAGCCATTGCGCCACTGAACTCCAGTCATCTCGCTGCTGATCCGCTCGAACGTGTCACCCTCGATGATGCCGTCAGCATGGCATTGCTGACGGTCCTCGAGGCCATGACCCCAGCAGAGCGAGTGACGTTCGTCCTGCATGATGTGTTCGGCGTCCCGTTTGACGAGATCGCTGGTGTCGTAGGTCGTTCAGCAGCAGCAACAAGGCAACTGGCAACGTCCGCACGCCGCCACGTTCGACGAGGAAGACGCGCACAGGTTTCTCCCCACCAGCATGATGAGGTTGTTCGGGCATTCCGTGGTGCAACTGTCAGAGGGGACATCGAGGACCTGCTCCGCGTGTTGGCTCCAGACGTCGAACTACGAGTAGACGGCGGCGGCTTCGTCAATGCCGCACCTCAGGTCATCCGTGGGTCGGATCATGTAGCCCGGTGGTTCCTGGGAGTGATGCGCAAGCAGCCCGCCCTCCGTCTTGAGCGACGCGACACAGCTGACGGTCTCGGATACATTATTCGAAATGAAGGGCGTCGATACGGAATGGTTACCTTTGACGTCAGCGATGAAGGCGTCACGAATGTGTGGCTGATGCTGAATCCAGTAAAGCTGACGAATTGGCCACTCTGATTGTTTTGGAATGGGTTGAGTTGCGGGTCTTGTGTCGACGATCTTGGTCGGCAGTGTGTCCGGGATGCGTGCTGATCTTGTTCCTGAGGACCTGTGGGAGCGGGTTGCTCCGCTGTTGCCGCCTGCTCCCGAAGGGCGCCACCGCTATCCCGGGCGGCTGCGCGTTCCGGACCGTGTGGCACTCACCGGCGTCATGTACGCGCTGCGGACCGGCGTCGCCTGGCGCGACGTCCCCGCGGAGACCGTGGGCTGCTCCGGGGTGACGGCCTGACGTCACCCAGCTTCTGCCACTGCTGGACGCGGTCCCACCGATCCGGGGTCTGCGCGGACGCCCCCGCCGCAAGCCCCGGCGTCTGTACGCCGACCGGGGCTACGACTTCGACAAGTACCGCCGCCTGCGGTGGAAGCGCGGCATCAAACCCATGATCGCCCGACGCGGTCTCGCCCACGGCTCAGGACTGGGCAAGGTGTGTTGGGTGGTCGAGCGCGCCTTCGCCTGGCCGCACCAGTTCAAACGACTCCGCACCCGCTACGAACGACGCGCCGACCTCCACCACGGGCTGCCCGGACCGGCCTGCAGCCTCATATGCCTCCGCCGCCCGCGAACCTCATTCTGAAACGATCGGTCAGAAGTCCATGTCGCCGCCGCCGGGCATGGCGGGGGCGGCTCCGGCCTTCTCGGGCTTCTCGGCGATGACGGCCTCGGTGGTGAGGAACAGCG
>NZ_JBFAAE010000128.1:0-6877 GCF_040639575.1 Streptosporangium sp. NPDC023825 | reverse complement strand
CAACCCACGCCCATTTGTCTGGAAGAAGACCGCCGAAGAGATCCTCGAATCACTCGCCAGATATTGCCGACGAATTTCTGACGCAGGACACTAGCCATCGTGACGTTCCGCCCGTCACGCCGGGCGATCCGCCTTGGGGTGGTAGCCCGGACGGTTTGCGCCGTCGTGATGTTCCACCCGTCATGCCGGGTGGCAGGCCGATCCGCCGAGGCCGGTGTCTACGCGGTGGTGCGACGGCGGGCTCGATCCCTGATCTCCTCCGGCAGGGCGTCGGCGGCGAGCAGCCGGGGCAGCAGGTCCGGTTCCGACGTCATCGCCCGGAAGGTGAGCGCGACGGTCACCTTGTGGGCGGGCCGGTGCACGATCTCGACCGGGTCGGCGGCGCGGATGTCGCCTGGCTCGATCACGCGCAGGTACGCGCCCGGCAGTGCGGCCCGGGTGAATCGTTTGGTCCAGCCCTCGCGCTCCAGCCAGCCCTGGAACGTCGCGCAGGGCAGGCGCGGGCACGACACCTCCAGCACGACGTCCGGCCCGATCCGCCACCGCTCACCGATCAGGGCCCCGTTGACGTCCAGGCCCGCGGTCGTGAGGTTCTCCCCGAAGACCCCGTTCGGCAGCGGCCTGTCCAGCTCGGCCTCCCAGCCGTCGAGATCCTCGCGGGCGTACGCGTAGACGGCCTGGTCGGAGCCGCCGTGGTGTTTCACGTCGTGGACACGGTCACCGGCGAGTCCGACCGCGCCGGTGCCCTTGGGGCCGGGGGCGGTGACCGCGACCGGGCCGTCGACGGGCCGCTTGTCGATGCCCGTCGAGTCGAGCCCCTTCCAGGGGTTGGGGCGTGGCCGGCCGACGTTGACCGAGAGCAGCTTCATAATGGCGACGGTACGTTCCCCCGCCCGTCCGGGCGATACCTTTTCCGCGCGGCGGCGCGTGGGCGTTCACGCCGGGGACGATCCGGGTCCCACCGGGCCCCACCGATCTGCGCCGGTCCGCGCCGGTTCGCGCCAAGGCCGGAACGCCCCGTGACGGGATGCCTGGAGAGGCCAGCCGGTTCGTCGGCCGCGACGCGCCTCGTGGGAGGCTTCCTGCCCGGTGATTCGCGATCTTTCGTTCGTGGTTCACCTCCTGACCGTCGCCGATACATGTCGGCGCCATCTGCCGCGGAGACCTTGATCAAGCACCGGTTTCGTGGTGCCGTGCAGGTGCGAGGCGCGCTCACATTGGTGCGGAGAACGCCGCCGACGAGCACCACGCCGACGCGTCGTCAGGTCATGGAGCAGTCCTTCGAGAAAGCGGAAGAATGCGAAAGCCGTGGTCGTTCACGTCCACCCCGAGGGCATCGAAGTCAGCGACCGGGCCGGAGAGGAGCCCATCCCTTCCCGCGTCCCCCGCGCGCGGGCGTTCCCGGTTCGGGATCGTGCTCGGTGTCACCGTTCTGGGGATCGTCCTCCCCGCGTCGGCGGCCTACGCCGATCCGCCCCGCAACCTGCCCCAGTCGGCCGGAGGGTACGAGTCGTCGTTCTCCCCGGCCTACGACTACGACGGTGACGGCTGCTACGCCACCCCCGGCATCGGGCCGGACGGGACCCTCGCTCCGGGGCTGAACCCGACCGGCGCGGTCAACGGCAACTGCCGTGACCAGTCGGACCTGGACAATTCCCAGACCTACGCCCGCGCCAAGTGCAACAACGGCTGGTGCGCCGTCGTGTACGCCAGCTACTTCGAGAAGGACCAGGCGCTGGCCGGCATCAGCCTCGGTGGCCACCGTCACGACTGGGAGCACGTCATCTCCTGGGTGAACCAGGCCTCCAACCAGGTGGAGTACGTCTCGACCACGCAGCACAGCGGCGTCGTGACCTACCCGCGCTCGCAGGTGCG
Organism: Streptosporangium sp. NPDC023825; assembly: GCF_040639575.1. Lineage (NCBI taxonomy): Bacteria > Bacillati > Actinomycetota > Actinomycetes > Streptosporangiales > Streptosporangiaceae > Streptosporangium > Streptosporangium sp. NPDC023825. Next base: position 5,002 of record NZ_JBFAAE010000128.1, on the reverse strand, counting down.
CTTCGACGGGTCGCACCCCAAGGTCGTCTACCACAAGGACGGGGCGTCCACACACTTCTTCCGGCTCGCCAACAGCAACGACGAGCCGCCGGAGAACCACTACCACAACTGGCGCTACCCGCCGCTGGTGGACTGGAACGGCTGGCCCAGTACTTGGCTGCGCGACAGGCTGATGAACGCGAACTTCGGCTCCGCGACCATCAAGATCAATGACGGCAGGTTCGGGGACCTCCTCTCGCGCTCCAAGCCCGGCGGCATCCCCTTCGACCCCTGGGCCTGACGAAGGTCACAGGGGACGGCGGGCGAGGGGCGGCCGGGTCCGGGTGATCAGCGCCGCCGCGGTCGCCAGGACGGGCAGCCCCACCACCACGGCGACCACGAACGGCCACGGCACGGCGATCGTGGCGGGATCGCCGGCGCCGTGCGTCGTCATCGGCCGGCTCAGCGCCACGCCCGTCACCGCCCCCGCGACCAGTCCCACCAGCGCGCCGAGCCCGGAGATGTAGAGGGCCTGGCCGGCCACGACCATCCGCAAGGTCCCGGGCGGGGCGCCGATGGCCGCCATCGTCGCCCGCTCCGGCCGGGTGTCGGCGGCGGCCAGGCGGGTGGCGGCCAGCGTGCCGCCGACGACGAGGACGAGGGCGCCGACGAGCCAGCCCCACAGCCCGGGGTCGGGGGTGTTGCGGTAGCCTTCCTCGGAGGCGACCGTGACGCGGGGGGTCACCTTGTGGAGGTCACGCCACAGCCTTGAACCGGCCGGCAGGAGGTGCATGGCGTAGAGCTGGCTCTCGGTCGTCGAGAAACCGGCCTGTTCGACCAAGGCGCGCGGCAGCAGGGCGCCGCCCTGGTGCTCGTCGGCGGGGGTGGCCAGTACGGCGGGCACCTCCAGCCTGCGCGGGGGGCCGGAGGTGGAGCTCGCCCGCAGGGCCAGCCTGCCGTTCCGCAGCGCGGCGGCGTCGAACACCACGGCCTTGCCGCTCGCCAGCGCCGCGGCCGCTCGCGGGTCGTGGCGCCCCTGCAGGAGCCTGAGCAGGGCCTGGTCGCCGATGGCCGCCGTGCGACGCGTGCGTATCCCGTTCCAGCGCACCGTGTACCGCAGGGCGTAGCGGCGGTTGTCGGCGTTCCTCGCCTGGTAGCCGGTGGCCAGCGGCACGCCGGGCAGTTGGCGGGCCGCCTCGGCGCGGAGTTTTTTCCAGGTCGCGTCGTTGATGGTGCCGGCCCAGATCGCCAGCATGCCGGCCGGGCGTGCCGAGGTGTAGGCGTTGCGCCGGTCCATGTACTCGCTGTGGGTGCCGATGCCCACCGCTACGACCGTGGCGGTGACCGCCATGACGGCCGCCACGGCGCTCGCTGTCCGGGACCGGTGGCGGACCGCGTCGCGGACGGCCACCCGCAGCGGGAGCCGCAGCCGCGCGGCCGGCCGTCCCGTCTGGCGGACCAGCCACGGCGTCAGCGCCACCAGCCCGAGCAGGACCAGCACCGCGGAGGAGAGCACCCACACCGAGCCCGGCTGGCGCCGCGCCACCACGGTCGCGCCCAGTCCGGCCAGTACCAGCGTGGCTCCGAGCAGGGGCCAGCCCCGCCGATCGGGTGCCGTGGGCGCGCGCCCGGCCAGCACGGTCGCGGTGTTCTGCCGGGCGGCCTGTACGGCGGGCACCAGCGCCGCCACGAGCCCGGTGAGCAGGCCCAACGCGGCGACGCACAGGACCGGCGGCCACGGCACTCCCGGCGGGCCGGCCTGCCCGCCCCAGCGTGCCAGGACCGGGGCGCCCAGCACCCCGGCCGCGATGCCCAGCGCCGTCGCGACGAGGGTGGCCGGGGCGCCGAGGACCAGCCCGTCGGCCAGCACGATCGTGCGCAGCTGCCCGGCCGAGCCGCCCTGCGCGGCGATCTCGGCCAGTTCCCTGCGCCGCCTGCGGAGCCCGACCGCGAAGGCGGGTCCGGCCAGCAGGACGGTCACCAGCACCACCATGATCACCATGGCGCCGATCCCAACCGTGTACTGGACCGTCGCGGCCGGGTCGCGAACCGGGGACCACGACGAGTCCGTGATCATGGTGCGGGAGGTGACGAACAGGCCGGCCGCGTTCAGCGCGGGCACGTCGGTCCAGGACACCGGCTTCGCGGTGTCGGCGAGCCAGCCGTCGCCGTACTCGCGCGGGGACCACAACTCGTCCGGCGCCAGGGGGAGGTCCGGGCCCACGACCTTGCGGAGCGAGGGCTGGTGCGGGTGCTCGACCACGCCCACCACCGTCAGCGGCGCCGCGCCGGACGGCCGCAGGAGGTCGCCGGGCCGCAGGCCGAGCGCGGGGGTCACCGCGACCTCGCGGGCGGAGGGGAGCCTGCCCTCGCTCAGCGTCAGCATCCCCCTGGTGAGGGGGTCGCGCAGGTCGGTCTCCAGCGCGTCGACCGGCTCGGTGCCCAGCCGGAGCATGCCGGTGTTGAAGGGGAGCAGCCGGGTGCCCGGTCCGAGCAGTGCCGCCACCTCGGCGGCGCCGGGCCTGGGCGCGGTCGCCCCGTCGTCGCCCGTGCTCCAGTTCCCTCCGGTCGGGTCCTGCTGGAGCACCGTACCCTCGGGTGCCTGCGAGAGGTGGACGTCGGCGGTGCCGAGCGTGGCCACCAGTCCTTCCCGCGGCGTGACCTGCATCGTCTCGGCGAGGGTGAGGAGTGCTGTGATCACCAGGACGGGCAGGCCGATCATCACCATGATGAGCGCGCTGCGTCCCCGGGAACGCCACGCGCTCCGTCGGGCGACGCGCAGCGCGACGCGGACGGCGCTCACCGGGCGCTCTCCAGTGACACGTCCGTGGAATCGGCGATCGTCCCGTCGCGGAGGAACACCACCCGGTCGGCCCAGGCGGCGTAGCGCGGCTCGTGGGTGACGAGCAGGACCGCCGCACCCGCGTCACAGCGGGCGCGCAGTATCTGCAGGATCTCGTCGCCAGCGCGCGTGTCGAGCGCGCCGGTCGGTTCGTCGGCGAGCAGCAGGCGCCGCTCGCCCACCAGGGCGCGGGCGATCGCGACCCGCTGGCGCTGGCCACCGGACAGCTCGTCGGGGAAGCGGTCGGCCAGGTGTGCCACGTCGATCTCCGCCAGCACGGCCACGGCCTCCTGCCTGGCGAGGCGTGACCGCACGCCATCGAGCTCGCGCGGCAGCATCACGTTCTCCGCCGCCGTCAGCGAGGTGATCAGGTTGAGGTCCTGGAAGACGTAGCCGACCCCGCGGCGGCGCAGTGCCGCCAGGTCGCGTACGGCGGCCAGGTCCTGCTCTCCGAGGTGCACCGTCCCCGACGTGGGCCGGTCGAGCCCGCCCGCGAGGTTGAGCAGGGTCGACTTGCCCGACCCGGACGGGCCCATGACCGCGACCAGCTCTCCCGCGCCGACCTCGAGACTCACGCCCCTCAGGGCGTGGACGGCCGTCGCTCCCTCGCCGTGGACCCTGGTCACCTCGGCCAGTCGTACGACCGTCATCTTTCCTCCTTGAGAACGGCCTCGCAGTGGTCCAGCCACCGTTGCTCGGCCTCGGCCTGGAAGATCATGGAATCGAGCACGAGCCGCTGGGCCGCGCCTTCGGTGGCGGTTCGCTCCGTGGTCGCTCGTTTGGCCTTGGTCAGCTGCTGGAGGGCGCGCATGGTCGCGGTCCGCTGCCTGCGGATGACCTCGGCGACGTCCACCTCCTTCGCCGCGACGGCCATGGCCAGCTTGATGACCAGCTCGTCCCGCGGCCGGTCGGACTGGACGACCGGGGTGCCGAACCATCGCGCCATCTCCGCCAGGCCGGCCGCGGTGATCGTGTAGACGACCCGGCCCTGCTCGTCCGACTCGCCCGGCTCGACCAGCCCGTCGCGCTCCAGGCGGGACAGCGTCGTGTAGACCTGGCCGATGTTGAGCGGCCAGGTCGCCCCGGTCGACCCCTCGAACTCCACCCGCAGCTGATAGCCGTGCCGAGGCCCCCTGCTGAGCAGGGCGAGCAGCCCGTGCCTGATCGACATAGATACTAAGTATGCATATTCAGTATGCAGGGCTCAAGGAGATCCGCCATATTCCGCATGAAACGAGGCCGGGTGCCTCCCACGACATGGAGGGCACCCGGCGAGAACGACAGTGGATCAGGAGGGTCAGGAGGCGAGGACCCGTAGCTCCGAGAGCTGGCTGGCAGCCCACGCGGTGTTGGCGGTGAACACCAGCCGGACGTACCGTACGGCGACCATGTTGAAGCTCGTCGACACGGCGTTCCCGGAGGCCGGGTTGAAGGCGTACGCCCGCGAGCCGACGATCGGCCTGTAGGTGACGCCGTCCGTGCTGCCCTCGACGGAGAGCGTCTGGGTGGGGGCACCCCACGACGGCGGTATCGCCATCTCCACCTGGTAGATCCGGCAGGTCGCGCCGAGGTCCACGGTCAGGGACTGCGGGAAGGCGTTGTTGGTGCTCTCCCAGTAGGTGGAGGGGTTACCGTCAACCGTGTTCGCCGTGCCGTACCCCGGCTGCGCGCTTCCCTGGACCGGCCGGCCGAGGGCCGCGTTCTTGCCGGCCGCGGAGAACGCCTGCACCTCGGCGATCTTGATGGTCGGCGACCAGGGGCCGCTCGGGAAGCTCAGCGACAGGCAGCACCCGTGGACCGGCGGGAAGGTGATCGTGACCTTGTTGCCGGTGGCCGGGTTTAAGCTGTAGCTCTGCGCCGGGCTCACCGTGACGTTGTCCACCGTGCCCACGTAGGCCGCCTGGACCGACATCGTCAGCGTCCGGGCCGGCTCGCCGGCCGGGAGCTGCACCACCACCTTGTCCGTGGTGCGGCGGCCGCCCTCAAAGGCGTAGTTGACCGACACCGAGTTCACGAACGCCGGGACCTCCTAATAGGCGGCCGGGTCGCGGTCGGCCGAATAGAAGCCCCAGTGGCCGTGCCTCGATCACCGCGATCCGCAAGGCGCTGCGCGGCGCGGGCGCCGAACGGCTCCTCGAGACGCGGGCTGGCGGCTACGTCGCGCAGCCCGAGGCCGGGCAG
>NZ_JBFAAE010000127.1:0-6965 GCF_040639575.1 Streptosporangium sp. NPDC023825 | reverse complement strand
CCCCGCCCGCGGGGGGGCCCCCCCGCCGCGGCCCGGGGGGGGGGGGCCCCCCCCCCGCGCCCCCCCCCCCCCCCCCGTCGACATGTCATCCGCCGTCGCGGTTTCCCCGCGACCCCCGATCCCGTCACGGCGGGAAGCCCCGGAGATCGCCCTTTCCCGGATGCGGTTCAGGCCCAGAGCTGGCCTTCGAGCCGCTCCTCGGCCTCGTCCAGCGTCCCCTCGTAGGCGCCGGTGGACAGGTACTTCCAGCCGCCGTCCGCGACCACGAACACGATGTCGGCCCGCTCGCCCGCCTTGACGGCCTTGGTCGCCATGCCGAGCGCGGCGTGCAGGGCCGCTCCGGTGGAGACCCCGGCGAAGATGCCCTCCCCGGCCAGCAACTCCCGGGTGCGCCGCAGCGCGTCGGCCGAGGAGACCGAGAAACGCGTGGTGAGGACGTCGGCGTCGTACAGCTCGGGGATGAAGCCCTCGTCCACGTTGCGCAATCCGTACACCAACTCGCCGTACCGCGGCTCGGCGGCGACGATCTTCACGTCCGGGACGCGCTCACGCAGGAACCTGCCGACGCCCATCAGGGTGCCCGTGGTGCCCAGGCCGGCCACGAAGTGGGTGACGGACGGCAGGTCCTCCAGGATCTCCGGCCCCGTCGACTCGTAGTGCGAGCGCCAGTTGGCCGGGTTGCCGTACTGGTAGAGCATCACCCAGTCGGGGTTCTCCTCCGCCAGGCCCTTGGCCACCCTGACCGCCTCGTTGGAGCCGCCCGCCGCGGGCGAGGAGATGATCTGCGCCCCCCACATGCGCAGCAGCTGGCGGCGTTCCTCGGAGGTGTTCTCCGGCATCACGCAGATCAGCTTGTAGCCCTTGAGCCTGGCGGACATCGCCAGCGAGATGCCGGTGTTGCCGCTCGTGGGTTCGAGGATCGTGCACCCCGGCCGGAGGAGCCCGTCCTTCTCCGCCTGCTCGATCATCCACAGCGCCGGACGGTCCTTGATCGAACCTGTCGGGTTGCGGTCCTCGAGCTTGGCCCAGATCCGCACGTCCTCCGACGGCGAGAGCCTGGGCAGGCCGACCAGCGGGGTCCGGCCGACCGATTCGATCAGTGAGTCAAAACGCATGGTGTACGGCTTCCGCCTCGGGTTGACCTTGTGGTGACAGACCTTTGCCTCGCGGTGACAGCCCTGGAACCGCGGCGTACGCCGCCCGCCCCGCGGGACCTCGCCGGATCTCGCCGGATCTCTTGGGAGATCACGAGGTCTCGCGGGACGGGCGGCGCCGCGCGGCTAGCGGGAGCCGCCGGCCACGGCGGGCAGGACGGTGACCGTGTCGCCGTCGGCGACCGGTGTCTCCAGCCCGCCCAGAAAGCGGACGTCCTCGTCGTTCAGGTAGACGTTCACGAAGCGGCGCAGCGCGCCCTTGTCGACCAGGCGCTCCCTCAGCCCGGGATGCCGGGCCTCCAGATCGCCGATGAGCTCCTCGAGCGTGGCGCCCTTGGCGTCGACGGCCTTGGCACCGTCGGTGTAGGTGCGCAGGATGGTCGGAATGCGAACCTCGATGGCCATCGCGGGTCAATCTCCTTGCGTCGTCATGGGAGTAAAGCCCACCGGATCAGAACACCGGCGAGCACCGGAGGATTCCAGAAAAACCGGTCAGCGACAGTCGTAGACGACGACGGAGGGCGTGTGTGCGAACAGGAAGTTCTGTACAGGCGCGACACCCGCGTGCCGTGCCCGGGGGCCGGGACGCGAGAGCACGACGTCCTCCTGGCTCGGGGCGACGGTCAGCATGCTCGCCAGTTTACCCAAAGGGGCCATTCACCTCACGGCCGTACCGGACACCGATGCCGTACGAACCCGGGACGCCACCCGGCACGGGCATCCGGACGCCCGGAAAAGGCCCTGGACATGAGACCCGGACGCCCGGAAACGGAGGCCCCGGACATGAGACCCGGACGCTCGAAAACGGCCCCGAGCATGAGACCCGGACGCCCGGAAACGGAGGCCCCGGACATGAGACCGGGACGGTGACGGTCACCCGGAGGTGATCGTCACCTCCTCCTCGCTCACGACGCCGTCGACGATCCGGTACGAGCGGAACTCGGCCTTCTCCCCCAGCTCCTCCCGGGTGGAGACCAGCACGTAGTGGGCGTTCGGCTCGGAGGCGTAGGAGATGTCGGTGCGGGAGGGGTAGGCCTCGGTGGCGGTGTGGGAGTGGTAGATGACCACCGGCTCCTCGTCGCGGTCGTCCATCTCCCGCCAGACGCGCAGCTGCTCCAGCGAGTCGAACCGGTAGAACGTCGGCGACCGCTCGGCGTTCTCCATCGCGACGAACCGTTCGGGGGAGTCGGAGCCGACCGGCCCGGCGATCACGCCGCAGGCCTCGTCGGGGTGATCCGCCCGAGCGTGCGCGATGATCCTGTCAACCAGTTCCCGAGAGATCGTGAGCATGACTGGAAGTTACCAAAGGGCGCGGACCAGGGTGTCCTGGAGGTAGGTCAACCAGTCGTAGATGACGTACGCCGGATAGCGGGGGTCGCTCTCCGACATGTCGGCGATCTCGTCGTGCACCTCCTCGGTCACCTCCAGCCGGGTGCCGAGCGCGAGCCGCACGTCGTTCAGCGCGCGCATCCACGCCTGCGCCTGCTCCCTGGTCAGCTCGACCCGCCCGGGCTCGGCGCTGTCGAGCATCGTCTTGGCGTCGGCCCGCTTGCCCTCGCGCAGCGTCGCCTCGGTGTATCTGCGGAACTCGGCGGCCGCCTCGCCGTCCTCGTACGCCGAGGGGAACAGCCGGGCCAGCACCGGGTCGTCGGACTGCTCGGAGGCGCCGATGCCGAGCGCCTTCTCCAGGGGGTCGTCACCCGTCTCCCCCGGCTCGATCAGGCCCAGGATCTGGGTGACCAGCGAGCGCAGGATCGACACCTCGGCGGCGTCGAAACCCGTGATCACGCCGCCCTCACGGCCCGGTTTGAACCCCGAACTCATCTCTCGCCCACCATTCCTCGCGGACTCCGCCCGAGATCCGCCCGCCACCCGCCACCCGGTCGTCGCTCCGCGCCCGAGCGCCCCGTACCCGAAGTTCTCGAGCCCGGCCGCCCGCCGCGCGGTGACGAGCGACGCCGGGCCGCCCGCGCGCTCACGAATCCCGCTGGACGGTGGCCCACAACCCGTACGAGTGCATGATCTGCGCGTCGCGCTCCATCTCCTCGCGGGTGCCGCTGGAGACCACAGCCTTGCCCTTGTGGTGCACGTCGAGCATCAACTTCTCCGCCTTCTCCTTGGAGTATCCGAAAACGGACTGGAAGACGTACGTCACATAGGACATCAGATTGACCGGGTCGTTCCAGACGATCGTCAACCATGGCAGATCGGGTCTTACGTCGATTGACGGACGCTCGACCTCCGTTGGAGCGGTGCTACCCACATTCACCAGTCTGCCCTACCCCGGGCTTAGTCTTCGACTCGTGACAAAGAGCATGAGCACCGCGTTGCTTACCGATCACTATGAGCTGACGATGTTGGAGGCGGCGCTGAGAAGCGGGGCCGCCTCCAGGCGGGCGGTCTTCGAGGTGTTCGCGCGCCAGCTGCCCGGCGGGCGGCGCTACGGGGTCGTGGCGGGAACCGGCCGGGTGCTGGACGCGCTGGAGTCATTCCGCTTCGAGGAGGAGTCCCTGGCGTTCCTGCGGGACAACGAGGTGATCGACGAGCCCACCCTGGAGTTCCTCGCCGGATACCGGTTCTCCGGGAACGTGGACGGCTACGCCGAGGGCGAGTGCTACTTCCCCGGTTCCCCGATCATGACGGTGGAGGGCACGTTCGCCGAGGCCGTGCTGCTGGAGACCGTGATCCTGTCGATCCTCAACCACGACTGCGCGATCGCCACCGCCGCCACGCGCATGATCCGCGCGGCCGGGACCAGGCCCCTCATCGAGATGGGCTCGCGGCGCACCCACGAGGCGGCGGCCGTGGCCGCGGCGCGGGCCGCCTACCTCTGCGGGTTCTCCTCCACCTCCAACCTCATGGCCGGCCGCGAGTACGGCATACCGACCGCCGGGACCGCCGCCCACGCGTTCACCCTGCTCCACGACTCCGAGGAGCAGGCCTTCCAGGCCCAGATCGCCTCTCTCGGCCCCGGCACCACGCTGCTCGTCGACACCTACGACGTGGCCCAGGCCGTACGGACCGCGGTGGAGCTCGCCGGACCCTCCCTCGGAGCGGTCCGCCTCGACTCCGGCGACCTCGGCCAGGTCGCCCACGAGGTCCGCGAGCAGCTCGACGCGCTCGGCGCCCACAAGGCCCGGATCATCGTCACCAGCGACCTCGACGAGTACGCCATCGCCGCGCTCGCCTCCGCCCCCGTGGACGGCTACGGCGTCGGCACGTCACTGGTCACTGGCTCCGGCTCGCCCACCGCCGCCCTGGTCTACAAGCTCGTCGCCCGCGAGGACGCCGAAGGGGTGATGCGGCCGGTGGCCAAGAAGTCGGTGGGCAAGCCCAGCCGGGGCGGGCGCAAGGAGGCCTTCCGCGAACTCGACGCCGACGGCACGGCGGTCACCGAGCTGGTCACCGTCTCCGGCGAGCGTCCCTCGGACGCCCGCCCGCTGCAGGTTCCGCTGGTCAGGGAGGGGGAGATCGTCGGACGCGAGAAGCTGGACGTGGCCCGCGCCCGGCACCGCGAGGCCGTCGCCGAGCTGCCCTCGACCGCCCACCAGCTGTCCCGGGGGTACGCCGCGATCCCCACCGTGTTTGACTGATCGCATGCCAACCGCACTCATCATCGTCGACGTCCAGAACGACTTCTGCGAGGGCGGCAGCCTTCCGGTCGGCGGCGGCGCCGAGGTGGCCGCCGCCATCTCCCGGCACGCCGCCTCACACGGCTATGACCACGTCGTGGCCACCCGTGACCATCACGTCGACCCCGGCTCCCACTTCGCCGCCGAACCCGACTACGTGAACACCTGGCCCGTCCACTGCGTCGCCGGGACCCCGGGGTCCGGCTTCCACCCCGCCTTCGACACCGCACGCGTCGAGGAGGTGTTCAGCAAGGGTGCCCACAGCGGCGCCTACAGCGGCTTCGAGGGCGTCACCGCCGACGGTACGAGCCTGGCCGACTGGCTCGGCGAGCGCCGCGTGGACGCGGTGGACGTCGTCGGCATCGCCACCGACCACTGCGTGCGGGCCACCGCCCTGGACGCGGTCGCGCACGGTCTGTCCGTTCAGGTGCTGCTCGACCTCACCGCCGGGGTGTCCGCCCCGACCACCGAGGCGGCCCTCGCCGAACTCCGCTCCGCCGGAGCCCGCCTCACGGGCACTCCCGTGGTCCGCCCGGCCTGACGGTTTCTCAGCTCACCGGCATCCCCAGAAAAAGGATCATCCGGTCGAGCTTCCCGTCCATGGTCCGGTAGTTCTCCTTCAACTCGCCGACGTCCTGCTTCAGGACATGGATGTCCTGCTTGACCCCGGCCATGTCCACCTTGAGCTCGGCCACATCCTGCTTGACCCCGGCGAGCTCCTCCTTGGTCGCGCACTTCGCGACCTCCACCCTGAGTTCGGCGATTTCCTGCTTGACCCCATCGACCTCCTGCTTGACCTCGGCGAGGTCTTCCTTGGTCGCGCACTTCGCGACCTCCTGCCTGACCTCGGCGAGCTCCTCCTTGGTCGCACACTTCGCCACATCGAGCCGAAGCTCGGCGACCTCCTGCTTGACCTCGGCCATATCCACCTTGAGCCCGGCCACATCCTGCTTGACCCCGGCGAGCTCCTCCTTGGTCGCACACTTCGCCACATCGAGCCGAAGCTCGGCGACCTCCTGCTTGACCTCGGCGAGGTCTTCCTTCGTGGCGCACTTCGCCACGTCCTCCTTGGTGGCGAGGGTGTCCATCCTCGCCATGATCTGCTCGAACATCGGAGCCACGTACTCCAGGATCTCGGTACGGATCATCTCGGCCAACACTCGTCCTCTTTGGGGCGTTGCAGGGGGAACCCGGCGGAGGGCCCGGGATGGTTACGACGGCACGTTACCAACGACCATCACTCTGAGCATCCGAACGATTACCGGATCGGCATGGATGGGCAAACAGAACCATCACCGGTTGCGACAGGAGTATCACGGGGAGTTGAGACTTCTTACTACCGGTGGTGACCTCATATGTTCGTGCTCGGCGTCTCCTGGCTGATCCTGACCCCGCTGTGCCTGTGGAACCTGTTTCGCGGAGGGACGCTGGTGCGGCTGACGAGTGTGCTGTCGCTGGTCGCGCTGGAGGCGGCCACGATCTGGGCCACCACGGTCGTCCAGGTTCCCGCGCGGACTCCGATCGCCGCGCCCCCGGCCCCGGCAGCCCAGCCGCAGACCCGGACTCCGCACCCGGCGTCCCCGGCGGCCCATGCGCCGACGCCGCCCCCCGAGGCGGCCCAGCAGGGCGCGCGGGACGCACGAGGAGCACAGGCGGGGCGGGGAGAGCGGCTCGCACGGGGCGAGCCGGGCGAGCGGGGCACCTCCGGCGCGCGGGACACGTCCTGCCGCGGCCGGATGCCGGCTCCCGAACGGGTGCGGCTGGCCCGCCACCAGGGCGCGCCGCGCGGCGTGACGCTCTTCTGGAAGGCCCGGGCGGACGAGTGCGACACCGCGACCGTGGTCCTGCACCACAGGAAGCGCACGATCAAGGTCTGGATGCGCGAGGGCGAGGCGGGGAGCCGTTCGCCCGGCGCCACCACGTGGCCCGTGAGCGTCGCCGGCGGCGTGGCCTCCCTGGAGGTGCCGCTCACGGCGCCGGTGCGCGACACGGGGGCGTTCAGGGCGATCGACGGGCGGACCGGCAGGCCGATCGCCCTCATCCGGCCGGGTCGCATACCGGAGGAGCCGTCCACGTTCCGGTGACCCGGCCCGGCCCCCTCGGGAAGGCTCGCCGCCGACCCCGGCGTGGTCGCCGACTGGTACGCCGGGCTGGTGGCCGAGCGCAGGACCCCTCTCGG
>NZ_JBFAAE010000126.1:0-7081 GCF_040639575.1 Streptosporangium sp. NPDC023825 | reverse complement strand
GCGTGCAGGGCGGTATGCCGCGTCAGCAACGCCGCGTAGTCGGCGCTCAGCGCGGCCAGCGCCGTGTGCAACGGTTTCGCGTCCCACGCGGTGGAGGAGTCGTAGCGATCGAGTTTGGTCAGCAGCACGAGTTTGGTCGCCGCGGCCACGACGATGGCCGAGCCGCTCACTCGTACCGAACCGCCGGTCGCGACTACCCGGGTGACGCCCTCGTAGCCGAACGCCCCCTGTCCGGCGGGGTATCTGCCCCGTAGGTTGAGGTAGCCGTCACCGTTGGCGACCGTGGCCAGGGTGGTGAAACCGACGGACCCCGGCACGCCGCTCAGGGCCGTGTTGACGCTGAGCGTGGCGTCGATCGTCCGGCCCGGCGCGGGAGTGAGTTCGTGGATGATCACCTGGTCGGCTCGGGAGGCGAAAGCCCGCCGGGTCCACGTGCCGTAACCGTCGGTCCACGTCGAGGTGACCTCACCGGTCCTGAAATCGGTGATCCGGGCGTAATTGCCGGCCGTCATCCCCGGGGTGCTGATCTGCAGCTCATAGCCCGGGTGGAAGGTCTGGGTCCAGCGCAGCGACCAGCCGGAGGTGAAGTCGCCGGTGGCGCCGTTGAAGTCACCGGCGAGCGCCTTGTTCCTGACCCCCGCCAACCGGCCTGACAGTACCGGCGGAGTCACGTTACGGGTGCCGTTGGGCAGAACGAACCGGTGATGGGTGAAGATCACCTTCTCCAGGGTGGGCGTGCCGTAGAGCATGGCCCCGTACTCACCGTTGCCGGTCAGGAAGGCATCGGACCAATTCGCCGCGGCTGTCGTGTCGTAGATGCCGCGTTGCGGCAGCGTCACCTGCGGCGGCACGGCGGCGGCCGCCCGGTCAGCGAAGATCGCCGAAGGCAGCGCGGCAGCACCGACGGTCGCCGCCGTGGTGGCGATGAAGCGTCGACGGTTCAGCGGCATGTTCATCCAAGCTCCTGGTGACGAGGCGGGGGGTGATGATTGCGGCCGAGTGCCGCCTGTGCCTCCACGACTGGTTGGTTCATCGCCGCGAGGCAGCCGCCATTCGACGGGACACCCCGCGGTAGAGCACTCGGTCAAAAGGTGCCTCCGACGGCAAACACGTCAGGTGATTTGTCTAAGAGACATCCCATGTATAAAACTCACGTAACGTATGACGTCTTATGTCTCACGTCAAGAACGACTGCGAACGCCGTGTAACGTCTGGTCCCGGCTCCCAGGACGGCCGACGACTCTCTCAGGAGTTCGGTGTAACTTTCATCAGCAGGAAGGTCGGGAGCCAGGATGGCAACCGCGAGGTGTGCGTCTACCGCTGGTACTTCCTTCCTCCATCCCTGGGCGCGCCGTGGCCGCCGGGATGACGAAGGCCTCGTCGTCATCGCTGAGCAGGCGAGGCCAGCCTCCCGCGACTGAGGGGCCAGGCAGGCCAGCCCGATGTCGTTGAAGCGGTGAATCACGTCGCGGACGGTGTCCTCATCGGCGGCCACCAAGCGGGCGATGACCGGGCACCGCGTTGCCGCCGGCCGAGGCCAGCAGCAGCATCATCGCGCGCCGGTAGCGCGCCGAGTTGGTGCTGCCCGGCGCACGATCTGCTGGAGCTTCTGTACTTCGTGGTCGGTGAGTCTTCGGACCCTGACAGGTTCTGCCGCCACGTCTCCCTGCGCCAAGCCGGATCTGCTGGCTTACATCCAAACCGCCCGGCCCGGTCACCGCGAGCAGCAACCCGGTGAACCTTTCCGGTCACCGCACTGGGTCTCGGCCCGACCATCGATCACAAGTTCGATAACGGTTTGATCACGAGCCTCTTGTGCCGGTCAAAGAGTTCCAAAATCTCGACCTCATATGAGGTAGAGTTCTTGGAACCGAGATGACCTTGGAGGTGGTCGATGGACGAGTTGCCGTATGCCGATTGGCGATCGGCCAAGAAAGCCGAAGATCTGGGCCTGACGTCGGAGATCATTCTGGCCGCGCTGGAGATGGCGGCTGCCGACGCGCGGACCTGCACTGGAATGGACGCCCCGAGCGCCGGCGGGATCATGTTCTGGAGCCGGGGAAACCGGTACCTCCGCGAGCAGCTGCGGGACCGCCTTCTGCCTGAGGTCTGGGGGTACAGCAACCGGGACTCGATCCTGCGGACCATCCACCCTTCGGGGGCGTTCGCCGTCACTGTGATCAGCGGTGCGGGCGGCGTTGGCGATCGCAAGAAGAAGGTTCGGGCGAAGAACCCCAAGGGAAGCGCCGTCGCGAGCCTCGTGAAGCGCAATGAGCAGACGACTCTGTTCGACCTCGATGAGGACCTGGCGGTCGAGATTGAGGATGTTGACGTCGACGACATCCCGACCTGGTTCATTCTCTACCGCATGGACAAGAATGGTGAAATCCACGTCGAACTTTCTTTGCCGGTGGAGATGCACGGCAAGTTTGTGGACACGTGGCTCGTGCGCATTCCCATCGGAAGGATCGCTCCGCCCAGCGACGGCGGCGGGGAGATCGACCTTAACCCCACCAACAGCGATGAAGGGCCGGACTTCGACGTCACTTACAAGGGCCTCTGATTGCACTGGTAAGATGACGCCCTACGGCCACATTTGGTCATATGGGGATGAAATAAATGTTCACAGCGTCTCGTCTCATACACGCCCGCAAACGGCGTCGTATGACTCTAGCGAAGCTTTCTCAAGCTTCTGATATTTCCGTTCGCAGCTTGACTGCGTTCGAGAACGGCCACAAGTCCCCTAGCGGCGACACCCTGTTGTCGCTCGCTAGGGCACTTGAACTGCCACCTTCGTTCTTTTCCGCTGGCGACTTGTCTGAAATTCCAGTAAACGAGGCCAGCTTTCGTGCGCTCACGAAAACGAGCGCCCTGGATAGGGATGCAGCGCTAAGCGCTGGCAGTTTCGCCGTCTCAATTAATGACTGGATTGAAGCAAGGTTCGATCTACCTCGGGCAGACGTACCAACTTTCCCTCACCTCGAACCAGAGCAGGCAGCGGAGCTTTTGAGGGCACGATGGGGGCTTGGAGAGTCTCCGATCGGCAACATGATCCGTTTGCTAGAAGCGCACGGAATACGCGTGTTTTCGCTTGCCGTGGACTGCTCCTCGGTGGATGCTTTTTCTATCCGCCACAACGGCAATCAGCCGTTCATATTCCTAAATACGCAGAAAAGCGGGGAAAGGGGTAGGTTTGATGCGGCCCACGAATTGGGCCACCTAGTCCTTCACTCCGAGCATCGAATTCCTCACGGGCCGGAAGCGGAGCGGGAAGCACAGCAGTTTGCATCTGCATTTCTTATGCCGAAGTCCGGGCTACTTGCACAAGACCTCCACAACGCATCTCTTGATCGGATCATGAAGGCCAAGAGAAAGTGGAATGTGGCGGCCATGGCTCTGACGTACAGGCTGCACGAACTGGGTCTCACATCCGACTGGATATATCGAGTAACGGCGAAACAGTTGTCGCAGATGGGATATCGTCGATCGGAGCCGGACGGGATTCCGCGAGAAACCTCTCATCTCCTGACAAAGGTATTCGCCACCCTTCGCGAAAAGGGAATTAGCGCTTCACAGGTGGCCGAAGCGGTACATCTGAATCTCGATGAATTGAATAAGCATATCTTTGGCCTCGCGCCTATCGCGCTTGAGGGAGGAAGGGAAACAACCTCCCCGGTCCGCCCAAAATTGCAGCTTATCGAAAGTGGTGCCGCCAGCAGCAAAAGGTGAGCCGATAAGAGTGCTTGTCGGCAATATTCATGCGGGGATAGAGGAAGCTCAGGATCCGGGGGCACCTGCCCGCAGGTGTTCCCGTCCTGATCTCTCGTCTGCCGTCGACCCATCGCGAAGTGACAGCGGGCCGGGGATGGAGGGTCAAGCCCTGCCTCGCGTGTACCTGCTCCCGGTGACCTTCCTCGCGCGCTGATTGTCCTGCCCGCACGGCTGGGCTTGACCTGGAGGAGCCGGGCTGCTGGGCTCTGCCTGGGTCGATGGCGGGCGAGTGATCAGGCTTCCGGCCCAGCCAGCTACGGCGCCAGCTCGCGGCCTCCCTCTCGGAGTCGGAGGCCCCGGGGTTTGGGGCAGCGCCCCAAGGTCCTTCCTGCACCTTCCGCCCCGTCTCTGTCTCTACCTCTCTCCCTCTCCCTCGTCCGCCAGCGTCGCCCTCATGGTTTCCGGGTTTTTCGGCGTCGTGGTGCTGCTCGTGGCCGACGACCCGTTCACCCTCTTGAGGAGAGAGATCACTTTTCGCACATTGCCGCTTTGCCGCCATCCGTTGAACACCGCTCCCCGGCGGCAAGTATGGTCCGCTTTTCTGCTACATCCTTGGCGTACTTCACGATCCTTCGATTGATGAGAACTATAGGCACTGGGAGGCAGTGAACTCGCTGCTGTAGCGATGATTGAGCTGGATCCGCGACCCATCGCGTGAGGCGAGAACCCCGTCATCCGGTGGCAAGCCGATCCGTACCGCAGGGCCGCCAAGGCCCGAGGAACGGAAGCGGTGCGGCAGCCTTACGGAGGGATCGCCTCGACCGCCGGAAGACTTTCCTGGCTGAGGTGGTCTGCCTGGTGGACATCAGCGCGTGGGCGGCGCGGCCGCGACCGGCCGAAGAGCCGCAGCGCGGCCGGCGTCCGCCCGACGCGCGGCGGGCCGCGGAGCGGACCGCCTTTAAAGACGTAGAGAAAGTTCTCATCCGGAGTGAGCAGGCTCCGATGATCTTGGTGCCGTAGCGGCTACTCGGATGTCTCGCCAGGTTCCGTGGTGCGCTCCTCGGCGGTGGTGACGAAGCTGCCCATGCCGCGTTCGGTGCGGATCCATCGGCCCTTGCGCAAGGCGTTCATGACCTTCTGGGCTGTCTGGGTGGCGATGCCGAACTCTTGGGTGAGATCGACGACCGAGGGGATTCGCTGGCCTGCCTTGTACTGGCCGGCTTCGATGCGCTGGACGATGATGTCTCGCACCTGGCGCCACCTGGGCAGATCGTCCCGCAACTCGGTCATGAGTACACGGTAGGAACCCGTAGTGGAGGGCACTCCAGCGGAACATACTGCTGTGTTCTATGGTGTACCACGGTATTGCCTGCCTATGATGCAGCCGTGGGCATCGGTGAGTGGTGGGCCTACCGGCTCGGGACGACCGCTTCCTCATACCGGTCCGTCCCTCGGTGCAGGAGGGCTCCGAGGGACACGGTCCCGGGCTCCACTCACCGATGCCCGCCGAACAAGGGCCTTCGCCGGACGACACGGAGAAGAGAGCGAGTCGTGAGCACCTTGGGCCACCTGGCGGCGTACTACCACGGCATCCACGTGGCTCCGCTGCACGATGGTCATGAGGTGGTGAGCTGGCGTGGCAGGATGCCGCGCTTCGATCGGATCCGGGTACGCGAGCACACCTGTGAGTGCGAGCCGCTCACCTATGAGTTCTGCACCGCTGGCGGGATGGTGCTCATCCGGCGGCGCCAGGGCGAGGGCAAGAAGGTCACTCTGCGGGAGAGCGAGTGGATGCGCACCGCCGAAGGTGAGCGCCTGTGGACGGCGATCCTCACCGGGCGGGCCCGATGACGTCAAAGGTAGGAAGGGGACCCATGCCCGATCGGCTGCTCTCGGCTCCTGCGCCGGCTCCGGTGACGTATGGGCCGGTGTTCGATGGGTGGTGCGTGGAAACCGGCTCCTCGGGAGTCCTCTACGCGCGCCGCACGCTTGAACGACCGTTGGAGCGACACGAGGTGCTCGCCGGCCTCACCCGCTACCTCGTCGCGCACGGCCTGGACGAGCTGATCCGCCTCGTCGAGGGGCAACGGCACATCGCGGAGTACCTACAGGCAGGGACGCCGTTGCCGGTGTGCCCGTACTGCGGGTGCGGTCAGGGAGAGGCTCCGCTGATCGTGACCGCGGACGAGTCGTCCGTCACGGCCGAGCGCTGCGCGCAGAGTCACAGGGCCGACGGGTGCGGGCACGTTCGTGTCGAGTGGACCAATGAGCTTCCGCTCCCCGACGGGGCACGCTGTCGTGACTGCGGCACCTGGTGGCGGCTCGACCTGATCCCCGACGAGGTAGCGGCCCGACTCAACGACGGCATCCCTCCGGCTGAGAGCATCCAGCGTCACGCAGACGATCGTAGGCACTCATGATCTCGTGCGCCGCCGCGTCGACTCCGAGACGATCGGTGTGGATGCGCAGATGAAAGAACCCAGCGTCGGTGTTGGTCTCCAGGTCGGTGAGCGTCTCGTCCCATGCGGCAAGGCGCTTGGGGGTGTCGACGTCCCCGCGCGCCCGGGATCGCTGCTCGGTGACCTCACGCGGCACCCACAACAGCACACGGAACCACCCGTCGGGGACCGTGCCGACGAGTTGCCGCAGATCGCGGGTGTTGCCCATGTGGACGACGGGGACGCAGCCGGCCGCTTGCCGGTCTTCGATCGTCTGGCGGTCAATGGCGTAGACGTTGCCGTAGCGGTGGGTCTCGGCGACCAGCCGGCCCGCCTCGCGGAGCGTGTCCAGGTGCTCGGCGCTGACGAACTCATACCCCTCGGCGCGGCCGGTGCCGACCTTGAGCTTGGGCAGCAACGTGAACCGTGGATCCAGGCGAATGAGGGCGGCGGTGATGGTGTCCTTGCCGCTGGCGGGTGGGCCGTAGATGACGATTCCCTGCGGGTTCACGTCAGGATCCGTTTGAGGGCTTCGCGGGTCTGGTCGGCGAGGCTGATGGCCGCGCCGAGTCGGTTGTCGATGGTGACGTGTGCGGTGGGCGGGCTGGTCTCGACGTTCAGGCTCGCGGCGTACTGCTCCCAGTTCTCCAGCTTCCAGGCATCCCGGGCGGCGCCGCGGAACTCGATGTACTCGCGCATCGACTCGGGATCGCAGCGGACCCAGATCGCCGCGACGTCGATCCCCTTGGCCGCGCACCGGTTCTCCAGGCGGGTGAACCACGCCTCGTCCTTGAGTTCGGCGATGAACGGGGCCGACAGGATGGCCGAGGTGCCGACGTTGAGGATGCCCCTATGTTGCGTCAAGCGGTGCAGGTGGAGTTGATGCGGCTGTGGCGGGCTGGATATGGCGGTAGATTTCGCGCGCGACGTAG
>NZ_JBFAAE010000125.1:0-7155 GCF_040639575.1 Streptosporangium sp. NPDC023825 | reverse complement strand
TCGTTGACGTCCACCACCGTGTTCAACGCCGCCCGATGCGAGACCTCCACACCCTTGGGCACCCCCGTCGACCCCGACGTGAAGATCACATACGCCACCGCGTCCGGCGACACCCCCACCGGACCCGCCAACCGCTCACTCAAGAGCGCTTCGGCCACCGACTCCTCGGTCAGCACCCGCACCACCCCGGCGCGGGACAGGATCGACTCCCGGCGGGCAAACGGCTGGTCCACTCCCACCGGCACGTACACACCCCCCGCGGCCAGCACCCCCAGCACCGCGACCACCTGATCCACACCCTTGGGAACCACCACCCCCACCGCGTCACCCGGCACCACACCCCAGCCGCGTAACAACCCCGCGACCCCCAACGCCCGATCCGCCAGCTCCGCATAGGTCACGCGGTTCCCGTCGGAGATCAGCGCGGTGCGCTCGGGCTCGTGCCCGGCCCAGGAGAAGAAGCCCGCGTGCAGCAGGCTCTCGGGCAGCGGCCCGGACGTGTCGTTGACCTGCTCGCGGACGAACTCCTGCTCCATCGGCAGGCCGACGGGGGCCGGGGCCGACCAGTCGCCCTCCGACAGCCACTCCAGCATCCGGCCGTACGCGTCGAACATCGCGTCCAGCACGCCCGGCGCGAACAGCTCCTCCACCGCGTCCCACGCCAGATGGAGCCCGTGCTCGTACTCGTTGATCTGGTTGTCGAGCCAGACCTGCGGCGTCTGGGTGATCATCCACCCCGGATCGCCGAACGCCTCGCGGACCTCGGGGACGATCAGCTCGGTGCCCAGGTTGCAGGCGAAGACGACCGGCGCTCCGGTGTGCTCCCCGTCGCGGGCGAGGTCACGGAGCACCTCGACGCCGGAGTAGCCGGTGTGCCGGGCGTCGGCGCGGAACCTGGCCTGCAGGGTCCTGGCGCGCTCCGCGAACGGCAGCGCCTCGGACAGGTCGGCGGCCAGCAGGATCAGGTTGGTGAAATCGGCCACCATGCCGGCCACGTCGGGGTGGACGGTCTCGTCGCGGTCGAACAGCGGCACGTTGACGAGGAAACGCGGCTCGCCGCTCCAGGCGGCGAGGACCTCGCAGTAGGCGGCGGCGAGCACCATGGCCGGGGTGAGCCCGTGCGCGCGGGCCTGTGCCTGGACCCGCCGCCACGCGGCGAGGGAGAGCCACCTCTCGCGCCGGACGAACCGGGGCCGGGTGATCCGGCCCGGGTCGAGCGCGAGCGGCAGTTGCGGCGCGCCGGGCAGGTCGGGCAGGCGGCCGAGCCAGTACTCCCGGTCCCTGGCGTGCTCCCGGGAGCGTTCCGCGTCGCGCGCCGCGAGATACCGGGGAAACGAGCAGGCCAGCGGCGCGGGCGGGTGGTCGGGGTCCAGGTAGAGGCGCGCGAGGTCCTTCATCAGGATCTGGAGGCCGAGTACGTCGGCGACCAGGAAGTCCACCTCGAAGTGGACCCTGGAGCGGGCACCGGGCAGCAGCGACAGCTGGACGTCGAAGACCTCGCCGCGGGAGGCGTCGAACCGGCGGTGCGACAGCCGGTCCCGCAGCTGCTCGGCGGCGTCCTCGCCGAGCTCCGACAGGTCGTTCACGGTCAGGCCCGGCCACGGGCTGGTGTCCATGATCTGCTGGGTACCGTCGTCGTGGAAGATCGCGCGCAGCATCCCGTGCCGGCCGATCAGGGCGCGCACGGCCCGTTCCAGCCTCGCCGGGTCGACGCCGAAACCGTCGAACTCAAGGTAGGCGTGGCAGCCGACGCCCCCGATGACCTGGCCGTCCGCGCGGCCGATCCAGTAGGCCAGCTGTACGGGGGTGAGCGGGAACGCGGCCGTCTCGTCCACGCTCACCCCACGTTCGGCCGGGACGGCGGGCGACAGCCGCGAGCCGACCAGCGACCACCAGGCGGTGAGCGTGAGCTCCTCCGCCAGCTCGGCGAAGACGATACGGGCTCCCGCGCGCCGCCAGCGCCCGGCCAGCCGCATGGCCCGGAGCGAGTCCAGGCCCAGGCCGACCAGGTCGGCGTCGTCGCCGACCTCGGAGGGGGCGATGCCCAGCTGGTCTGCGATGTCCGCGCGCATCGACTCCATCGTCAACGCCGCGACCGCGGTTTCTTCCATCACAACGAGAGCCCAATCTTCGTGTCGTGTTTGGCGGGTTCAGCCGGCGGTGGTCGCGTGCAGCCTGCGGGCCAGACCCGCGGGCGTCGGCTCCTCGAAGATGTCCTTGAGCTTGAGCCGGATCTGGGTCGCCCGCTTGACCTCCTGGAGGAGCTTGACGGCCAGCAGCGAGTGCCCGCCCAGGGCGAAGAAGTTGCTGTCCGGGCCCAGGTCGGCGCGGTTCAGCATCGCCTTCCACAGCAGGACCAGCGAGTCGGTCAGCTCGTCGCCGCTGCTCTCCACGAGGTCGGCCTCCTCCGGGCCGGACGCGACGCTGCGCAGCTCGGTGGCGAGCCGGCGCAGCGCCGGATAGTCCACCTTGTCGTTGCCGGTCATCGGGAAGGAGTCCAGGACGACGTACTCCTGCGGCGTCGCCGAGTAGGGAAGCGACGCGCTGGCGTGCTCCCACAGCTCCGAGGTCACCTTGGGATTCCCCGGAGCCGTCACGAACGCCCACAGGACCGCGTCGGCGCTGGGATCGCCGACGACCACGACCGCCGCCGCCCGGACCTCCGGGTGGGTCAGCAGCACGCCCTCGACCTCGGCGAGCTCGATCCTGTTTCCGCGCAGCTTGATCTGGCGGTCGAGCCTGCCGAGAATCTCCAGCTTGCCGTCCCCGGTCCACTGGGCCAGGTCGCCGGTGCGGTAGAAACGTCCGTACCAGGCGTGCGTGCCGAACCGCTCCGAGGTCAGCTCGGGGCGGTCGTGGTAGCCGATGGCCAGCCCGTCGCCCGCGATGCACAGCTCGCCGCGGGTTCCGATCGGCAGCGGCCGGCCGTGCGGGTCGGCCACGTACACCTTCGTGTTCGCGATCGGCACGCCCACGTCGACGCGGTCGCCGGCGGGATCGATCCGGCCCGCGGTGGACCAGATGGTGGTCTCGGTCGGGCCGTACACGTTGTAGAGCTCGCACCCGGTCACGGTGAGCTGCCTGGCCAGTACGGCGGGCATCGGCTCGCCGCCGCACAGCACGCGGCGGCCGGCCAGCAGCCCGGCGACCTGGTCGATGACCAGCCGCCAGGTGGTCGGCGTGGCCTGGACGATGGAGATGTCGTGGCGGAGCAGCGCCTCGGCGAGCGGCTCGCCCTGCGTGCGGGCGTCGTCGGGCGCGACGGCGAGCCGCGCGCCCGACGTCAGGGGCAGGAACAGCTCCAGGGCGGAGATGTCGAAGCTGAACGTGGTCAGCCACAGCACGGTGTCGTCGGCGTCCACCGCCAGCTGGTGCGCGAAGTGCGCGATCAGGTTGGCGAGGGCGCGATGGTCGATCAGCGTCCCCTTGGGCAGCCCGGTGGAACCGCTGGTGTAGATCAGGTAGGCGCGGTCTCCCGGCCCGACGGGGCTGGACGGCAGCACCTTCCCGGTCACCGGCCTCACCGACTCGACCGCCACGAGGGGCAGGACGGTACGGTCGCCGGGCACGAGGATCCCCTCTCCGGCGAGGACCACCGCGGCGCCGGAGTCCCCGAGCTGGTAGTCGAGGCGCTGCTCGGGGTGGTCGGGTTCGAGCGGCAGGTAGGCCGCACCGGCGAGCCACACGCCGATCGCCGCGGCGGCCAGCTCGGGACCGCGCCGCGCCAGCAGCGCGACGACGTCGCCCGCGCCGACCCCGGCCTCCACCAGCCGGTCGCGGGTGGCCTCCGCGGCGGCCCACAGCCGGCGGATGCCGATGTGGCGGTCGCCGTCGAGGACCGCCGCGGTGTCCTCGGCGGGCGCGCTCGACACCCGCCCGGCGATCATCTCCAGCACGGTCGCGGGCGTCACGGTGCGTTCCGTGGCGTTGGCCATCTCGATGGCCGCCCGGTCCTGGTAGCACCAGACGGGTGCCTCGCCGAGCGGCCTGTCGGGCTGTTCCGCGAGCGTGACGAGCATCTCGTCGAAGCGGGCCAGCAGCAGCTCCACGTCGGCCCTGTCGAGCACGTCCACGCAGAACGCGGTCCTGATCCTGATCGCCTCCGGGGTGGAGGTGACGAAGAACTCCAGGTCGAACTTGCTGTAGCCGTTCTCGACGACCACCTGCTCGGCCCGCATGCCGTCCAGGACGAACTCGGCGCCGATGTCGGCCGGGATGTAGTTGAAGGTGTGGCGGAAGAGGTTGTTGCGCCAGCCGTCGCGCGAGACGAGCTCCATCATGTCGTCGACGGGGTAGTCGGCGTGCGCCATGGCCTCCATGAACGTGCGGCGGGTCAGGCGCGCGTAGGTGCGGAAACTCTGCGTCCAGTCGATCCGGGTGCGCAGGGTGAGGACGTTGATGTGGTAGCCGATGGCCAGGCCGGCCTCGGGTGAGCGGACGCTGACGGGCGAGCCGATGGTGAGATCGGGGCCCGCGCCGTGGGCGGCCAGCAGCACGCCGTACGCCGCCATGAGGATGACGGACTCCGGCGCGCGCAGCTCGCGCTGCATCTGCCGGGCCGCCTTGCGGGCGGCGGGAGAGAGCTCCCAGGTGAGCACGTCGCCCGCGAGCGTGGTCTCGGAGGCCTCCGGCTTCTCGCACCACAGGTCCAGCTCGGCGGCGCTGAACCCGGCCAGCTTGTCGCGCCAGAAGTCCGCGCTGCGCGGATCGGCGGCCGGCTCCTCCCAGGCCGGGACGATCGCGGCCTCGGGCACGCCTCCCGTGGCCAGGGTGTTGTAGAGCGCGACGAGCTCGTTCAGCAGCAACGCCGCGGACAGCCCGTCGAAGACCGCGTGGTGGATCGCCAGGCAGTAGAGCTCGCCCTCCGCCTCCTGGATGACCGCGGCCCGCACCAGCGGCTCGCCCTCGGGCTGGAACGGCCGGGCGAGGAACCCCGTCAGCCACTGCCGTGAGGCTCCGTCACCGCCCTCCTCGATCCGCAGGTCGATCTCCTCGACCGGCAGGACCTGCCGCGTCATTCCCTCGGCCTCGACGCGGAAGACCGTTCGCAGGATCTCGTGGCGGTACAGCAGGCGGTTGACCGCCTCCAGGACGAGCGGGCGTCGCAGCCTCCCCGCCACGCTGAAGGCCACGCTCAGGTTGTTCACCCCGGTCCCGGGGACGAGCTCTTCGAGCATCCACAGCGCCTGCTCCTTGCGCGTGGCCCGCTCACCCAGCATCTGCTTCATGGTCATCTCTCCAGTACCTTGGTAACGGCCCGGGCGACCTCGTCGGATCTGAAAAGCTCCGCGTGGCTCTCCTCGAACCTGAGTTCCTCGGCCACCAGCGGGCCGGCGGTGTCACGCAGCCTGTTCAGCCCGTTGTGCGAGGTGGACGAGCTCACCGCGATGGCCCGCAGCCAGTTGCCCCAGGGGTCGAACCGGTCGGCCAGGCTCATGTAGGACAGGAAGGCGCTGAACGTGCCGAGCATCTCCTCGGCGTACTCCCCGTCGAGCCCCACCCTCTCGAAGGCGTTGTGGGCGATCTGGCTGAAGACGTCGTAGAGCTGCGTGGCGTAGCGCTCGATCGTGATCCCTTCCTGCTGGAACAGCCGGTCCATGGTCTCCCGGGTCACGGTGACGTCCTCCGGGGTGAGGATCGAGGAGAGGATGTCGAAGACCTTGCCGAACTGGAAGTAGATGTTCTCCAGGGTGATGGGCTCCGGATCGAAGATGACGAGCGCGGGCGCCCGCTCCTGCACCTCGGCGAGCCGGGCGACGAGCTCCCCCGCGTAGACGGCGCCCACGCAGTAGCCCATGACCGCGCTGACGGTCCGGCCACTCGCCATGATCGACGCGAGCCACGAGCCGAGGTAGTCCGGCCCGTCGACGCCCGAGCCGGGCGCCACCCCCGGTGGAACGACGTGCCAGAAGGTCGCGTCGAGGTCCATCCGGGCGACCAGGTCGGAGAAGCCGGCCTCGGCGCGGCCGGTCCCCGTGAAGTCGATGCAGAGGACGAGATCTGCCGAGTCGGATTCTTTGAGCGTCGTCCAGGTGGTTACCAGATTCATGATCACTTCCTTGACTAGGAACCCCCGCCTTCGAGGGCGAGTTGAATCAGGAGGTCGGCGTCCATGCTGTCGATCGCCTCGGCCTCGGTCGGGTCGTTCGCGTCGCGGTCGTCGAGGCGGGCCAGGCGGAACAGGCTGTCCAGCAGTCCGGCCTCTCGCAGCCGTGAGATGGGGATGGTCGTCAGGAACCGGCGCACCTCGGCGTCGCTGTGCGTCGGGGTCGCCTCGGCGGCGGCCACGGCCGGGAAGAGCTGCTCCAGGACGAACTGGGTCAGCGCGCCGGGGTTCGGGTAGTCGAAGATGAGCGTGGCCGGCAGCCGCAGGCCGGTGACCGCGGCGAGCTGGTTGCGCAGCTCGACCGCGGTGAGGGAGTCGAAGCCGAGCTCCTGGAACTGGCGCCGCGGTTCGATCGCCGACCCGTCGGCGAACCCGAGGACCGCCGCCACCCGGTCCGCGACGAGATCGGCCAGGGTGGCGTGCAACTGCTCCGGGTCCATCGTGGCCAGGCGTTCCGACAGGGGCTGCGCGGAGTGGGTACGGCGGGACTGCGGGCGGGTCCTGGCCTTGGTGAATCGTGCGGGGACGAGGGTGGGGTGGTCGGTGCGCAGGGCGGCGTCGAGCAGTGCGAGCCCGTCGGGGACGGACAGGGGTTTGACGCCCGCTCGTTCCATCCGTCGCAGGTCGGCCTCGCCCAGGTCGCCTGCCATGCCGCCGGAGGCCCACAGTCCCCAGGCCAGTGAGGTGGCGGCCAGGCCTTGGGCTCGGCGGTGGTGGGCCAGGGCGTCGAGGTAGGCGTTGGCGGCGCCGTAGCCGGCCTGGCCCGCGCTGCCCAGCACCCCGGCCAGGGAGGAGAACAACACGAAGGTGGGCAGGTTCAGGTGTTGGGTGAGTTCGTGCAGGTGGCGGGCGGCGTCGGCCTTGGGCCGCAGGACGGCGTCGAGGCGTTCGGGGGTGAGGGAGGCCACGATGCCGTCGTCCAGTACTCCGGCGGTGTGCACGATGCCGGCCAGGGGGTGGTCTGCCGGTATCGAGGCGAGCAGGCGGGCCAGGTCCTCGCGGTCGCCGACGTCGCAGGCCGCGATCGTGACCGTGGCTCCCAGGTCGGT
>NZ_JBFAAE010000124.1:0-7265 GCF_040639575.1 Streptosporangium sp. NPDC023825 | reverse complement strand
GCCTGAAGAACGCGCTCAAGGCCGCCAACGGCTGGACCGACGCGCAGGCGTACGCCCGGATGGGCATCTCCGGCATGAACGGCCTGTCCGACCAGCAGGAACTGACCACGCTGGCGGCCTGGACGCAGATCCGCGACTGGGCCAGGTCCAAGGGCCTGACCCGCCTGGCCTACTGGGCGGTCAACCGCGACCGTCCCTGCCCGGGCGGCGGCGTGGCCGCCCACTGCAGCGGGATCGCCCAGAACGACTGGGACTTCACCCGCGTCACCGCCGGCTTCTGAAGCACGCGACCCGCACGACCTGCACGATCCGTACGGCCGGCACGACCCGTACGGCCCGCACCCCGCCCGGGGTGCGGGCCGTACCCCCACGACACCCTCTTAAAGATCTTTGCGGGGTAAATCGGATGTACCTCAGGAAACTCGCCGTGGCCGCCGTACTGGCGCTCGGCGGGACGACGCTGGCCGCGACACCGGCCCACGCGGCCAACATCGCGACGAACCCGGGCTTCGAGAACGGGCTGAGCGGGTGGACCTGCTCCGCCTCCTCGGGGGCCACGACCGTCTCCTCACCCGTGCACGGCGGGACCAGGGCCCTGCAGGCGACACCGGCGGGGAACGACACCGCCCGCTGCCGGCAGACGGTCAGCGTCAGGCCGTCCTCGGCCTACACCCTGTCGGCCTGGGTCAGGGGCGGCTACGTCTTCCTCGGCGCGACCGGAACCGGCGGGACCGACCCCAGCACGTGGACGTCCTCGCCGTCGTCCTACGCCCAGCTGTCGACCTCGTTCACCACCGGCGCCTCGACCACCTCGGTGACGATCCACGTCAACGGCTGGTACGGCCAGGGCGTCTACCAGGCCGACGACGTCGTCCTCGACGGAGCGCCGGGACAGGGGCAGCCTCCCGCGACGCCCACCGGGCTCACCGGCACCGGCAACGCCACCACCGCCTCGCTGAGCTGGACCGCCTCTTCGGGCGCCACCGGCTACAACGTCTACCGCAACGGCACCAGGGTCGGCACCGCCACCGGGACCACCTTCTCCGAGACCCCCGGCGCGGGCAACCACTCGTACCAGGTGAGCGCGACGAACGCCTCGGGCGAGTCGGCGAGGTCCGGCGCGGTCTCCGTGACGGTCGGCAACGACCAGCCACCGCCCCCGTCCGTACCGTCGGGGCTGGCCGCCACCGCCAGCGGCACGAGCGTCTCGCTGAGGTGGAACGCCTCCTCGGGCGCGACCGGCTACAACGTCTACCGCAACGGGACGAGGGTCGCCACCCCCACCGCGACCTCCTACACCGACACCCCGGGCGCGGGGACGCACAGCTACCAGGTGAGCGCCTCCAACTCCGCCGGCGAGTCGGCGAAATCCGGCGCGGTCTCCGCGACCGTCACCGGCACGCCCCCCGGCGACCTGCCCAAGCGGGTGCTGGTCGGCTACCTGCACGCCTCGTTCGCCAACGGCTCCGGCTACACCCGGATGGCGGACGTGCCCAACGAGTGGAACGTCATCAACCTGTCCTTCGGCGAGCCCACCTCGGTGACCTCCGGGGACATCCGCTTCACCCGGTGCCCGGTCGCCGAGTGCCCCAACGTCGAGTCCGAGGCCGAGTTCATCGCCGGGATCCGGGCCAAGCAGGCACTCGGCAAGAAGGTGCTGATCTCGATCGGCGGCCAGAACGGCCAGGTCCAGCTGAGCACCACGGCCGCGCGCGACAAGTTCGTCCAGTCGGTGGGCGCCATCATCGACAAGTACGGCCTCGACGGGCTGGACATCGACTTCGAGGGCCACTCCCTCTATCTCGACAACGGCGACACCAACCTGTCCGCCCCCACCACCCCGGTCATCGTCAACCTGATCTCCGCGCTCAAGACCCTCAAGGCCAGGTACGGCGCCAGGTTCGTGCTGACCATGGCCCCCGAGACGTTCTTCGTCCAACTGGGCTACCAGTTCTACGGCCCGGGCCCCAACGGCTCCGCCGACCGGCGGGCCGCCTCCTACCTCCCCGTCATCCACGCGATGCGCGACGACCTGACCCTGCTGCACGTCCAGGACTACAACTCCGGACCGATCATGGGGCTGGACGACCAGTACCACACCATGGGCGGCCACGACTTCCACGTCGCCATGACCGACATGCTGCTCGCCGGCTTCCCCGTCGCGGGCAACCCGAACAACGTCTTCCCCGCCCTGCGCCAGGACCAGGTCGCCATCGGCCTGCCCGCCGCCCCGTTCGCGGGTAACGGTTTCACCACGGTCGCCGAGGTCCAGAAGGCCTTCGACTGCCTGGCCAAGGGGACCAACTGCGGGTCGTACCGGCCGAGAGGGGTCTACCCGAACCTCCGCGGCCTGATGACCTGGTCGATCAACTGGGACAGGTACAACGCCTTCGAGTTCTCCCGCAGCCACCGGGCCTATCTCGACGGCCTGGGCTGAAAGCCCCTCGCCGCCGGGGGAGACGGACTTCCGGCGGCGAGGTTCCCCCTTCCGTCTCCGAGGGCGTGCGCACCCGTGCCCGGAGGCGGTCGCCCGTCGTGACGGCCCGGATTCCGGAGGCCGGGAAAACTGGCAGAGTGGTCTCGGTTTGGAGATCCGGGTGGCTGGTTGGTCGCCAGGTCCGGCAGGCTAGGGGCCGTCATGGACTACGCAATTCTCACGGGGTTCGTCCTCGTTCTCGGTGTCGTGCTCGCCCTGGTCGCGCAGTGGAAGGGCTGGAGACCCTCGCTGCTGGTCGTCCTGGGGGTCGGAATAGCCTTCCGGGTGCTCATCATGGCCACCTCGGCGGTGGACACCTGGCAACCGGTCGACTTCGTCAACAGCTTCAAGCCCGCCGGCGAGGCGGTCCTGAACCGAGAGGACCCCGTTCTGGGCAGCTCGGGAGGCTGGCACTTCCTGCCGACCATCCCCTACGTCTACGGCCTCCTGCTCTGGCTGGGCATCCCCTGGGAGATCGGCGGTCGCCTGGTCACCGTGGTCGCCGACATCGTGCTGATCCCGCTGGTCGGCAAGCTCGCCGGAGGACCCAAGGCGTCGCTGCGCGCCTTCCAGTACGCCTGCAACCCGCTCGCCATCCTCGTCGCCTCCGTCCACGGCCAGGTCGAGCCGGTCGCCCTGGTCTTCGGCGTCGCCGCCTTCGTCGTGGCCCGGGGCCCCGGCGACCCCGACCGGCCGGGCATGACCACCAACCCGCTCGCGCTGGCACGGCAGAGCGTCGCGCTGCACGGTCTCGCCGGCGCCGTACGACACGCCTTCGGCCCCGAGGGAGTGATCCGTAGGGCGCTCACCCCGCGCCAGGGCGACCGGCAGTCCCTGCGCCGCGCCCTGTTCGCGGGACTGCTGATGGGACTGGCGCTGTGCGCCAAGAGCTGGCCGATCTGGCTCATCCCCGGCATGCTCCTGCTGCTGCCCACCTTCCGCGCCCGCGTCGTGGCGTTCGTGGCCACGGGCATCGCGCCGGTCTTCTTCCTGGTCACCCTGCCGATCTTCGCCGGCACCTCGCTGAGCCAGATCCCCGAGGTCATCCGGGTGATCCAGGACGTCCGGCCGATCGTCGGCCAGTGGGGCTGGACCGCCGTCGGCATGCACGGCGTCAACGACCTGGACCAGGATTTCGCGACGTTCGGCACCCGCCTGATCTACGTCACCATGCTGGCGGTGGCCTTCGTGTGGCGCCGCGCCGACCCGATCGACCTCACCACGGCGCTGCTGCTCGCCTTCATGGTCGTCACCCCCAGGCTCGGCGCGCAGTACCTCCTGTGGTTCATGCCGTTCCTGATCGCCCGTCCCACCCGCTTCGCGTGGCCGGCGATCATCGGCGTCTCCCTCTGGGCGGGCTACGGCTACCTCTACATGACGCAGTTCGACTCCGCCACCTGGCGAAGTCTCCACGTCGTCTGGTCGCAGTCCTCCATCGTGCTGCTGCCGATCCTGGCGCTCGCCATGCCGTGGGGACGCCGTGTCCCCCGCGCGCCCGTCGCCTCTCCCGAGGGGCCACCCCCCTCGGCACCTGTTCCGGCGTCCGCCTGACGTCTCGCGGCGTCCGGATCCCGATGCCCGCCCGAACGCGCCGGTCGTTCCCCTCTCGGCCCCTCAGCGCCTCGGCCCTTCAGCCCCTTGGCCCTGTGGTCCGCCCTCGGTCCTGGGTCCGTCCGGGTCGCCCGCTCCCGGGGGTACGCCCGCCCCGGTGCCCCGTCACCGCCGCGTGACGGGGCACCGGGGCGGCCCGGGGCGGCTGGTAAATTCCGGTTCTGTGACGAGCACCGTGGAAATCCTGCGTTACACCGCCTTCACCCACGATCCCGAGGGGGGCAACCCCGCCGGGATCGTCCTCGACGCGGCCGGGCTCTCCGACGCGGAGATGCTGGCCGTCGCCGCCGAGGTCGGATACTCCGAGACGGCGTTCGTGACCGCACGCGACGACGAGCGACGCGCCTTCCGGGTCCGATACTTCGCCCCCTCGGCGGAGGTGGCGTTCTGCGGGCACGCCACGATCGCCACCTCGGTGGTGCTGGCCGAACGCCTCGGGACCGGGCGCCTGGCGTTCGACACCAACGCGGGCGAGATCGTCGTCGACACCGAGATCGCCGACGACGCGCTCCGGGCCACGCTCACCAGCGTCCCCACGCGCTCACGGCCCGTCGCGGAGGACGCGCTGGAGGAGGCCCTCGCCGCCCTCGGCTGGTCCCGCGAGGAGCTCGACCCGGCCTTCCCTCCGCACGTCGCGTTCGGCGGCGTGGAGCATCTCGTGCTCGCGGCCTCCTCGCGCGAACGCCTGGCCGGCCTCGACTACGACTACGAGCGGCTGAAGGCGCTGATGACCCGCGAAGGCTGGACGACGGTGAACCTGTTCTGGCGGGAGAGCGACGAGCGGTTCCACGCCCGTAACCCGTTCCCGGTCGGGGGCGTCGTGGAGGACCCCGCCACCGGGGCCGCCGCCGCGGCCTTCGGCGGTTACCTGCGTGTTCTCGGGAACGGCTCCCCGGAGTTCACGGTCATCCAGGGGGTGGACATGGGGCGGCCCAGCACGCTGAAGGTCTCGATCGCCTCCCCGGACGGCCGCAGCCGGGTGAGCGGCGGAGCGGTGGCGCTGGAGACCGCCTGACCTGCGTCCGGTCAGGTGGTCCCGTCGCCGCCCTGGTCGAGCAACCGGCCCAGGGGCACTCCCGCCAGCCGCCGTACCTCGTTCGCCATGTGCGCCTGGTCGGCGTACCCGCTGACCGCGGCGGCCTCGGCCGCCGTGACGCCGCGCCTGGCCAGCCGCAGTGCCCGCTGGAACCTGACCACCCGCTGCAGCACCTTCGGGCCGTACCCGAAGGACCGCAGGGACCGGCGCAGGAGCTGTCGCTCGCCGAACCCCAGGTCCCAGGCCACCTCCCTGACGCTCCGGCCCGCCCGCAGCGCCTCGGCGATCGCGGGCGCGGCCGGGTCGGGGCCGGGCGCCGTGCGCAGCCGTACGGCCAGCGCCCGCTGTACGACGTCGGAGAACGGCTCCGGCCGCCGGATCCCGGCCGGCCCGCCGGAGGGCTCCGGCCCGGCCTGTGCGGTGAGCGGTTCCAGCTCGGACAGCTCCGCGAACGGCCCCAGGTCGGACAGCGGCACCCGCAGGTCGCGCAGGCTGTCGAGCGGCACGCCGAACAGCTCGCCCACCGCGCCGGGCCTGAACCGGATCCCCGTGTAGTGGTTGCCCGGCGTCATCCGGACGGATTTCGGGCCCGTGTCGGGCCCCGCGACAAGCGCCCCTTTCGGGCCCCAGATCAGATCCACGCAGCCGTCGGGCACGACCAGCTGCGTCATGACGGAGGTGGCCTCGTTGCTCCACACGCAGGCCACCCGCCCGGCGAGGCGGGAGTCCGGCGCCCACTCGCGATACATGACCTCAGGGTACGGGCGAAGGAGGAGTCTTCTCCTGCCCTCCGCCCGGCTTCTTCCCCGCGCCGGATCGCCCGTCGTCGGGGACGTCCCCGGAGACGAGAGCGGCGGCCCAGTCACCGTCGGGATCGCTGTCGATCAGCAGCGCCCGGGTCAGCAGGCTGAGCGGGATGGCCAGCAGCGCGCCCAGCGGGCCGAGCAGGAACGTCCACAGGATGAGCGAGAGGAAGGTCACGGTGGTGGACAGGCCGACGGCGTCACCGAGGAACTTCGGCTGGATCAGTGACTGCACCACGAAGTTGATCAATATGTAGGCGGCGATCACGAAGATCATGGTTTTCGGCCCGCCCTCCAGGAGACCGAGCAGGGCGGGCGGGATCAGTCCCAGGATGAAACCGACGTTGGGGATGTAGTTCGTGATCAGTGCCAGTACTCCCCAGAGGAGGGGGAGCGGCACGCCGAGGATCCAGAGCGCGGCCACGTCCAGTGCGGAGCAGATCAGCCCGAACCCCGTCGAGACCAGGAGATAACGGCGGGTCTTGTGGCCGAAGTTGCTGAGTGCCTCGATGAGCAGGGGCCTGCGCGCCGCTCCCATGGCGAGGATCCTGGAGAAGGCCTGAGCGTCCAGGCACATGGCCAGGAGCAGGACGATGACGAGGACCAGGCCGGAGAAAACGCCCAGCAGCCCTGAGACGAATCCCTGCGCGAGCGCGAAGATCTTGCCGGGGTCGAAGGAGTTGATCGCCTCGTTCATCTGCTGGGTGCCGATGCCGAGCCTGGCCGCCTGCTGTTGCGCCTCCGCGACGAGCTGGTTGAACTGCGCGTCATAGGTGGGCGCGAGGGCCGCCATCTGCGCGACCGCCACGGTCAGGATCGCCACCATGCCCAGGAGCACCAGCAGCACGATCGCGAGGGGGACCGCCACCAGCGTCCACCCGGGAGCCCCGCGTTCGCGAAGCCACGTCCTCACCGGGGAGACCGCCAGGACCAGAACCAGGGCCAGCAACACCGGCCCGACGATCGACCCGATCTCTCTGATCCCCGCCAGGGTGACCACGGCGCCCGCGGCGCAGAGGAGCACGACGAGCGCCCTGGGCAACACTCTTTGGTCCGTCATGACGGATCTCTACCCAGCGGGTGAGAAACACGTCATGGCGGGGCGCGCTCTTCGATTTGACGGGGCTCGGCGGCGTACATAGAGTTCACAGGCCCGAGGGGGTCGGCGGAGATCGCCAGAGCCTCGGGAACCTCCTTCTGATCACCTCCCTTCGTCGGGGCGCATGCGTCACGCCGAAGTCCGGTTGGACAACGACCGGATGTTGGAGTAAGTTAGAGGGGTTGCCCTGGAAACGGGGCAGTCGCAATCCTAGCGGGTTCGGCGGGATCGAGTCGAGAG
>NZ_JBFAAE010000123.1:0-7494 GCF_040639575.1 Streptosporangium sp. NPDC023825 | reverse complement strand
CGGCTCACCATGACCTCGACCTCCCTCGATTGGCCGACCCAGGCGCTGGGCAACGTGGGCGCCGAGTTCGAGGTGCTGGGGCCGCCGGAGTTCGCCGCGCATGTCCAGGAGTGGGGCGCCCGCTTCCTGCGGGCCACCGGATCCGGCGCGCCGGGGAGACCGTCCCCGCCATAGCCCGGACCGCGACGACGGCGCGGCGTCCGTGGCAGCCGGCCGGGGCGACGGAAGACGTCCTGCCGGGGCAGCGTGGGCCTATCTGCGCGACCCTCAGTCGCTTCACGCCCCATTCCGAAGATCGGCTACGGGGCGTTTTGGCTGGTGGGCACCACTGGGTTCGAACCGGTGACATCTCGCTTGCAAGGCGATCCGAGCGGGGGCGATACCGGCGCTGACCTGGGCGTACGGTCCACGACCGTTCACCGTCGTCCGCCCCCGTCCGGGGTCGTTGTCACCCAGTTGGTCACCCGGAGCTCGTGCTTTTTGGCGCGTCCTGCCATCGGTGTCCGTCGATCAGGCCGCGTGTGGCTCGAACCAGACCGAGCCCAGATCATGACCGGAGGTGAGACGGACGTCAGCGTTCAGTGCCGCAGCCAGACGCCGCAGCAAGGCGATCGTCGGCGCCGTCCCGCCTTCCTCGATGCACTCGATCTCATCCACGGTCATGCCCGCACGCTCAGCCAACTCCGTCACGGTCAGCCCAAGCGCACCACGCCGGTCATACAGCGCCTTACCAAAAGCCAACGCCTCACGGATCATGATCCGTTCGGGATCCTCGGTCCGAGGTTCAGGTCGCACCCAGCGGGTGTGATAACCAGCCATCACACCTTCCTCTCATAGATCTCGGCCACCGGCCCGTGGTGGTCACGTTCACAGATCTTCTGTGCCCGGACCGCCATGTCGATCTGCCGTTGATCGTGCTGCTTGGTCTTGCGGAAAACCGTGAGCAACACGATCGTCCTACCCGGAGTACACCAGTACGTCACCGAGCTGCAACATCACGGAGCCGAACCCGCAGTTCCCAGACTGGTCCTTCCAGATGATCCGACCACGGACCGCCAAGCTCAGTCCCTTTTTCCGCCAGTAGACCGGCCACCTCGTCAACGCGCTTGAAGTCGCTGTCACTCAGGTTGTCGAGCCACTCACGGACCTCCGGCTCGGCCTCAAAGCCATACGGCTTATTCACCTGAGATTCCCTCCGCGCATCCACTCCACACAGATACCGGCGCTGACCTGGGCGTACGGTCCGCGACCGTCCACCGTCGCCCGCCCCCGTCCGGGGTCGTCGTCACTCAGTCGGTCACTCAAGGTTCAGAAGTTCGCACTCCACAGATACCAGGGCCCGTAGTAGTGCTCGACCTCGGGTTGGTACTCCTTCGCTTCCGGCAACGGAGGCTCCCCGCGCGGACTCCAGATGAAGCCATGGGTGTAAATGCCGTCTCCTCCGCCCGCCAGTGCGAAGCGCACCGTACCCTCGTGCCGTTCGGCCCAGGAGATCTCGAACAGCCCGAGCGTCGTGGCACCCATCCTCCAGTCGGCGCTTCCCGCTACCGCTGACCGTGCGACCTTCTCGAAACTCTCCTCGGACAGGGAGAATCTGAATCTTCCAGGCCCCAGAGCAGCCAGCGCGAACACCAGAATTCCGACGATCGCCGGTGCTGCCCAGCGCAACAGGTTTCGTTTGACACCAGGCCGACCTTCCGAATTGAAAACCTCCACGACGAGGCGCCCGAACCAGACCACACCCAGTACGAAGAACGCCAGGAGAACAGGAAACACCCACAAAGGGTTGCCGCTGGGGAAGCTTGCCCCGTACAGGAGTAGCAGTCCGACGACCACCAGTGAGCCGATCAACGGAAAACCCGGCGCGCCGATCGAACTCCTTGGGGTTCGCCCATTCGAAGCCACGGCAACTCCAACCAGGGTCGATCAAGGCAGCTCATGATCCACTCGAATTCTATCCGTGGACCCCGACAAGCGCAGAGCCCCGGAAAACTGGAGTTCTGCTCAGGGTGACTGCCATCTGATTCGTCACCCAGAGCTCACGCTCTCCCGCGGGTCGTCCGCCCAGACGTCGCGGCCGTTGCTCCACAGCTCGAAGGCGTGGTAGCCGAACCGGTCGAACAGGCCGTCGTCCTGGTAGCGGCGCAGGTGCATCACCGGCGAGTCATGGCCGACGAGCTTGGCCAGGTGCGGCGCTACGGGCAGCTCCGGATCGAAACGTAAGACGCTCATCGCGATGTGCTCGTCCCCGGACCTCGCCTCGATACCGGGTACGTCCCGAACCTGCTCGACCTCTCGGCTCCAGCTCTGGAAACGTCCTGGACGTCTCCGGAACGCGGTGGGTTCGTCACTCAAATGGAATGACGCTTACTCCATGTCAACCTCCGTAATTCTGGAGGACCTCTTTCGGGCGGAGCAATCACCCTGTTCGGTCATCGAGACCGTGGTCGGGTGCGTGTGTGCCGGTGGCACGGATGTGCCGGCGCGGGGGGATATTGCTGTCAGCGCTGCTGTCACCTCAGCTATGGTCACCCGGTGGTGTCAACCAGTGGCATGGACAGCCGTCGCTAATGCTTCACGTATCGGCCACTGGTCTCCTTGGCCCATCGGCACTACCGGTCTTTTGATTCTCCATTGGTTCGCAGCACGGGAGGTCTCCGCACGTTACTTACCTGTGATGAACCTGACTTATGGTGTCACTCATGATCGAACGGGGCGGCACCGAAGCGTGAGGTCAACTATCGATATGAACGGATCGGATCCCGACGGCACCACCGGGTTCGACTCACCATCTCGCGAGGCACACAGCCCTTCAAAGCGAGGATCGTCGGCATGGATCGGACTTCTCCTTCTCCTCGGCATCCTCGGGGTGGGCTTTCTCTATTTGAACTGGGACACCAAGCCGCGGACCGTGGCCTGGGAATGGATACCCAAACCCTACGATCCACCTGTGCAATATGCGTTCACCCCCGAAAACAACGAGTGCCATCAATGGCCCTCTCGCTCCGAGGACGAGAGCGCCAGGCCCCCACTGGTCGCGTGCACCGAATGGCGGCTACGCGTCAATTATGTTAGAGATGAGGGAAGGCAAGACATAGGAATTCCGTATGGCGGCGGGTGCGGCGGCCACAGGCTTGGCGTTAGTGTCAGCGATGACACTTGCGTCAGCGATATCGAACTCTATGACGCGGCAAGCCAAGTGGAGATAGACAGCAAACATCGCCGAGACGTGCCGCTCCAAATCTCTCGAGATGGCCACCGCTTGGCCTATTTCAGCAAGAAGCACTCACAATTTCTGGGCTGGGACCTGCCGACAGCCCAGATGAAGGCCATTTCGCCGCGCCTTGATGCGCGGATGCTCAATGACATTCGAAGCCTGGAAATCTCGCCAGACGGCAAATTCTTCGCGATCACTTT
The DNA here is from genome assembly GCF_040639575.1 of Streptosporangium sp. NPDC023825. Lineage (NCBI taxonomy): Bacteria > Bacillati > Actinomycetota > Actinomycetes > Streptosporangiales > Streptosporangiaceae > Streptosporangium > Streptosporangium sp. NPDC023825. The sequence continues at coordinate 4,077 of NZ_JBFAAE010000123.1, read as the reverse complement.
TGGGGGAAGCCGGCCCCGTCTATTGCTCACAGAGTTCGCCACGGGTCACACCAGGACACTTCCCGGCGTCTGCACCGTACTTGGCATCGGCAAAAATCCCCTACGAATCGCAGTACAAAAAGACTGCCCCAGCATCGAAGACGAGGGGACCACCACCAGAAAGATGACCATCCTCGATCGCGACGGTGCGACTGTCAGCGAATGGACAGAAGGCGAATTCGCTGGTGAACTTTCCCCGGACGGCCGCCTGTTCCTGGCCATCCACACCGACGAGAACGACGTTGATTATCTGGTTACCCGTGACGCCATGACGGGAAAACTTATAAAGAAACTCAAGCTCCGCCTGTTGTCGGAGTCCAGCGACGCAATGGGCCACGCATGGCTCAACGCCAATGAATATATTATTGAGGCCGAGCCTCCGGAGCCTGGGGGGTCCTTCGGCTACTACAAGGTCAATGTCCAGTCCGGAAGATCGGACAGAATTCGAGACCTGAACCTTGATCTCAGCGATAACTTGTCCCTGGGCAGCGTGTTTGTCGAGAACCAGGGTTAGTTGCAGATGCATTCCCGATCATTCCGTCTGCTTCGTCCCCGCGGAGTGCCGGGCCCCGCCGAATACGGGAGACGGGAAGATCAGGCTGACCTCGGCTCCTCCACGACCGTGCCCATGTTCGCCATGACCATCCCAGAGCCGAGTCCCCGCCGGAGGCGTGCCCTGACGGTTACGACGTCGCTCCTGCACATCGCGCGACCGGCGGATCAGCAACAACGGGGTACCGATCGGGGTGCCGTTGAGGCGTAACGTGGCTGCCCTCGTCGCCGCGTCGTAGGTGCCCGTGAGGTGGAACCACTCCGCCGCCGGGGCTTCGGTACCGGACAACACTCCCTCAACCTGGGTGCCGGGGTCGTCGGCGTTCGTGAAGGTGAACAGCAGCCCCTGCTCGGCATCGTTTCCGAGCCGGAAGGGCGCCTGCTCACCGTCCTTCTGGTCGAGGACGGTGTACGTGCCGTCCTTATCGTTCCATTGCAGCCAGGCGGACACGGTGAAGCTCTGGTCGGTGCGGATGACCGGTCCGGCGGTCTGGGCCAGGGGCTCATCACCGGGATGGGTCACGTCGACGACGACCTGCCGCCATTCCGACCACGGCGAGACGAATTCCGTTGCGCGCCTTCGGCGGGCAGCGTTTCGCACCCGACCGACTCCAAGATCACGATGAAAGTTCCAGGTGCTTTTATCGTCGACGTCCCGCGTCGACACACCACAGGACGCGTATACGCACAGAGCGAGTCCCGAAAGTTTTACACGGATCTTGACACGTTTCGGAGATGTTTCCACACTAAGTCCCCGGAGCGGTTTCCACTGCGGGCTGGTGACGCAGGGGCCGCCGATCACGACGCCCTCGTGGTACGCGTTCCGGTGCCGGGACGAGGAGGCGAGCGGTGCGGTGCGGAGCCTCCGCACCGAAGACCACTCGGCGATGACCGTCACGTGCTGATCCCGATGAGGGGCTCACCCGAAGAGAAGGAACACCACAGTGCGACGACGTGTGAGTGAGACTCCGGCGCCTCGTGCCGCCTGCTGGAGGGTCCGATCAGAGCCCGGGCCGCAGGGCGGGTGGGTGAAGCGTGCGATGGCCGCGGCGGTCGTCGTCCTCGGGCTGCTCGCGGTGACCGTCGTGACTCGGCCGGCATCGGCCGCCGACAATCCCTATCAGCGAGGTCCCGACCCTACCTTGGCCAGTGTGGCCGCCACCAGGGGGAGCTTCGCCACCGCGCAGATCAGCGTGCCGCGCGGGAACGGCCTCGGCGGTGGGGTGATCTATTATCCGACGGACACCGGCCAGGGGACTTTCGGCGCGGTCGCGATCGTGCCCGGCTACTCCGCCCTGTTCGCCGACGAGGAGGCCTGGATGGGCCCCTGGCTCGCGTCCTTCGGTTTCGTCGTCATCGGAATCGAGACCAACAGCCGCACCGACGGCGCCGACGCCCGAGCGACCCAGCTGCTCGCCGCCCTGGACTATCTCACTCAGCGGAGTTCGGTACGAGACCGCGTCGACCCCAGCCGGTTGTCGGTGGTCGGCCACTCCGCGGGTGGTGCCGGCGCCCTCACCGCGGCGCTCCGGCGGCCCTCGCTGAAGGCCGCGGTCGGGCTCGCGCCCGGCTCGCCCACAGGGAACCTGAGCCTGGCCGATAACCGGGTGCCCACGATGTTCATCTCCGGGCAGAGGGACACGGTGGTCACGCCGTCCTACCTCAACGGGTTGTACAGCACGCTTCCCGCCGCGGCACAGAGCGCCTGGGTGGAGATAACCGGCGTGGACCACCTGTTCGCGACGAGGGCGAACACGACCGAGATGCGGACGCTGATCCCGTGGCTGAAGATCTTCGTTGACAACGACACCCGGTACACCCAGTTCCTGTGTCCGTTGATGGACTCCACCGGCATCTCGATGTACCGCAGCAAGTGTCCATACGTGCCGCCAGGCGACCCGTCGCCCTCCCCCTCGCCTTCGGTCACCCCGTCGCCCTCACCTTCGGTCACCCCGTCGCCCTCCCCGTCTACGGGCACCTGCACCGCGAGTTACCGCACCACGAACTCGTGGCCGGGCGGATATCAGGGCGAGGTCACGGTGACGGCAGGCGGCTCGGCTGTCAGCGGATGGACCGTCAGATGGACGCCGGGCAACGGCCAGACGGTCAGCCAGGTATGGAACGGCACGCTGGCCGCCGACGGCCCCGCTGTAACGGTGACGAACGCCTCTTACAACGGCTCGATCCCGGCGTCCGGCACGACCACCTTCGGCTTCCTGGCCGGCGGTACGCCGTCGCCCCCCTCCCTCACCTGCAGCGGCCGCCCGTGACACCCATCCGGCACGCTGTGGCCATCAGCCGTCGGATGCCACCGCACCCCCTCCCTCCCGGCGTCGCTGGGCGTCTCTCCACGACAGGAGCCCCGCCTGCGTCACGACGGCCGTCGTACGAGACCTGGCACTACCTGGGTGAGATTCCTGCATGCCGGATGAGCAGGGTGACGGCGGAATGGCACAGGCGCACGCTCACACGGCTCGATCATTTAGTCGATGAGTGTGGTCGGACTTCCCAGGTCGGCCGTTGGAGCTGATCGTTGTACACGATGATGTCGGCGTGGTCGGCTGGGCGGGCCGTGACAAAGTAGAGCTGTTGGGAGGGTATATAGCGGTTGCGCCAGGTCCGTTCGATTTCGGCGGTGTCGCCCGTGGATCCGGCCAGCGCTGTGCCTCGGTTCCGGGCGCGATCTACCGTCTGCTCGAATGGGACGGACACGAAGATGCGCAGGTCCCACCGGTCGATGAGTTCTGGGCGCAGGAGGAAGACGCCGTCGAAGAGCAGTACGGCGTCTGCGGGGGCGGTCATGGCCGGCGGGGACGATGGAGTGTCGGTGTCTCTGTCGTGAACCGCGTGTTGGAACCTTCGGTCTCCGCCTGGGCCCAGCGGATCGAGCAGGACCCGGCACAGCGCGGTGTGGTCGTGGGCGTCGAAGTAGCAGCCTTCGGCCGAGTACTGGCCGCGTCGGTAGCGCCGCGCACGGGGGAAGAGGAAGTCGTCGATGGTCGCGCGGATGACGTCGCGGTCCCGCGCGCGCAGGACGACGGCGAGCTCGTCGGCCAGCGTGGTCTTGCCGGCGGCGGGCGGCCCGTCGATGGCGACCCGCAGCGGGTGCACGGTCGTGACGGACCTGACCGCCTCGGCCAGCCGACTGATGAGCTCGCCGCGGGTGCCTTGGTCCATTGCTGCCTCTCTCACGGTGTCTCGGTCTGGCACCGCACGTCAGGCTGCGGTGGCCGGCTCGCGTTCGAACCAGTGACATCTCGCCTGTAAGGCGATCCAAGCGGGGCGCGACCAGGGCGGATAGCGGCCCTGACCTGGCTTACGGTCCACGGCCGTACGCCCCCGTCCGGGGTCGTTGTCACCCATTTGGTCACCCAGAAGTGGTGTTCTCCGTTACTGAGATTAAATCTTCAGGGTTAGGCCAGCTCGAAGGGTAGACCGGTCTCGTTGAAGAAGCCGGTGATGAGATCGGGCCGGTATTGCATGCGT
>NZ_JBFAAE010000122.1:0-7513 GCF_040639575.1 Streptosporangium sp. NPDC023825 | reverse complement strand
CACGAGAACATCCACGTGCGCGGCTACAAGGAGGAGGGCACCACGACCACCCCGTTCGACATGGCCATGCTCAACGACATCGACCGCTTCCATCTAGTGATCGACGTCATCGACCGGGTGCCCGGCCTGGCCGAGCGCTCGGCGCACCTGCGCCAGCACATGGCCGACGCCCGGCTGCAGGCCCGCGCGCATACCCGCGAGCACGGCGAGGACCCGGCCGACATCCGCGACTGGACCTGGCCGTACTGATCGGGCCGGACCGATCGGGCCGGACCGATCGGGCCGGACCGGTACGGCTCCCGACCTGGCCGTACCGGGTCCGGCCCGCGGCCTGTTCGTACCGGCCTGGTCTCGGTGGCCCGGCCGTACCGATCGGGTCCGTCACCGGCCCGGCGACGTCCCCTGCCCTGGTTTCCCGCCCCTGGTCCCCGCCCCGAGCGCCGGGCAGGAGCCCCGGCCGAGCGCGCCGCCGAGTTGCGCCGCCTCCTCGGGGAGGTCAGAGGGGAGATCGCCCCAGCCCCCGCACACCCCCTCGTTTGACCTTCGCGGACGGGGTAAGGGAGACGTCACTGCAGCTCAGATGATCGGGGAGGGGAAAATGACCGCATTCGGATACTTTCTGTCAAGCGAGGAACACGGGCCTGCGGAGCTCGTACGGCAGGCCAAGCTCGCCGAGCGGGCGGGCTTCGAGGGTCTGTGGATTTCCGACCACTTCCATCCCTGGCTGGACGTGCAGGGCCAGAGCCCGTTCGTCTGGTCGGTGATCGGGGCGGTGGCCGAGGCGACCTCGCTGCCCATCACCACCGCCGTCACCTGCCCGCTGGTCCGCACCCACCCGGCGATCATCGCGCAGGCCGCCGCCACCAGCGCGGCGCTGTCCGGCGGCCGGTTCCGGCTCGGCGTCGGCACCGGTGAGGCGCTCAACGAGCACATCGTCGACTCGCGCTGGCCCCCGGCCTCCGAGCGGCTGGAGATGCTCGAGGAGGCGGTCGAGCTCATGCGGGAGCTGTGGAGCGGGAAGCTGGTGACCCACCGGGGAGAGCACTACCGCGTCGACACCGCCCGCCTCTACACCCTTCCCGACGAGCCGCCGCCCGTCTACATGTCCGCCTTCGGGGACAAGGCCGTGCAGCTGGCCGGGAAGATCGCCGACGGCTACATCTGCACCTCCCCGAGCGCCGAGCTGGTGGAGAAGTTCCACAAGGCGGGCGGCGCGGGCAAGCCCTCCCAGGGCGGGCTGAAGGTCTGTCACGCCGCCGACGAGGCCACCGGCCGCAAGACCGCGCACCGGATCTGGCCGACCCAGGGCATTCAGGGCGAGGCCTCGCAGCTGCTGCCGCTGCCCCGCCACTTCGAGGAGCTCGCCGAGATGGTGACCGAGGACGACATCGCCGCCCCCTGCGGCCCCGATCCCGAGGTGCACGTCAGGGCGATCAAGGAGTACGTGGACGCCGGCTTCGACGAGGTCTACATCAGCCAGATCGGCCAGGAGCAGGACGCCTTCTTCGACTTCTACGCCAAAGAGGTCCTGCCCCGGCTGCGCTGACACCCCCGAGGAGAAGATCATGAAAGCTCTCACCTGGCACGGCAGGCGCGACGTACGGGTCGAGGAGGTTCCCGACCCGGTGCTCAAGGAGCCGAACGACGCGATCATCAAGGTCACCACCACCGCGATCTGCGGCTCCGACCTGCACCTGTACGAGGTCCTGGGACCCTTCATGGGACAGGGCGACATCCTCGGCCACGAGCCGATGGGCGTCGTGGAGGAGGTCGGCCCCGAGGTCACCGCCATCAAGCCGGGCGACCGGGTGGTCATCCCCTTCAACATCTCCTGCGGTCACTGTCACATGTGCGGCCTGAACCTCTTCGCCCAGTGCGAGACCACCCAGGTCCGCGACCAGGGCATGGGCGCGGCCCTGTTCGGCTACACCAGGCTGTACGGCGAGGTCCCCGGCGGGCAGGCCGAGTACCTGCGGGTCCCGCAGGCGCAGTTCGGCCCGATCAAGGTCCCCGAGGGGCCGCCGGACGAGCGGTTCGTCTACCTGTCCGACGTGCTGCCCACCTCCTGGCAGGCGGTGGCGTACGCCGACATCCCCGACGGCGGGAGCGTCACCGTCTTCGGGCTCGGCCCGATCGGGCAGATGACCTGCAGGATCGCCAGGCATCTCGGCTACCGGGTCATCGGCGTCGACGGGGTGCCCGAGCGGCTCGCGATGGCGCGCAGGCACGGCGCCGAGGTGCTCGACGCCTCCGTGACCGGCGACATCCCCGAAGTGGTCAGGGAGATGACCGGCGGGCGCGGCACCGACTCCGTGATCGACGCGGTCGGCATGGAGGCGCACGGTTCCCCGGTCGCCAAGTTCGCCCACGCCCTCACCGGCCTGCTGCCCGACGCGCTCGCCGCCCCGCTGATGTCCAACGCGGGCGTGGACCGGCTGGCCGCCCTCAACCAGGCCGTCGACACGGTACGACGCGGCGGCACGATCTCCGTCGTCGGCGTCTACGGCGGCATGGCCGACCCGATGCCGATGCTGAGGATGTTCGACAAGGGCGTCACCCTGCGGATGGGCCAGGCCCACGTCAAGCGCTGGATCGACGACCTGATGCCGCTGGTGACCGACGACGCCGACCCCCTCGCGGTCATGGACCTGGCCACCCACCGGCTCCCCCTCGACCGGGCGCCGCACGGTTACGAGATCTTCCAGAAGAAGCGGGACGGGGCCATCAAGGTCCTGCTCAACCCATAACCAAACCGTACATATCTGCATATATCGACTAAGGAGAACAATGGACGCGATCGTTCTGCTCAAGGACGACCACAAGACCGTCGAGAAGCTGTTCAAGGAGTTCGAGAGCGCGGGCGAGCGGGCGTACAAGAAGAAGCGGGAACTCGTCGACCAGATCATCGAGGAGCTCACCGCCCACGCCCACATCGAGGAGCAGATCTTCTACCCGGCCGCCCGCGAGAGCGTTCCGGATACCTCCGACCACATCCTGGAGAGTGTCGAGGAGCACCACGTGGTGGTCTGGATGCTCTCCGAGCTGTCCAAGCTCGACCCGAAGGACGAGCGGTTCGACGCCAAGGTCACGGTGCTGATCGAGAACGTGCGGCACCACGTCGAGGAGGAGGAGCAGGAGTGGTTCCCGCAGGTGCGGGAGGCCATGGGGCGCAAGAGGCTCCAGGAACTGGGTGAGGAGATGGAGAAGGCCAAGCCCGCGGCGCCCAGGGACCCGCTCGCCCTGAGCAGCGCCCGCGCCTGACCCTCACCCACGCCTTCGCAAGGGGTGCCGCCTTCGTCGGTGCCGCCTTCTTCGGAGAAGGCCCCGCTCCCAGGAAAGACTCCCGGGAAGAGTTCCCAGGAAAGACCCCCGGGAAGAACACGCACGGGCCCCGGTCCCTTCGAAGGGACCGGGGCCCGCGTGCCGGTGTCCGTCCCGGACGATCAGTGATGCTGTTCGGTGACGAGGAACGCGACGCCGCCCCCCTCGTCGACGTCGGCGTCCAGCGACTTGTCGTCGAGCATGTCCACGACCTGCGGGTCGAGGAAGATCCGTGCTCCTTCCGACTCCACCACCCTGTCGGCGGACTCGGGGTGTTCCGCGATCGAGAGCACGAGCGATCCGGTCCCGTCGCTCTGGGATGAGATGCGAACCCCGGTATCCGGAGAGTCTGTCACCTGCGAGCTGAGATCCCGGATTACCTGGGCAGCCGTGTCCGTCAATGTGAGCATTGCTCCTCCTTGTCGGTATCGGGCCTTCGATTCTTCGCCCTTGCCCGCTCTCATCCGGCCCAACCATCTCCCCGGTTTTCCCGCGACCAGGCGATCATGCGAGCGTGCCGCGCCGTGCGCCGGTCGGGCCGCGGGCGGCAAGCCGTGCGCCGGTCGGGCCGCGCGCCGCGAGCCGGCGCGGCGACCTCGGGCCTGGGCCACCGGCACGGGATCCAGCGAACCATTCACGATGAAACAGCATCCAAAGTAAATATCAGGAGATCTTCTCTTCGCTTTGAGGTGCGAAATGGTCATCGCGATCATTGCCGTGTGCGTGATTCACGCCATGGTCTGGATCCATGTATTCGTCGAACTCACGCGGTTCCGGTCCATCCTTCGCGAGGAGCGGAAGATTAGTCCTTTACCCTCCTCGCCCACTCCCTACGAAGTGGCGTACCTGGCAGGTGACCGGCAGCGGGCCGCCGATCTCGCACTCGCGATGACCGCGGTGAGCGGCCGGATCCGGGTGTCCAGGGAAGGGCACGTCACGGCCGTCACGGGCGCCACCGGCGACAACCCCGTCGAACAGGGGGTGTTGAGCCTGCTGGACGGCGGACCGGTTTCGGTCTGGACCCTCCGCGTCCGGACCGCTCAGCTCCAAGCGGTGTCGGGAATCCGATGGCACCTTCCGAGCCGGGGAGTGAGGGGCGCGGCGGAGATCAAATACGAGTCCGAGCGTATGAACGCACGAATCGACGTCACGAGGATGATTTTCGGTTTCTTCGGTGTCATGAGCCTGTTCGCATTTCCATTGCTGCTTTTGGGGCTGTTCAAGTGGACCTGGTCGACGCTGGCCCCGATGATCGTCCCTGTCGGCCTCTGTCTTCTCCTGTGCGTGATCACCTTCGCCCTGTTCGAGCGCATCCCCCTCCTCGGCGACCGGGCAGGGTGGATCGAGCCGTTCCTCCGCGAACGGCTGGAGCGGCACCTGCCCCACCCGCCGAGCCTCGCGTTCCCGGTGGCGCTCAACGGCTTCGTCGCCCTGGACGACAAGGACCTGGCGGCACGACTCCAGGCCTCGAAACCGCCCGGCGCGCGCCCTCGCTCGACATACTCCCCCAGCCCCGGCCCCACCTCAGGCCGGCCTGAGGGAGCCACCTGGTACCCCACCCACTACGTCTCCGACCCGGGGGGTTCGGGCAGCGGCTGCTCGACGTCCAGCTGCGGGAGCTCCTGCACGTGAGGGACCCGAGCCGCGCGTACGACGGCCGCGTCGGCACCGGCGTCATCGGTGATGCCCGCCGAGGGCCGAAGCGCTTCCCGGAGACGGTGCACGAGGGACGCCGAGCCGGCGCTCAGGCCTTCCCGTCGAGGCGGTCGATGTGCTCGGACGCCTTGCGCGCGGCGATCAGGACGGGGTCCCACACGGGGGCGAACGGGGGAGCGTACGACAGGTCGAGCCCCGACATCTCCTCCACCGTCATCTCGTGCCAGATGGCGACGGCCAGGGCGTCGATCCGCTTGGCCGCGCCCTCCTGGCCGACGATCTGGGCGCCCAGCAGGCGGCCCGTCCCCCGGTCGGCGATCGTCTTGATCTTCATCTGGCGGGCGCCGGGGTAGTAGCCGGCGCGCGTGGTGGACTCCACGATCCCGCCGACCGGCTCGAACCCGGCCTTCTCCGCCGCCGCGGTCGTCAGGCCGGTGCGCGCCACCTCGTACTCGCAGATCTTGGACACCGCGGTGCCCACGACGCCGGGGAAGGAGGCGTGCCCGCCGCCGATGTTGATGCCCGCGACGCGTCCCTGCTTGTTGGCGTGGGTGCCGAGCGCGATCGCCACCGGCCGCCGGGAGACCCGGTGGAAGTTCTCGACGCAGTCACCGGCGGCCCAGACGCCCTCCACCGGGGTCCGCATCCGCCGGTCGGTCACGATCCCCGAGGTCTCGCCGACCGGGATGCCCGCGGCCTCGGCCAGCGCGCTGTTGGGCCGGGTGCCCAGCCCCAGGACCACCAGGTCCGCGGGCAGGGTCCGGTTCTCGGTGCGGGCCGCCGTGACCCGCCCGCCGGACTCCTCGAAGCCCTCGATGCGCTCGCCGAGGTGCACCTTCACCCCCAGATCGCGCAGGGCGTCGGCGACGAGGGCGCCCATGTCGGGGTCGAGCGTGCCCATCGGCTGCTCGGCCGCGTCGACGAGCGAGACCTCCAGCCCGCGCCGTACCATCGCCTCGGCCATCTCCAGGCCGATGTAGCCGCCGCCGACCACCACCGCCCTGCGCGGCTCGTCCTCCAGGGCCCTCAGCAGCGCGATGCCGTCGTCCAGGGTCTGCACCCCGTACACCCCCTCGGCGTCGGCACCGGGCAGGTCCGGGCGGGCCGGCACCGCGCCGGTGGCGACCACGAGCTGGTCGAACGGCTCCCAGCCCCGGCCGCCCCGCTCGTCGCGCACGGCCACCGCGCGCCGGTCCAGGTCGATCTCGACGACCTCGCTGCGCAGCCGCAGGTCGATGTCCAGCTCGTCGCGGAACACCTCCGGGCGCCGGCTGATCAGCGACTCCACGTCGGAGACCTCCCCGCCCACGAGGTAGGGGATGCCGCAGGCCGAGTAGGAGGCGTGCGCGCCCTTCTCGAAGGCGACGATCCGCAGGTCGCCGGGCCCGCGCCGGCGCCTGGCCTGGGAGGCCGCGCTCATCCCCGCGGCGTCGCCGCCGATGACCACCAGTCGTTCCGCCAACGTTCCCATCCCTCCTGTGGACCGCCGATGCTACGGCTTCCTCGACAGGAGGCTCCCAAACGGCCGCTCCGCCACGCCGACGCGCTCCTGGCGAACCTCCGGCCGGGCGGGCGGAGCGTTTCCCCGCATCGAGCACACCCGATCATCGGACATGCGGGTGGCTCCTGTCCGCCCGGGGACCGCACCCTCTACGGAATGAGGTCGATCTCCACGTCGGCGGCAAGGGCCCGCAACGGGAAAGGGTTGCGCGACCACACCGTGGCGTCGACGTACGGCGATGTTCGGCGACTCCAGGCCGGCAGGGCGCTCGTGTCGGGAACGCGTCCGATCACGCGGCGTGGCCACGGCGGGCGGCGAACTCCGCGTCGCGCCGGCGGGCGAGCCGGAGCATCTCCGGATCGGGCTCTCCGCCGATGATCTCCCGCAGCCGGGCAAGGTCACGCTCGCGCCGCTCGTCGGTGTAGACGATCTGCTCCTGCTCGCGTCCATGCCCTGAGAGTGCCCTCCGATCGCTCTCGGTCACGAGCGAACCGGGTGATCCGGGCGAGTGAGCCCTGGTGTCGAACCGATCGCCCGCGGCCCCTGACCAGGCTCACTCGTCTAGACCACCTCGAAGTCGGCCATCATCGCCATGTCCTCGTGTTCGAGGTTGTGGCAGTGCATCATGTAGCGCCCCCGGAAGCCCTCGAAACGCACCAGGACCTCCACCACCTCGTACGGGCGGAGGTCGACGGTGTCCTTCCAGCCGCCGTCCGTGGCCGCCGGGACCCGGCCGTTGCGTGACAGCACCTGGAAGTGGGCCAGGTGCACGTGCACGGGGTGGTGGAAGTCGCTGGTGAGGCGCCAGACCTCGGTGGTGCCGAGCCGGGGGCGGGCCAGCGGGGTGCCGGGCCGGAACGGCAGCCCGTTGATCGTCCAGGCGGCGTCCGGCCCCTGCCCGGTCCTGCGGAAGTCGAAGAGCCGCGAGGCGGCCGCCGACGCCCTGACGGCCGGTTCGACCGCCGCCAGGCGCCCCGGCACCGCTGCTGGGCGGCCTGGCCGACCGCTACCCGCGCCGGCGGCTGATCATCGTCT
>NZ_JBFAAE010000121.1:0-7781 GCF_040639575.1 Streptosporangium sp. NPDC023825 | reverse complement strand
GCCGCGGCAGCCCTCCGGAAACGGCGTTGGCCGACCCGGGCCCGCTGGGGCGGCGGGTCGGCCGACTCGTTTCCGAGATCAGTTCACAAGAGGCCTTCGAGCTCTTCGGGTTCATGCTCGCCGGTTCTTCTCCGAGATCTCGTCTCGTTATCCAGCTCGTCCACGGACGACGGCACCGCACCCCTCTGCGCAGACACGCGAACGCCATGGACGCGGACACCGGATACCAGCCCGGGTGCCGGTATCTTCTCCAGCTCGTCCCGGCCCGCCTCACTGTCGGTGATGTGCGGCTCCGGGGGCTGTGCGTTGTGCGGCGGGCCGCTTTTTCTATAGGGGATTTCGGGATGTGCGGCCTCCGCACACGGCCCGCACATGGGTCCGCACACGCGCCGCACAGACCGCGCACATCTACAGAGAGTGACCGCACACGGTCCCGCACAGGGCCGCACACCGGCCGCATATCCCCGCGCACACGACCGCACACCGCCGCTCCTGGACGGGGCCGGCGCTACTCCTCCACTCCTCCTTCTGCGGAGGAGTTCCCCAGGGGCGGAGTCCTCGGTGAGCCATAGGCGCCCGTGTTCACGCGTACGCGCGTACACGCGTGTGTACGCGCGGGTCAAGCCCCCGGCCGTACGGAAGTACGGACTGCTCGGGCTCCCGTACGGGCCCGTACGGAGCGTGTACGGGAGCCCGTACGGAGACGGCCCGTACGGGGCCCGCGAGTCGGGATCTTCTAGCCAGCGTCCTTTACGGCGTAAAGGGAGACGCCCGTGGTCTCCGCGAGACGCCGGTCATCCTCGGTCTCCAGGCGATCCACCCAGCACCGCGCACACTCGCCGTCTCCTCGCCGTCCGGCACCCGGGTGCGTGGGGCAGGGCGGCTCCTGGAGAGCCCTGAGATCGCCGGAGAGAGGCAGAGAGGGGCGGGGGGGCGCTAGGTCCTGGAGACGAGTGGTCCAGACGGCGTACAGCGACCTGACCCCCTCCAGCTCCACCACCAACTCCCGTTGAAGAGCATCAGGCGTCCATCCGACTGTCCACGCCTGCGTGACCAGCTCGGCCAGCCGTTCGCGCTGTCGCTGCCCTGGCTGCCTCCGCCACGGCAAAGCCCGCACCCACGCCACCGCCTCAGCCGAGACGGGCGGGGTGTTCCCGGAGATCTCTCCCTCCTCCCCCTCCTCCGCAGTTACGACAGCAGGCGGGGCCTGTGGCGCGTGAGGGACAGGAGGAGGAGGAGGTTCTTCTTCCTTCTCTACACCCTCTCTAAAAACATCCGCCGCACCGGTGCGGCTACCCCTGGCCGCATCCATGCGGCCACCCCTCGCCGCACCGGTGCGGCTACCCCTGGCCGCATCCATGCGGCCACCCCTCGCCTCCTGGCGAGCCTTAGCGCGGGCGGCTGCACGCTCGTCCCACCGCTCGTGGTCCAGCAGCTCGTAGACGCTTGGCAAGTGCAGCCGGGGATTGGCCGGGTCGCGCCGTCGATGAACGTGGAGCAAACCCCGGTCCTCCAGGCGCTTGGTGGACCGGTCAACGGTGTCGAGGCTCCGGCCGATGCACTGTGCCAGCCGTGCGCGCGTCGGCACATCACGACCGCCAGGGTCAGGGTCGCTATCGCGCTCCTCCGCATCAACAAAGCTCGCCAGCGCGGCGTACAGGGCTTTATCGACCGGATCGACCGAACCATCTCTAGCTAGATCAGCATCAAACTTCACCCAATCGAGCCCGGCCGGTCGAGTCACCCGTGGGGTGAACGGGTCAGGGGCTGTGGGTACGCTCATCTGTGTCGTCCTTCTGCTGCCGTGGAAGTGACTTGGGGGTCGGGAGTTCCAGCTCCCGGCCCCTGTTTTTTTTGGGACGCTATCGCTGAAGGCTTGGGGCCAGCGGTAGGTCGTCGTACATGAGCGTGGTGCGTCTTGGAGTGGCTACGACACGCAGGAACTCCAGTGGCTGGCGGTCAGCATCTCGGGTAATGCGTTCGACTATGAGGACCGCCGCTCCTTCGCGTAGATGAAGTTCGGCAGCCTCTTCGCGGGTGGCGGCGCGGGTGCTGACAGCTTCGTCGGCCGTTACTGGCCGGTGCCCGGCGGCCGTCAGGGCTCCATAGACGCCACCTTCCACTCGGGCCCGGCCCGCGAGCGGAGTGCCGGCTACTAAAGCAGCGGAGTACCACGCAGTGTGGAGCTGGACGGGCTCGCCATCGATAGTGGCGTGACGGTCTCGTCGCACAACAGGCGTTCCAGGATCGATCTGCAAGGCAGCTGCCACGTCGGCAGGTGCGGCCTGCTCGCCGATGTCGAGCATCACCATGTCGCCATTGACCCCGGCCTGCTGACATGCGGTCTGCCAGGGTCCTAGCTGACCTCCGGGCTCCACTACCGATGCATACCGTGATAGCGGAACCGCTACAGGGCGCCGGTCAGCCACGATCGTGCCGCGCCCCTGATAGGTCCGAACTAGATCATCGGCTTCCAGGATCTTGATTGCGGCGGACGCTGTGGCTTTGCCTACGCTGAATCGAGCTCCGATCTCGTCCAGGCTGGGGAGCATTGTGCCCGGCCTGTACACACCGTTCTCGATCTCTTTCCGCAGTTCAGCAGCCACATGGCGATAAAGAGCAGTCACCAGTCACCTCCAAGGTTCAGGCCACAGTTCCGAACAATCCTGAGCATCACGCTACAGCCCCTTGACGGGGGGGCGGAAGGCAATCAGGCTCAGAGTTCGGAACTGTATTCCGAACTGTGCGGCCCTGGGGGGCAATCCCAGGGCCGCCGGACCAGACACCCGTGGAAAGGAACCCTGGCCCATGAACATCATCTCTCGGCTCGGTGCTGTGATCGAAGGCGTCAACCTGGTCTGGCGTGACGAGCTGGCGGCCAGCGTCGAGTGCTGCGGTGTGGTGCCGTGGTGCGGAGGAGAGCACATCATCTCGCCCAGCGGTGTGACTCATGTCCGGCGCGTAGCCACGATGACGCGCGTCGACGGAACTCCCGTCCTGGCGATCGCCGTGCGTCAGTGGCTCGGCGGGGACTACACGGGGCGCCCCGTCGTCTACGTGGAGACGGAGCACGAGGAGAACGACGACATCGGCATGTCGCTGGGCACACCGGACGTCCTGGCCCTGGCGCAGATCCTCACCTACGTCGGCGACGACGGGGAGCGCGTAGCGCTGACGCTGATGGCGGCGCATGAGCTGACGCTCTCGGAGCCGGTCCGCGAGTCGCTGACCATCTCGCGGAAGTGGATGCGGGAGAACTTGGCCTTCGCCTGCGCCTGACGACCGACCCCGAAGGCCCCCGGAGTGTCCGTTCCGGGGGCCTTCGGCATTCCTGCTGGTGTTTTAGCCAGCGGATTTACTGGCGGGAATGCCGATGTGGTCGAAGTAGAGCGCGAGGGCTTCGTCCACGATGTACTGCGGGCTCTGGCCGGTCGCCTCGACGGCGGCGGTCAGCCGTGCGTCGTTCTCCGCGAGGATGCGGATGGACAGCTTGGCCCGGTCCGGCCCGCGCGGTCGGCCGACACGGCGCGGTGGTCGTTTCGCTACCTTGGCCTTCGTCTTGCCCGTTGTCCGTGCTCGTGGGGAGGCGGCTTCGCCAGCTTTTTCGCCAGCGGAATTGCTGGCCTTGGCGGGAGCTTTCTCGCTGGCGGTCTTCTGCTTCTCTTCCGGTGGGGCGGCGGGGTCGGGTTCCCTGGTCTTGGCGAGTCCACGACCCTTGTTGATCAGTCCGCTAGCCACGGCTTGCCCTCCGTTCGATCAGCAGGTCCAAGAGGTCACCGTAGGCGGTGACCAGAGCGCGAGCTTCCCGGCCGGGGGCGCCGGTGATGGGCACGTGGGCGTAGCGGCATTCCTCCCGGATGGAGTGGTGGCGGATGACGTAGCGGGACACGAGCGCGGCGGCCTGGTCGACGTCGGCCACGGCAGCGGGGAGCGGGTCGCCAATGACCAGCTCGGGCCAGCGCTCGTACAGCTGCGCCTCGATCTCCCGGTGGATCGCCCGGATGTCGGGGGATCTGGGAACGTTGCTGCGGACGATGCCCGCGATGTTGATGTCCGGGTTGTAGCCCATCTTCATCTGCTTGATGGTGCGCAGGGCGTGCAGCGCGCCGTCCAGGCCGTCCGTGGTCAGCTCCACGGGAATGAGGACGTCCCCGTCCTCCAGCGCGGACAGGGCCGCGGTGACGAGCTTGCCGCCGGCGCGCGGGGGCAGGTCGAACAGGATCAGGTCGAACTCGTCGGCCACTGCAGACAAGCCCAGTTTGAGTCGCAGTTCGATTGGGCTGGTGTCGGTCTCGCGGTTGGCTAGCTTCCGCTCGGCCGGGAGCACGCGGACGGTGGCCGGCCAGCCCTCTCCGGCGGGGTGGATGGTCTCGTGGATCGCCTCGCGGGGGTCGATCGGGTCGTCGTCGCTGGGATTGACCGCGAGAAGATCGTTGACGGTGAACAGTTCGATCTCGCCGGACTCGGTGATGGGGATACCCAGCTCGATGCTGGCGGTGGCCCTGGGGTCGAGATCCGCGACTAAGACGCGCATCCCACGATCGCCTGCGACCGCAGCGATGCCGGTGGTCACGGAGGTCTTCCCCACTCCTCCCTTCTCGGAGTACTGGGCGCTGCGGACGGTGTCCACGATGATCTCCTCTGATCGACGTCACTGCGAGGCAGTCATCCCACGAGGCCAGCGTCTATGCAAGCGTCAACATTGGCATTTCCGCTGGCAGAAATGCAGGCTGTTTAGCCAGCTAATTGGCTGACGGATGATGCTCGGTGGCAAGTCCCGACGTAGGAGGGGCGCGGCAGTCGATCGCCCTGGCCCTCATCGACGAGTTCCGGAGTGGGCGATCGTCACGGCCTTGGCCCGACTCGATCGATCGAGGGGGTCGATCGTCGGCTCGATCGAGGGTCGATCGATCGGGTGTATCGGGAAATACCTTGGTCCGCTTCGATCGAGTCGGGCCGGGAGTCGGGGGAGATCTCGATCCTGAGAGTCAGCGGCCGGCGCAATGCCGAAGGCACCCCGTAGGGGCCGCGTAGCGGTTGGGCCAACGGCTGACTCGGACCCGTGGGCGGCGGGCCGGTCCAGCGTCGGCGGTCGATGGGCCAGTGCGGCGGCCGGGGGGTGCGGCGGGCGGCGGGGTCCGGCCGGGCGCGCGGGGCGGGCGCGGGACGGGACCGGCCCCCAGGCCGCATGCCCGGTCCCGATGTCCGTCCCGCGCGCCCGGCCGCGCCGCGCCGTGCGGCGGCGGCGGCCGGGCCGCCGCCCTTGACCCCTATAAGAACAATTCGGCAATTCTCGTCTTGGCAACGTTGAAGGCCCCGCGGCTGCGCTTCGTCGGTCGCCGGTCTGCTCCTGGTGCTCGTCGACGAGTCCCGGATTCTTTCGGCAACCGGTCGTCGGTCTGCTCCTGGTCGGCGGGGGCGTTTGCGGTCTTGCTGCCGACGGTGAACGAGGTTACAGCGGGGTAACTGGTCGGCGAGACGTTTGCCAGTTCCTTACTGCGGGCGGTGGATACGGTGCACAACCGGCCCTGTGACCCATGTCACATTTTTTTCCTAAAATTTCTACCGCAGCTAGTCAAGGTGTCTCGTTCGAGCAGGCAGGGGTACTGGACATCCCCCATTGTTCTCATTCATTTAGCGTCTGACAGAAACCTTGACAGGGACAGCCGAATTGCATGACCGCATTGCCACCCCTAGCGTCTGTTCGGAGTCGATCGTCCGGTGGAGCTCGCCGGACGGACCGGCCAGCCCCCGGCGCGTGCCGGGAGAAGGAAGGGGACCGTGAAAACGGACTCCCCTGAAGAAGAAGAACCACGGTCCAGCAGCGCAGCTGATAAGGCTCGCGCACGATTCTGGAGGGCCCGCACCTACCTCGCCTACGCGAGGTTCGGAGTGTGGTTGATCTGGATGGTGCTCAGCGCTGGTGATGCTCCCCCCGTGGATCATCCCCTCCTGTAGGGGATGAAAGGCCTCCTGTCCAGTGGTTGGGGAACCCTAGTCGGCAGGAGGCCTTTTCACGTCCTGAGGTAAACGGTCCAGCGCCCTGAAGGCTCGCAAGCTTCCGTGCACATGTCAATTTAAGGGCAAGATGACCCGAAAAGCTTCGGCGCTGCTCACCAGGGTCGTAGCTTCACGGGACGTGACCGGTCGGAGAACCACAGCCTCGTTCACCAGCACCAGCGGCCCGCAGCCGCGGGCCGCCTGGAAGACGTAGAGAAAGTTCTCATCCGTGCCTTGTGAGGTGCGGGCATGAGGAACGCCCCGTCCTGGCACGCTGGGACGGGGCGTTCATGGTGATCGTCTAGCTGGCGATCTTGTGGGTTTTGGCCAGGCGGATTCGGCGCCAGGCCGTGGTCCACCGGGCGATTTCGTCTTCGCTGCCTCCGCAGCCGATGATGAAGCCCTCCACGACCTTCATGGTGGGCAGGCGGGACGGCTTGTTGGGGTCCAGCGCCGTGCTCAAGGTGCTGACCGCGACGGCGCCCCTGGAGTTACGGGCGATCTCGTGGAAGGACGGCTCCTTGGCCCAGATCTGAAAGTCCCTCATGCACTGGAGGAACTGTTCCTTGGTGGTGGCCGCGAGCGGGTTGGGCTTGAGGTCGTCGTGGCCCTCGACGTCCTCGCGCAGCGTCTGCTGTGAAGGTGTTGCCGGCGCCTCGTTGAGCCGCGTGTGGAGCAGCCTCTCGTGGCTCGACTTCCCGGTGGTGCTCTGGAGCAGCGTTCGCGCCTCGCTGGCTATCTCCCAGAGTCGAAAAAGTCGGTCGATCTCGGCCTGCGAGAAAACAGATGCCTGGAGCACGTGCGCCACTATGTTCCGGGGCGGGAGGCCAGTACGCCCTTCGACGATTTCGTCGAGCATGCCCGGCTTCAACCTGGCCGTACGGGAGATTTCCTCCCTGCTCTTTCCGCCGATCTGAACGGCGCGGTGGAGCTCCAGGATGAATGTCTCCCGGGCCGCGTCCGCGAGCCTTCTCCTGGAGGTCAGTACCTCCAAGGCTCCCATTAGAGGGCGCCCGGGGGCTGAAGGCGGGGGAGCGCCTTGACGAGCTTGATGGCCGCGCCGATCACGGTGGTGATCAGCAGCAGGATCAGCTCGGCGGAGAGCCCGAGGAGGTGGGCCGTGATCACGAAGATCAGCAGCAGGATGAGGAAGATCAGCAGCAGACCTGCCGGGGTGGCGGGGGTCGGCTGGTTCGAACGGATGCACGGCACGTTAGGCATGCGCGCATCACCTCCAATGTTGTTTTTGTTTGCCTGACCAGGCACGGATTGAATTGGGCTCACGAGCACGCCCGAGGGTTGCCGCCCTCGAACAGCCGTGCGCATAGGGCAATGATGACGTATCGGTCCGTTCTCCTGCGCACAAAGGAGAAACGGACAAAGGTGACAATTTGCGCTATCTGCGCAGGGATCCCCACAAGGCCATACAGTGTCGGTCACCGACGTTCATGGTTGTTCAGCTTTGTTCACGTTTGTTCGAACAAGGTCGGCGTAGTTCAAAGATGGCCAAGGAGCCCGCAGGTGGCTTCACTAAGTACGTGCTAGCACTCATGCTTGCCTCTATGACAAGACGTTAGCCCTCTACGGAGAGCTGGCCGCTTGTATACCTCGCTTCGGCGAGTTCCTTTGATGTCGTTTTTCGTCCTGACCAGGCACGGATCAAAGGTTGTGGAGGGTCCTGCCGTTGCCGCGGCAGCCCTCCGGAAACGGCGTTGGCCGACCCGGGCCCGCTGGGGCGGCGGGTCGGCCGACTCGTTTCCGAGATCAGTTCACAAGAGGCC
>NZ_JBFAAE010000120.1:0-9058 GCF_040639575.1 Streptosporangium sp. NPDC023825 | reverse complement strand
GCGGGAGTGGCGAACCCCCAGCCGAAGGTCTTGTCCAGGAACGCCCACAGGAAGATCCAGCCCAGGCCGATCCGGGCGATCGCCCAGACGTAGTCAGCCGGACGCCTGACGGCTGGGCGCTCAACGGCCTGGGTCGTGACGGCCGGTGTGGGCATGGCGTGTGCGGGAACGGTCTGTGCGGGGACGGCGCCCGTGACCGGTCCGGTGTGAACGTCGTGTCCGTGAGTGGTGGCCATGACGGCTCCCCTTTCCGTGTAGTTCCGTGCTTTTCAGTGGTTTTTCGCGGTCTTTGCGAACACCCTCATCACACCGTTTCCCGACGCCCGGCCACAGTGCCGTACGAACCGCCTCACGGCCTCGAACGTCCCTCCCCCACGGGACCTTCGGCCCTGTCGCGCGGCGTGCGACGGAAGCGAGACAGCGGAAAGGGTTCCAGTCTGCCCGGCGCTCCGGTGAGGCCCGCGCTGCCGTACGTCAACGCCGGCGAGGTCGCCGAATCCCTCCTCGCGTCGACCAAGGACGTTGGTCCCGCCCATCGGTGACCTCCGGCCGATGAGACGGGCCGCACCGGCGACGACAGTGGAAACGCAGACAAGAGGCGAGGGAGTTCTCCGATGACGAGCACGACGAGCACGACGGCCACGGCGAGCGTGTCGGCCGAACGGCAAGAGGCGACCTCGGCGCCCTGGCGCGGTTTCCATGGCGAGGCGTGGCGCGCTCACGCGGACGTCCGTGACTTCGTACAGGCCAACTACACCCCCTACGAAGGGGACGAGTCGTTCCTTTGGGGGCCGACGGACCGCACCCTGGCGGTATGGGGGAAGATCACCGCGATGCTTCCCGAGGAGCGCCGGCGTGGCGTCCACGACGTCGACGCCTCGACTCCTTCCTCGATCACGGCGCACCGGCCCGGCTACATCGATCGCGCCCGCGAGCTGATCGTGGGCCTGCAGACCGACGCGCCGCTGAAGCGTGCCATCATGCCCGCCGGCGGGCTGCGGATGGTGGACAACGGCCTGGCCGCGTACGGCTACACGCTCGACCCTCGGGTGCGGGAGATCTTCAGCAGGTACCGCAAGACCCACAACGACGGCGTTTTCGACGCCTACACCCCCGAGATCCGCGCGGCCCGCCGCTCGGGCGTGATCACCGGGCTGCCCGACTCCTACGGCCGGGGCCGCATCATCGGTGACTACCGGCGGGTCGCCCTGTACGGCGTCTCCCGTCTCGTCTCCTTCAAGGAGGCGGAGCTGCACGGCCTGGACGGCGTCTTCGCCGCCGAGGCGGTGATCCGCGACCGGGAGGAGCTGTCGGAGCAGCTGCGCGCTCTGGAGGAGCTGCGCCAGATGGCGGCCTCCTACGGCCACGACGTCTCCCGGCCCGCGGCCACCGCGCGCGAGGCGGTCCAGTGGCTGTACTTCGCCTATCTGGCCGCGGTGAAGGAGCAGAACGGCGCGGCCATGTCGCTGGGCCGCACCTCCACCTTCCTCGACGTCTACCTGCAGCGCGACCTCGACGAGGGACGGATCACCGAGCGGGAGGCTCAGGAACTCGTCGACGACTTCGTGATCAAGCTGCGGATCGTCCGGTTCCTGCGCACCCCCGAATACGACCAGCTGTTCTCCGGAGACCCGACCTGGGTGACCGAGTCGATCGGCGGCATGGGCGCCGACGGCCGGACCCTGGTGACGCGCACCAGCTACCGCTACCTGCAGACGCTGCGCAACCTCGGTCCCGCTCCGGAGCCGAACCTGACCGTGCTCTGGTCGCCGCGGCTGCCTGAGCCGTTCAAGCGGTTCTGCGCCCGCCTGTCGATCGAGACCAGCTCCATCCAGTACGAGTCCGACGACCTGATGCGGCCCGTCCACGGTGACGACACCGCCATCGCGTGCTGCGTCTCCGCGGCTGCGGTGGGCAGGCAGATGCAGTTCTTCGGCGCCCGGGTCAACCTGGCCAAGACCCTGCTGTACGCGATCAACGGGGGCCGCGACGAGATGACCGGCAAGCAGGTCGGCCCCGCCGTGGCACCGCTGACCGGCGAGTACCTCGACTACGACCGGGTCGTCGCGGCGTTCGAGGTGATGATGGACTGGCTGGCGCGCACCTACGTCGAGGCGCTGAACATCATCCACTACATGCACGACAAGTACTCCTACGAGCGCGTCGAGATGGCGCTGCACGACCACCCGGTCAAGCGCACCCTGGCCTGCGGCATCGCCGGCCTGTCGGTGGCGGCCGACAGCCTGTCGGCGATCAAACACGCCCGGGTGCGGGTGATCCGCGACGAGAGCGGGCTCGCGGTCGACTACGAGATCGAGGGCGACTTCCCCGCCTACGGCAACAACGACGACCGCGCCGACGACATCGCCGTGGACCTGGTGCGCTCGTTCATGGCCAAGGTCCGCCGCCACCCCGCCTACCGTGGCGCCGAGCACACCCAGTCGGTGCTGACCATCACCTCCAACGTGGTGTACGGCAAGCACACCGGCAACACCCCCGACGGGCGTCGCGCCGGCGAGCCGTTCGCGCCCGGCGCCAACCCGATGAACGGCCGCGACCGGCACGGCCTGGTCGCCTCCGCGCTGTCGGTCGCCAAGCTGCCCTACGACCAGGCCCAGGACGGCATCTCGCTCACCAACACCGTCACCCCCGAAGGGCTCGGCCGCACCGGCCGGGAACGGGTGGACAACCTGGTCGGGGTGCTCGACGGCTACATCGACGCCGGCGGCTTCCACATGAACGTCAACGTCCTGACCCGGGCCGTGCTGCTGGACGCGATGGAGCACCCGCACAAGTACCCGCAGCTGACCATCCGGGTGTCGGGGTACGCGGTGAACTTCGTCCGCCTCACCCGTGAGCAGCAGCAAGACGTCGTGGACCGCACCTTCCACGGATCGCTGTGACGGAGGCCGCGATGAACCCGGCAGCGCGCTGCGAGCAGGTGACCGCCGCTCGCGAAGCCGTGGTGCGGCAGGGCGAGGCCGAGCTTCGCCCGCCGCCCGCACCGCCGGGCACCGGCGTCGTCAGCTCCTGGGACCTGTCCATCGGCGTCGACGGCCCCGGCACCAGGTTCACGGTGTTCACCGCCGGTTGCCCGCTGCGCTGCCTGTACTGCCAGAACCCCGAGACCTGGCGGATGCGCGACGGCCGCCGCGTCACCGTCGACGAGGTCATGGCCGAGGTGGACAAGTACCGCAGGTTCGTCACCGTGGCCGGCGGCGGGGTGACCGTCAGCGGCGGCGAGCCGCTGCTACAGCCCGGCTTCACCGCCGAGGTGCTGCGCCGCTGCCACGAGAGCGGCCTGCACACCGCCCTGGACACCTCGGGCTTCCTCGGCGAGCGGGCCACCGACGCGCTGCTCGCCGACACCGACCTGGTGCTGCTCGACATCAAGTCCTCCGACCCGGCCGGCTACCGGCGCCTGACCGGCGCTTCGCTGGAGCCGACCCTGCGTTTCGCCCGCCGCCTGGCCGAGCTGGGCCGTCCGGCCTGGATCCGGTTCGTGCTGGTCCCCGGCCTCACCGACGCCCCGGACAACGTCGAGGGCGTCGCCCGCTTCGTGGCCGGCCTGGACAACGTCGACCGCGTCGACGTCCTGCCCTACCACCGCATGGCCGCCGAGAAGTACCGGCGCCTCGGTCTGGCCTTCCCTCTGCCGGGTGTGCTTCCGCCCGGCCAGGCGCTGCTGGATCGGGTTCACGCCCAGTTCCGGGCACACGGCCTCACCAGCATCTGACCGGCACGAAATCCCCCAACCTCCTGGCCACCGCGGTCGCCGCCGGGTACCTCATCCACGACATCAACGCTGACGGCCACCTCATGGCGATTCAGCCCACCCCCGGTTCCCCCCTGGACTCCGACCGGATCGTCGGCCCCACGGGTGATGTGCCGTTCAAGCACAGGACGCTCGCGCAGCAGCCGGAGCGTTTCCGGGGCGGGCCCGTCGAGCCCGGCTCATCTGGCGTGCTGAAATAGCCCGGCTTCAAGGTGCACAACCTGGCCAACGGCGTCGGCACCCCACCCGCGCGAAAGTACGAGGGCCAGGACGTCGTGGACGCCGGCCCCCGCCGGTTGCTTCGCACCCGTTCCACAGGGGTCTGGACTGGCGAGATCGCTTATTCCGGTGTCGTCGGTTCAAAACCGGTATCAGTTACGCAGCAGGGGCAGGCGCAGCAGGAGCCGCGCTCCGTGGCAGGAGCCGACAGGATCGGCGGCCTGCAAGGTGCCGCCGTGCGCCTGGGCGATTTGACGGGCGATCGGCAACCCCAGACCCGTGCCGCCGGGGTCGCTGCGACGGGCGTCGCAGCGGCGGAAAAACCGGCGGAAGACCGCTTCCCTGTCGGCGTGGGGGATGCCGGGCCCGTCGTCGGTCACCTCCACGATCGCCTGGTCGCCCTGGGCCCTCACCGTCACCTCCAGGCGAGAGTGGGCGTGGCGTTCACCGTTGGCCAGCAGGTTGCCCACCAGGCGGCCCAGCCGGACCGCCGAACCCTGGACCAGCACCCCGGCATCCAGGCACGTGGCAGTGGTGATCGTGGTGATCGTTGCCTGGCGGTGGAGCAGTTCCTTTCTCACCAGTCGGGCCAGGTCGACCGGCTCGGTGTCGACGGGTGCGCCGGCCTCCAGCCTGGCCAGCTCCAGCAGGTCGCCGACGATGGCACCCAGGCGCTCGGCGTCGTCAAGGGCGGCCAGCAAGTTCTGGCGGGCGTCGGCCGCAGGGTCGGCGAGGGCGACCTGCAGGCGGGTCTGCAGGCCGGTGATCGGGCCGCGCAGGTCGTGGGAGGTATCGGCGATGGCTTGTTGCTGATATTGCATCGCCGTGCGTAGTTGCTGCGCCGTCTGGCGTTCCCTCGCCTCGCCGCGGCGCAGCCGCTGATTGATCTCATGCAGTTGGCCGGCTTGCGCGAACAGCTGGGCCTCGATCGCCGCCATGTGCGCCAGGGCGGTGTCAGCGGTGACCGGCAGTCCCCTCGTGCTCATCTGCTGGACGAAGGCGGTCACTTCCTGTGGCAGGTTGACCACGCCGCGAACGTTGCCCTGCGCGTCCAGCAACGGAGCGTTGGTGATGTTCCAATACCGCTCCTGCACCTGTCCCGGCCTATCAGGAATCTCCAGGTCATAGCGCTGCAGCGGCATGATGTCGATCGCGGCCTCGGCCAGGACGCGTTGCATCGAAAGCCGCAGCGCTTCCCCCTGGCACGTCAACGGGCCGCCGGGAAAGACCTCCAGCAGATAACGGCCGACGATCTCCCGGCGCGAGCGGCTCGTCACCCGCTCGAAGGCCTGGTTGGCCGTGGTGTAGACCAACTCCGGCGACAACAGCGCCAACGCGGCGGGTGCCGCGTGGAAGGCCGCGGCGAAATCGGGTCGGGCCATCTCCAGCCCCCATCTCCAGCCCTCTTCGGCCGGCCGGCTCTGGCTGCGTGGATTGGTGTGGATTAATACAGCCATCGCCCCATCCGCTTCCTCAAAGGTGAGTTCGGCCAGGCCGGCTACCCGGTTGCGTCCACGAAGGCGGTTTAAGCGAGTTTTACCAGGTAGAGGGCGTGACATGAAGACGGCCGTCGCGCGGTCACCCGGGTCGCCAAACCAAGATCGGGAGTGCCCGAAGTACGCCAGAAGGACACCGGCGGCAGAGGTGACCAGCAGGTGACGGCCCGGCGGGGCGACCAGCACCAGCCCCGCCTTCATGGCGCCGTCGTCGGCGGTCCGCACCTTCAGGGCGGTTCGCCGGTTCAGATGTCGGCCAGTTCGCCGTCGTAGGTGGGGTCTTGGTGCGGTGCGGCGGGCAGATCGGCCGGTGGCCGGGCCTGCGCCCGAGGCAACGCCTTCAGACCACCCACCGAGGCGATCAACGCCACCACCGTGAACTCCTGCGGTCGGCTGTCGCCAGGCCGGTTCCGAGCGGGCGCGTCGACCACCGAAGTAGCGGCCCGGCTCGGGAAGCCACGCAACCCGCATGAGGCGGCTCGCAGGCCGTCCGAGGCCGAGGAGGGCGGCAACCGTCGGTTCGACGGTTGCCGCCCTCCTCGCGGGTGATCGGTAGCGGGTGGCGAAACCGGCGTGCTAGCCGGCGTAGGTCTCGAACTCGGCGACCTTCGGCGTGCCGGTCGAGCCGGCGATCCTGAAGGTGATCTTGCTCAGCGAGGTCGGGGTGAAGGTGACGGTGCCCGCTCCGCTGCCGGATCTCAGTACGGCGCCTGTGGTGCCGTTGACGAGCTGCCAGGACCCGATGACGCCCGCGGAGCCCGATGCCTCGCGGATGACGACGCTGGAGACCGTCTTGGCGGAGCTCCACTTGATCGAGATGTCACCGGTCGGGCCGGCCGGCGACCAGTAGGTGCCGAGGTTGCCGTCGCGCACGTTGCCGTAGCTCGTCCCGTCGGCCTTGCTGGAGCCGTCGGAGCCGGCCCCGATGCTGAGGTTGGTCCCGCTGGGCGGAGGGGTGATCGTGGGCGTGGGAGTCGGGGTCGGGGTCGGGGTCGCTGTGGGAGTCGGGGTCGGGGTCGGCGTCTGTGGCGAGCAGCTGCCGTTCGACACCCGCAGCCCCTTGTTGGCGCCCGCCGTCTGGCGGACGATGTCCGGCACGCAGCTCGCCCCGTCGAGGCTGTAGGCGTACGGGACGCTGACGGTGGTGTTGGACTGCGGGTTGGGCCCGGCGGGGGCGTTGTCGCTGCCGGGGGCCGACCAGGTCACGTTGTCGAAGATGTTGCCGGCGACCTGCCAGTAGCCGGCCTCGTCGGTGTAGAAGGTGCCCAGGACGTCCTTGGAGTCCTTGAAGTGGTTGTTCTCCACCTTGGCGCGGGCCCCGGCCCGGGAGTTGATGCCGGACTCGTGGAGGTCCACGTAGGAGTTGTTGTAGATGTGGGCTATGCCGCCCCGCAGCAGGGGGGTGCGGGAGTCGATGTTCTCGTACAGGTTGTGGTGGAAGGTGATGAAGCCGTTCGAGCGGTCGCTCTCACTGGACCCGATGAGCCCGCCGCGGCCGGAGTTGCGCAGGGTGCTGTAGGACAGGGTCACGTACTGGACGTTGTCCTTCATGTCGAAGAGGCCGTCGAACCCCTCCGACTCCCCGCCCGAGGCCTCCAGGGTGACGTGGTCGACCCAGACGTTGCGGACGGTGCTCTCCATGCCGATGGCGTCACCGCCGTTGGAGGTGGGCGAGCCCGACTTCTTGACGTTCCGTACGGTGACGTTCTGGATGATGATGTTGCTGGAGTCGCGGATGTGGATGCCCAGCTGGTCGAAGACGGCACCGTTGCCGACCCCGATGATCGTGACGTTGCTGATCTGCTTGAGCTCGATCACACCGGCGGCGGTGTTGCAGCTTCCGCCCGACACCTTGGTGGTGTTGCCGTGGTTGATGGTCCCCTCGACCTCGATGGTGATCGGGGTGCTGCTGCTGGCCCGGCCGCACAGGGCCGCGTGGATCGCGGTACCCGTACTGGCCCGCACCGTCTGCCCGCCCGCGCCGCCGGTGGTCCCGCCGTTGCCGGTCGCGTAACCGGTGGCGCTGCCGACCGCCGCCGACGCCTGGATCGCCGGCACGGCCACACCGGCCGCGGCCGCGGTGACCGCCGCGGCCAGTGCTGCCTGGAGTCGCAACGCGACTGCTCGTCTCATCCTCGTCTCACCTTCGTCGTCGAATGCTGGATACGTTCTTTTCTGTCCGGTCGATGCCGCAGGCCCGCTGCGGGGCCCACACCATCGGGCCTGTCACGGGACCGTCAGTGCCCGGCGCGGCGGCTCTGGCCGGTGGCGGGTTGGTGGACATCACCTCAGGCCGGTCGCGGTCAAGGGCATGTCGGCGGTGTCTTCTCCGAAGCGGTCACCGAGCGAGGCAGCGCTGCGGAATGTGGATCCGCAGACGTCAGATCCGCGCGCCGACGTCCGCTCCGTCACCAGGACGCAGGAAGGGCGAGGAGGGGACCGAGCCGTCCGCCGCCCGAGATCCCTTGATCGTGCTGGAGTCGGTGCTGACGAAACTCCAGGAGCCGCCGAGGTTCCAGGAGTTGCCCGAGCCTGAGGAGGACGAGCCGGGCGAGACCTGCGTCGCGTTCGCCACCGACAGATTCTTGGTGAGGGTGGAGTCGGAGTCGGCGAAGTCGAAGCCGGTGCCGCCGTTGCGCCAGGCGGTGTTGCGGTCGACGGTGAACCGGCCGGGGTTGCCGTTGTCGATGAAGCCGCCGACCGCGTTGTCGAACGCGATGGAGTTGCGGATCACGTGGTCGGCCCGCGGGTCGGGGTCACCGCCGCCGAGCTTGAAGCCGTTGCCGTCCCCGGTGTGGCCGGGCAGGTTCCACCGGTTGAATCCGTTGCCCCACGCCACCGACGACTCCACGGTGATCGGGGACAGGAACAACCAGAAGTCCAGGCCGTCGTCGGAGTTGTTCCACAGCCGGGCACCGCGCACCACGTTGCCGCTGCCCGAGCCCTCCTTGATGGCCAGGCCGTCGGCGCTCTCGCCGTTCTTGCGCGGGTCGCGGTTGCCGTAGGCGTCCAGGTTGACGATCTGGTTGTTGCCGGAGGCGCCCTGAAGGTGCAGGCCCGACTCGTAGTTGTCCCGGGCGATCAGACGGTCGAAGACGGTGTTGTTGGTCTCCAGGCCGAAGACGCCGTACGGGCCATGAATGATCTCCAGGCCGCTCAGGCGCCACCAGTCGCCCTCGAGGTGGATGGCGCCCCGTTCGGGGCGGGGGATGGTGGAGCCGACCGTGCCGGGCGTGTAGGGCATGTTCTCGCCGTCGAGGATGACCTTCTCGCCGTCGTGGTTGCGCATCGTGATGGGCTGGCTCGGCGTGCCGTTCTTGAGGATCTGGATGTTGGTGCTCGGCGCGTAGGTGCCGCCGCGGATGACGATCGTGTACCCCGGCTGTGCCAGGTCCACGGCCCGCTGTATCGTGCGCAGCGGCGAGGCCAGTGTGCCCGGGGCCGTGTCGTCGCCGTTGGTCGCGACGTACAGTGTGTTCGCCGGCGGCGGCTGGTCGCCGGTCTCGACGTCGAGGTGGTCGAGGTTGGGCAGGCCGGCGCTGCCGGTGGGGGTGAACCGGATGGTGTT
>NZ_JBFAAE010000119.1:0-9635 GCF_040639575.1 Streptosporangium sp. NPDC023825 | reverse complement strand
GACTACGTCTGGGCGATCGCCCGGATCGGCCTGGGCTGGATCTTCCTGTGGGCGTTCCTGGACAAGACCTTCGGCTGGGGGTTCGCCACTCCCGCCGAGCGGGCCTGGATCAACGGGGGCAGCCCCACCACCGGCTTCCTCAAGGGCACCGGCGAGAACGCCCTGGGCGGGGTGTTCACCGCCCTGGCCGGGCAGGGGTGGGTCGACTGGCTGTTCATGCTCGGACTGCTGGGCGTCGGCACCGCCCTCCTGCTGGGTGCGGGCCTGCGCGTCGCCGCCGTCGCCGGCGGCCTGATGATGGTCCTGATGTGGGCCGCCGCCCTGCCCCTGCAGACCAACCCCTTCCTGGACGACCACCTCGTCTACGCCGTCGTCCTGGCCGGGCTGGCTTTGAGCGGCGCCGGCACCACCTGGGGCATCGGCACCTGGTGGGCCACCACCCCCCTGGTGCGCCGCCACCCCGCCCTCCGATAACCGTCCCCGGACCACAAAAGGCTCGCCCCCCGTACGGGGGGCGAGCCTTTCGTGCGGGTGTGGGCCGGGGCGTTCGGCCCGGGGGGAACGAACATGACGCGCGGCACCGGAAGGAAAACCGCCGGACGAGTGGCGATCTTTTTCGACGACCACGCGGCAACCGGGTGTCCTCATCGGCCACCGCCATGGGGCGGGGGCGGACTTTCGACGTGAGCACCTGTGACATTCGGCCCTGCCCCGCGACGCAGTTGGAGGGAAACCCTTCTGGTAGCGGAAGGGAAGGTGCCATGAATCTGACGCTGGACGATGTCGCTGGGAAAAAGTCGGCAAGGACGGTCGGGCCGCGTACGCGGCTCTACCGCGACGGCGTTCTGGAGGTTGAAGGTCTGTCCGTGGCGGAGGTCTCAGCTCACGTCGGCGATCCGTCCTACATGATCTGGTTCGACCTGTGCGCGCCCGACGCCGCCGCCATCGCCGCCATCGACCGGGAGCTCGACCTGCACGAGTTGGCCGTGGAAGACGTCCTGCAGGACCACCAGCGCTCCAAGCTGGACATCTACGACAGCCACCTGTTCCTGACCGCCTACGGAGCCTGGTTCGACACGGCGACCGGACAACTCGGCACCACCGAGGTGAACGTCTTCGTCACCCGCAACGCCCTCGTCACCATCCGCGAGAACGACCGCTTCGACGTCGACGAGGTGGTCAAGCGGTGGGACTCCAAACCCGACCTGGCCAAGCACGGAGTCGTCTTCCTCCTGCACGGGCTGCTCGACGTCGTCGTGGACGGCCACTTCCAGATAGTCCAGAGTCTCGACGACCAGGTCGAGGCGCTGGAGGACCAGCTCTTCGCCGACTCACCGGCGGGCCGCGACCTGCAACGCCGTACCTTCGACCTGCGAAGAAGCCTGGTGCGTTTCCGCCGGATCGTGCTGCCGCTTCGCGAGGTGGTCAACAGCCTGCTCCGTCACGACCTGTTCGTCGCCGAAGCGGCGATGGCCCCCTACTTCCGGGACGTCTACGACCACGTCATGCGCGTCACCGAGTGGACCGAATCGCTGCGCGAGCTGGTGAGTGACATCCGTGAAGCTCAGCTGAGCATGCAGGGCTACCACCTCAACGACATCATGAAGAAGGTCACGAGCTGGGCGGCCATCATCGCCGTCCCCACCATGATCACCGGCTTCTACGGGCAGAACCTGCCTTTCCCCGGTTTTGGGCAGCCTTCCGGCATCTGGACCTCTGTGATCGTCATCGCCGTGACCTCGGTCCTGCTCTTCTACGTCTTTCGCAGGCGCGGGTGGATCTGACCGACGGCCCGCCCTCCCCGGGGTGGGCCCTTTCGGCGACGACGAAGGGAGGAGCCACAGCATCGTGCGTAAGCCCGCCGCCAGATCACCGCTGACCTTCATCGCGTTGACATTCGGGATATCCACTGGCTTCTGGCTGATCGGTGCCGTGACCGACCGCCTCTCCGTCGAGCTTCCGGGCCGTCTACCCGTCAGCTCCCTCATGGCTTCTGCCCCATTGCTGGCAATCGTGGTCTGGGCCTGATCGGACTGCTCAAGACCGCGGTCAAGGGCCTGCTGGCCGCGCTCGTCGCCGTAGCGGCATCGGCGCACCCGGCTCAACACCGCCTGGTTCATCGCCGTCGCGGCCGCGATCAGCCTGGCCCGCGTACTGATCATCGGATAGTTGCCGAGGGCGCCGTACCAGCTCATCCGCGCCTGCGTCACGCCCTCGGTGAACGCCACCACCGCCCCGCCATCCAGAGCCACCTTCGAGTTTGGCCTGCACACCCTCCTCGACGGCCTGCAAGCACGATTACCAAACTAGGCGCGCACCTTCCGGACATCGCCCAATCTCGGAAGGAGACCAGCCGTCAACCTCCGGAAAACACGCCCGTTATGCCTGGTCACACTAGCTCGCGTCAATCCTGTCAACGGATGTGACACCAACCAGGGCGCACCGTTCCGTTCCTACCGAACCCCCGGTTTCCGCGCCACGGGGAAGGGCCGCGCGGCCCGCCTCCAGGCGAGCCACCGGCACCCGGTACGGCGAGCAGGAGACGTAGTCCAGGTCCGCGTCGTGGAAGAACCACACGGAGGCGGGGTCACCGCCGTGTTCGCCGCAGACACCGATCCGCAGCCCGGGACGAGCGTCTCGACCTTCCTTGACGGCCAGCTCGATCAGACGACCGATGCCGCGCCGGTCGATGGTCTCGAACGGCGAGGTCTCGAAGACGCCCAGGCGCAGGTACTGCGGCAGGAACGAGGCCTCCACGTCGTCGCGGGAGAATCCCCAGGTCATCTGGGTCAGGTCGTTGGTGCCGAAGGAGAAGAACTCGGCCTGCCCGGCGATGTCACCGGCGGTGAGAGCCGCCCGGGGCACCTCGATCATCGTCCCGATCGGGATCGGTGGCGCGTCGCCGATCCCGGCCAGCACCCGCTCGGCCTCGGCGCGGACCAGAGCCAGCTCGCGGACGTCGCCGACCAGCGGGATCATGATCTCCGGCCGTGGTGTGCCACCGTCTCGGACGCGGATGGCGCAGGCCTCGCCGATGGCGCGGACCTGCATGGCGAACAGGCCGGGGATGGCCAGGCCGAGCCGGACACCGCGCAGTCCGAGCATCGGGTTGCTCTCGTGCGTTCTCCGGACCGCGGCCAGCAATGCCCGCTCGCGGCCGGTCACGGCGCCGAGCAGCTCCTCCAGCGAAGGCAGGAACTCGTGCAGGGGCGGATCGATCAGCCGGATGGTGACCGGCAGCCCGTCCATGGCCGCCAGGACGCCGACGAAGTCGGCCCGTTGCAACGGCAGAAGCTCCTCCAGCACCGCTTGAATCTCCTGCTCGCCCTCGGCCAGGATGAGGCGCTCCACCAGGGCGCGCCGCGGGCCGAGGAACATGTGTTCGGTCCGGCACAGCCCGATCCCGGCGGCACCGAACCTGCGGGCGCGCGCCGCGTCCTCGGCAGTGTCGGCGTTGGCCTGCACACCCAGCCGGCGCAGCGTGTCCGCGTAGGCGAGGAGCCTGCTGACGGCCGAGACGAGCGGCCCCGACCCGGCGTCGAGGTCGCCTTCGAAGTGGCGCACGACCGGTGACGGGGTCACGGGCAGCTCGCCCAGGTACACCGTGCCGGTGGTGCCGTCCACGGAGATCATGTCGCCTTCGCGGACGGTCACCGAACCGGCCCGAAACAGCCGTCCCTGCGGATCGACGTCGAGGTCGCCGGCACCGCAGACGCAGGTGCGCCCCATGCCGCGGGCGACGACGGCCGCGTGCGAGGTCTTGCCGCCGCGGCTGGTCAGGATGCCACGGGCGGCGAGCATGCCGGGCAGGTCGTCGGGATTGGTCTCACGCCGGACCAGGATGACCGGGCCGGTGGCCTCGGCGGCACGGCGGGAGTCGAACACGGCCCGGCCCGAGGCGGCCCCGGGAGAGGCGGGCACGCCGACGGCGATCTGCTCGGGCGAGCCTGACAGGTCGAAGCGGGGGAACATGAGCCGGCCGAGCTGGACGCCGTCGACGCGCCGCAGCGCCTCGTCGAGATCGATGACCCCCTCGTCGACGAGCTGGGCGGCGATGACGAACGCGGCGGCGGCGGTCCGCTTGCCGACCCGGGTCTGCAACATCCACAGCCTGCCGCCCTCGATGGTGAACTCGATGTCGCACAGGTCGCGGTAGCGGTGTTCCAGCACGTCCATCGCCCGCGTCAGCTCCTCGAAGCAACGACGGTCCAGGCGGGCGAGCTCCTGCAGGGGCAGGGTGTCGCGAATCCCGGCCACCACGTCCTCGCCCTGGGCGTCAGGCAGGTAGTCGCCGTAGACGCCGCGGGCGCCGGTCGCGGGATCGCGGGTGAAGGCGACACCGGTGCCCGATCCGGTGCCGCGGTTGCCGTACACCATGGCCATGACGTTGACGGCGGTGCCGAGGTCGTCGGGGATGTGCTCGGCGCGCCGGTAGAGACGGGCGCGTTCGGTGTTCCAGGAGCGGAAGACGGCCAGCACGGTGTTGCCGAGCTGCTCGACCGGGTCCTGAGGGAAGCCGGTGCCGGTGTGCGCGCGGAAGATCTCCTTGTAGGTGTCCACCAGTTCGCGCAGGTCGTCGGCGGCCAGTTCCGGATCGCAGGCGACCTCGCGCTCGCGGCGCAACGCCGCCAGCGCGCTCTCGAACTCAGAGCCCGGGATGCCCTCGACGGTCGAGCCGTACATGGAGATGAGCCGCCGGTAGCAGTCCCACGCGAAGCGCTCGCCGCCGTGGGCGGCCAGGCCGGCCACGGTGACGTCGGTCAGGCCGATGTCCAGGACGGTCTCCATCATGCCGGGCATCGAGAAGCGGCCGCCGGAGCGGACCGACAGCAGCAGCGGATCGCCGGGGTCGCCGAACCCGCGGTTCATGGTCTTCTCGATCCGCCGCAGGTGGGTGGCCATCTCTTCGTCGAGTCCCGCCGGAGC
The DNA here is from genome assembly GCF_040639575.1 of Streptosporangium sp. NPDC023825. Lineage (NCBI taxonomy): Bacteria > Bacillati > Actinomycetota > Actinomycetes > Streptosporangiales > Streptosporangiaceae > Streptosporangium > Streptosporangium sp. NPDC023825. The sequence continues at coordinate 4,709 of NZ_JBFAAE010000119.1, read as the reverse complement.
CACGCCTTCCGCCAGGTAGCAGCGGCAGGCCTCGGTGGTGACGGTGAAGCCCGGCGGGACGGGCAGGCCCAGCCGGGTCATCTCGGCCAGGTTGGCCCCCTTGCCGCCGAGCAGGTCCTTCATGTCCTTGTCGCCGTCGGCGAAGTCGTACACGTAGGTGCGCATCGCATGTCGCCTCCTTCGGTTCGTGTGGTGCGAGAAGGCGGCCGCAGCGGCGGCTGCGGCCGCCGGGTCCGGGGTCAGCGCCTCCCGTAGTAGGCGGCGCGCATGAGGTCGCGCATGTCGTCGAGCATCGGCATCCGGGGGTTGGCCGGAGCGCACTGGTCCTCGTAGGCGTTACGGGCCTGCTCGGGGAGCGCGGCCAGGAAGGCCGCCTCCTCGACGCCGAGGTCACGGAAGGACGACGGGATGCCCGCGGCCTCCCGTAGCCGCTCCACCGCGGCGGCCAGGGACTCCACGCCCTCGGCCGGGGTGGCGGCGGGCAGGCCCAGCGCCTGGGCGATCTCCTGGAACCGCTCGGGGGCGCGGTAGTGCTCGTACTTCGGCCAGCCCGACAGCTTGGCGGGAACCGTCCCGTTGTAGCGGATCACGTGGGGGAGCAGGAGCGCGTTGGTCCGGCCGTGCGCCACGTGGAAGGTCGCGCCGAGCGTGTGCGACATGGCGTGCACGATGCCCAGGAAGGCGTTGCCGAAGGCCATCCCGGCGATGGTGCCGGCGTTGTGCATCCGCTCCCTGGCGGCCGGGTCGGCGGCGCCGCGGCTGACCGCGCGCTCCAGGTTGGCGAAGACCAGTTTGATCGCGTGCAGTGCCAGGCCGTCGGTGAAGTCGCTGGCATACACCGACACGTACGCCTCGATGGCGTGGGTGAGGGCGTCGAAGCCGCTGTCGGCGGTGACCACGGCCGGCAGATCCGCGGCCAGGACGGGGTCGACGATGGCGACGCTCGGAGTGAGCGCGTAGTCGGCCAGCGGATACTTCTTGCCGGTGGCGGTGTCGGTGATCACCGCGAACGGGGTGACCTCGGCACCGGTGCCCGACGTCGTCGGCACGCACACCAGCCGCGCCAGCTCGCCCAGCGGCGGGAACTTGAAGGCGCGCTTGCGGATGTCGAAGAATTTCTGCCTCATGTCGTCGAAGACGACCTCGGGGTGCTCGTAGCGCAGCCACATCACCTTGGCCGCGTCCATCGCCGACCCGCCGCCGAGCGCGATGATGGTGTCGGGCCGGAACGCGCGCATCATCTCGGCGCCCCGGTCGACGGTGGCGACGCTCGGCTCGGGCTCCACGTCGTCGATGATCTGCAGGGCGACCCGCTCCGGACGCCGGCCCAGCACGGTGAGGACGCGGTCGACGTATCCCAGGCGGGTCATCGTCGGGTCGGTCACGATGCTCACCCGGTGCATGCCGGGCATGTCGGCCAGGTAGCGGATCGCGTGCGGCTCGAAGTAGATCTTCGCCGGGACCTTGAACCACTGCAGGTTGTTGGTGCGCCGGCCGATCCGCTTGATGTTGAGCAGGTCGACCGCCGAGACGTTGTGGGAGACCGAGTTGCGGCCGTAGCTGCCGCAGCCGAGGGTCAGCGACGGGATGAACGCGTTGTACATGTCGCCGATGCCGCCTTGTGAGGACGGCGCGTTCCAGATGATCCGCACCGCCTTGACCCGCCGGCCGAACTCCTCGGCCAGGTCCTCGTCGCGGGTGTGGATCGCGGCACTGTGTCCCAGCCCGCCGAACTCCACCATCCGCTCGGCCAAGACGATGCCCTCCTCGCGGCTGCCGGCTCGCAGCACCGCCAGTACCGGGCAGAGCTTCTCCCTGGTCAGCGGTTCGGACGGGCCGACCTGCCCGACCTCGACGAGGATGATCGAGGTGCCGTCGGGCACCGTGAACCCGGCCCGCTCGGCGATCCAGCTCGCCGAGCGGCCCACGGCGTCGGCGTTGATCCTCGCCTGCGCGCACGACTCGCCGTCGGCCGCCGCGCCGAACAGGAACGCCTCCAGCTTGCGCTTCTCCTCGGCGTCGGCCAGATACGCGTGCAGGACGGCGAACTCGGCGAGCGCGTCCTCGTACACCGCGTCGTCGACGATCACAGCTTGCTCTGAGGCGCAGATCATGCCGTTGTCGAAGGACTTGGACAGCACGATGTCGTTGACCGCGCGGCGCAGGTCCGCGGTGGCCTCCACGTACGCGGGCACGTTGCCGGCACCCACCCCGAGGGCGGGTTTGCCGGCCGAGTACGCCGCCCGCACCATGCCGTTGCCGCCGGTGGCCAGGATCGTCGACACGCCGTCGTGGCGCATCAGCGCGGTCGTCGCCGCCAGAGACGGCTGCTCGACCCACTGCACGCAGTTCTCCGGCGCGCCGGCCGCGACCGCGGCGTCCCGCACGATCCTGGCCGCGGCGGCGCTGCATTCCTGGGCGGCGGGGTGGAAGGCGAACACGATCGGGTTGCGCGTCTTCAGCGCGATCAACGCCTTGAAGATCGTGGTCGAGGTCGGGTTGGTGACCGGGGTGATCCCGCAGACGACGCCCACGGGTTCGGCGATCTCCACCAGGCCGCTGATGTCGTCACGCGAGATGACGCCGACGGTCTTCAGGCTCGCCATGCTGTTGGTCACGTGCTCACAGGCGAAGATGTTCTTGACCGCCTTGTCCTCGAACACCCCGCGCCCGGTCTCGGCGACGGCCCGCTCGGCCAGCTCCGCGTGCTCGTCCAGCGCGGCGACGGACGCCTTCTTGACGATGTGGTCGATCTGCTCCTGATCGAAGGCGCCGTAGTCGTCCAATGCCTTCAGCGCGTTCCCCACCAGGGTGTCGATCATCTCGGTGACGGCGGTCGGGACATGTGCGACCTGGTCGGTCATGCGGATCACCTCGGGCTTGTCGGTCCTGCGGTCATCTTCAGAATCTCGGTCACGCGCCCGGTGCGCCGGAGCCGAAAGACACCTTCGTCCGGGACCTTGGCCTCCCGAGCCGCAGCCGCGCATCGACCGGCCTGAAGACGACTCAGGAGGGGGCGGCGGTCACGTCGCACCTGAGGGTCAGCCTCCGTTCCAGGTGCTGTCGTCCTCCTTCCAGCGCACCTCGTTCATCACGTCGACGACGCCGTTGATGCGGCCGGTCATGCGGCCCGCTATGTCGGCCTCGCTGCGACGTTCCATGGTGCCGGCCAGGGTGACGACACCGTGGTCGACCTGGACGTTGACCTGCTCGGTATCCACCCACAGGCAGCGGCTGAGGACTTCCTGGCGAACCTCGTCGGCGATGTCGGAGTCGGGCCGGACGAAAATCCTGATCAGGTCGCGGCGGCTGACGATGCCCACCAGGCGGCCGTCCCGGTCGACGACCGGGAGCCGCTTGATCCCGTGTTCCTCCATGAGCCTGGCGGCACCGACCGTCGAGGTCTCCTTGGCGACGGTGACCGCGGGGGAGGTCATCAGCTCGGCGGCGATGTCGCCCCGCGCCCTGGCCTTCGGGTCGCGGCCTTCGGGGTTCAGCCGGTGCCGCAGCCGGGCACGCAGCGGCGGCTGGTAGCCCTCACGGTAGTACTGCTCCCGGAACTCCTCCTTGGCGAGCAGGTCCGCCTCGGAGACGACGCCGATGACACGGCCCTCCCCGTCCACGACGGGGACCGCGCTCACCGCGTGGGCGATGAGCGTCTCGGCGATGTCCTTGAACGGTGTGTCGGCGGTGACCAGCGCCACGTTCTTGGTCATGACGTTCTCTACTTTGGTGCGCATGGCATGTTCTCCACCTGTGATGGTGCGGGCCCGCTCGCCCGAACGGGCCCGCCGGATGTGTTACCTGGTGGTGCGGGCCTTGCCGACGGGGATGCGGACGCCCGCGCCCTTGCTGTCGTCGAGCTTCACGCTGATCTCCAGGAGGCCCTTGTCGTAGACCGCCCTGACGTCCTTGGGGTCCGCGCCCGCGGGCAGGACGATGGAGCGGGTGAGCGCGCCGTACCGGAACTCGGTGCGGTGCGTGTCCTTCTCCTCGTGGTGCCGTTCGGCGTGGATGGCCAGGACGCCGTCGGTGAGAGTGATCTCGAGGTCCTTGTCAGGGTCGATACCGGGGAGTTCGGCCAGCAGAACGTACCTGCCGTCCTTGACGTGGTCCTCGAACCGGATCGCAGGGCCGATCGCCGGGCGCAACCCCGCCAGTGGTGCTTCGAGCCAGTCGAAGATCTCCGGAAACAGTCCTCTCGGCTCCCTGCGGATGAGTGTGGTCATCTGCCCACCTCCGTCGTCTCCTTGGGCTTCTCATCTCCATCTCATACCTGGCAGATGGCCGGATGCAGGGCCGGAGGTCCCTGTGCGACCGCCATTGGTCGCTGCCACCGGAGGTGCTTCGGGGCGGCGCCGGACCATGGTGGTCCCCTCGGACTCGTCGACCCGGGTCACCGAACCGTGGGGGGCGTCCGGGAAAGGCGCCGACGTCAGAGGCGGTGGCTGAGACGGTTTCGGCCGGGTGGGGCCGCCCGGTCACGAGCCAGGCCGATGACGGCGGCGGGCGCCGGGACCGGCGGGCCGGAAGGGTCCGCCGAATGCCGGGGCGATTCCAGGAGGGGAAGGTCCTGGGCGGGTGTCAGGTTTCCCGCTCGTCGTGACCGGGGGACTCGTCGTGTCCGGGGGAGAGGCGGCGGCCGGTGATCTGCTCGGTGCGTACCACGATGTAGTGGTCGCGGTCGCCCGGTGCCCAGGTGTGCAGGG
>NZ_JBFAAE010000118.1:0-10204 GCF_040639575.1 Streptosporangium sp. NPDC023825 | reverse complement strand
GCCCGGAGGCGGAGCCGCGGTGAGCCCTCCCGCTCCCCCGCGAGCACGCCGGCGCGACGGGCCGGCGAGGTGGCGACACGGAGGCGACCGTGGCGGGCGTGACGACGCTGGAGGGAAACGACGACCACTACGGGGTGACGATGCTCGACCCCCAGGAGAACGAGTTCTGCGTCAGCTAGATCTCCGATAGATGTCCGGCGTTTCCGCAGTTCATCTTCGGAGCGGGAAAAGGCGGGCCGAATTCGCGTGCCGTCGTTCGAATGAAGGGTTTTCCTCGCATATCACGGGGCAGGTGGCCGACGGTCGGGAAAGGCGGGTTCCGTCCATAGGCGACGGGGATGGGGAACGATCCTGATGAGCGAAAACACAATTTTAACGGTGATCAACTGGGTCATTGTGGTCTCGGGATGCGTGATGGTCGCACAGAGCGTCTACACGCTGGCGACAGGCCGGTTCCCTCCCCTGTACTCCAAGGGCGACCGGGCGTTGCCGGTGCGGCCGTACGCGTGGTACCTGCTGCTCTTCTGGTTGGCCCTGGTCGCGTTGACGTTGCCGCAGGCGCTGGACTGGCCGAGCGAATGGCGGATCGTCTCCCTCGTGTTGGTCGCCGCCTTCCTGGCGGGATCGGTCGCCATGAGGATGAAGATGAAGAAGGCGAAGCGCTCCATGGAATCGGGTGAAACTCACCGGACCCCGTGACGTTCACGAGGTCGTGTGACGGGGATGACGGAGGGGCGTGACCGGCATGCCGCCGACCCCGCCCCTCGTGGTCAGCCGCTCACCCCTGTCTGCTCCGGCGAGCCCGGAACGCTCGCGTCGAGCCAGATCGGACGCCAGTCGCTCAGCTCGTGGAAACGGCGCAGCTCGGCGATGCCGCTGAGCCAGCCCATCCACCCGGCGTACGGCGGGTTCTTCTCGTCGAAGCCGCTCTCCACGAAGGTGAGCCGCGTCGCGCCGCCCGACCCCTCCAGCTCCCAGCTGGAGACGCCGAGACCCGGCCACTCCAGGGTGAGGCCGCGGCCGGGCTCCAGCGCGACGACCTTCGCGGGCGTGTCGTTGGCCTCGAAGCCGCCCATCGCGAACCGCCCGCCGACGTACGGCTCCATGTCGACCTTGTAGCCGAACCACCGGCTGAACTTCTCCGGGTCGACGAGCGAGTCGAACACCGCCTCCGGCGAGCCGCCGATGACGAGCTCCTCCCGCAGGACCGGGGAGGTGAAGTCCGCCTTCGGGGTGAGCTCGCGGCCCTCCAGGTGGTCGACCAGGTTGGCGATCGACAGGCACCAGAACGTCTGCGTCATCCCCAGGACGCCGCTGTCGGCCATCGCGGCCTCCTGGTCGAAGTGGGTCTGCGTCAGCGTCACGATGGTCGACTCGGCGCTCTCCTCCTCCAGGCTGATCTCGACGGTCGTCTCCTCGCCGCCGAGCGGCCACGAGAAGCGCAGCGTACGGTCGTCGACGTGCAGCGGACGCTGGCGGGGCTCCTGCCCGTCGGGGGTGTGACGCCCCCAGAACGCGTACCGGTGCGGCAGCTCCACCTCGGCGTGCTCGGCCAGCCAGACGCGCAGCTCGCCCGGGTCGGTCAGGGCGTGGTGGACTGCCTTGAGCGGTGCGGTCACGCGCGCGCTCAGCTTCATCGGCTCACTCACGGGGTTCTCCCTTGGGGTAGCAGGCGACGGCGAGCTTGAAGGCGTCCCCTTCGGCGCCGCCGTAACGGGTGAAAAGGTCTTGCAGTGCCGCCTGGAGGTCGTTCAGGAACTCCTGGCGCCGCTCGGGGAGCATGCGGATCTCGCCGGACACGCCGATGGACGGCAGCTCCGGCGCGGTCCTGTCGAGCGCGCCGATGTCGGCCTGGACCTCCTCCATGAGGTCCAGCAGGTAACCCAGACCCAGGTCGTCCCGGGTCGTGCGCAGGCCGATCCGGCCGACGAGGCGGGGCGAGAGCCAGTAGGAACGGGCGCTCGCCTGGTAGACGCCCTCGTGGATGCCGCGCACCCTGCGCTCGGTCACCTGCGTCACCAGGCCCGCCTCCACCAGGCGTTTGACGTGGTAGTAGACCCGCTGCGGGGTCTGGTCGAGCAGAGCCGCCACCTCGGTACACGATCGCGGCTCGGCGAGTTGCCGCAGCACCTCGATGCGCTGCGGTTTGAGCAGTGCCTCGGCCTGCTCGATCTGCTCCAGGTACAGGACGTCTCTCATCGCAAAATCAACCTTGTACGTAAAATTATTTTTTGTCAATGGGTGACGCCGGAGGACTCGTTCGGCGTCGTGTACGTGTCGGCGTCTCCTCCGCGCGGCGGCCGTCGTCCGGCGGCCGCCGGACGGTGACCGGCCAGGCGGCCGGGGGGGCGGGGGTGCGGGGCTCACCTGCCTTCCGGGGACGATCGCATCGCCCCCAGAAGGGTGTCGAGGGTCACGCGGGCGAACCCGATCCGGGCGTCGCTCGCCCCGTACGGCAGCCACAGGGCGCCCGCGTGCAGCAGGCCGCCGCAGGAGTACACGACGTTGGGCACGTACCCCTCGCGCTCGGTGTCGCCGGGGGTGAGGAGCGTGCCCGGCAGCTCGGCGACGACGCGGTGCGGCTCGTCCAGGTCGAGCAGCAGCGCGCCGATGGCGTAGCGGCGCATCGGGCCGACGCCGTGGGTCAGGACGAGCCAGCCGGACTCGGTCTCCAGGGGGGATCCGCAGTTGCCGACCTGGATCAGCTCCCAGCTGCTGCGGGGGGTGTGGAGCGGTCTCGGGCGCCGCCACCTGCTGTCCTCGCCGAGGGAGGTCAGGCCGATGGTCTCGCCGTCGGAGCGGCACAGCGCCAGCCGGCGCCCGCCCACCGGACGCGGGAACAGCGCCATCCCCTTGTTCGCGGCGGCGGGCCCGCGCAGCGAGGTGGCCTCGAAGGTGCGCAGGTCGTCACTGGCGAGCATGCGCGAGCGGATGTGCCGCCCGTCGTAGGCGGTGTAGGTGGCGCGGTACGAAGGCGTGCCGTCCTCATCGACGATCCTCACGAAACGGGCGTCCTCCATCCCGTTGCTCTCGGCCGCGGTGGCGGGCCAGAGCACCCGCCGCTCGATCGGGACGTCGGCGGGGAAGGTCACGGCGTAGTCGGAGGCGGTCGCCCGGCGCAGCTCCTCCACGGTGCCGTGCGTGGTGGTGCGGGTGAGCAGGTCGGTGGGGAGCCGGGCGACCGCCTGCTCGAAGTCGTCGTCGTCGAAGAGGTCGGGCAGCGAGCCCAGCACGGTGGCGGAGACCTCGTTGTCCCATCCCTCGTCGGTGAGCGCGGCGGCGAGCAGGTCACGCCGATGGGGGACCCCGTGCCGGGGACCGGTGATCAGCGGTCCCGAACGGTCGGCGACGACGAGCTCGTCGCCGGGGCCGAGCACCGCCGTGACGAAGCCGATGGACGACAGGTGACCCTCGCCGATCTGCCGCGTGCTGATCACCACGCGCAGCCGTCCCGGGCTCAGGCCGGACTGGTCGGGATGGGCGACCATCGAGGGGTTGCAGAGCGCGGCGCCCTCCACCGCGTACTCGTGGCTGAAGTAGGCACCGACCAGGAGGCGGGCCGCCGGTCGCAGGTCGATATGGCTCGGGACCCGGTAGCGGACCAGGTCGTAGTGGTGCAGGAAGGTCGTCGCGAGATCGCTGTGCCGGTCGCCGAACCCCCGCAGCGTCTCCTCGAGGAGCGCGGCGGTCTCGTCGTGGCCGAGAAGCGTGATGCGGTCGATCAGTGCGGCGGCCCGGCTGCGCGCCAGGGCGGCGTCCTCGCCGGGCACGAACAGTTTGATGATCACTCTTCGCGGGTCGGGGGCGAGGGTCTGGTCGAGCCGGGTGGCCAGGTCCCTGATGGTCATGGCGCCTCGTTCGGGGGTCTCGGGGCCGGGGCGCGGCCCCCTCCGGGAGAGGCGGCCGGGAAGCCGTGCCTTCCGGGGGCGGGGGCGGGAATGTCGCACTCTGCGGGGGTGGCGGCCGGGAAGCCGTGCCTTACGGGGGAGGCCGCCGGGGCGCGACACCTTCCGGAGGGCGCGGCCGGGGCGCGGCGTCCTCCGAGGAGCGCGGCCGGGACGCGACGCCGTGTGAAGGTCGCGCCATATCCCGTCATGACACCCATGACATCATCCCGCCGGTCCCGTGACCAGGGCACGATGCCTTCAGACGACCTCACTCCGTTCGCTCACCAGGCGCTCGGCGTGCTGCAGGGTGGAGATGAGCGCGATGGTCGACTCCGCGCCCTGGTTCAGATTGGGCCCGTACAGGGTCAGGCCGTCGTAGCCCCCGCCGGTCGCGATGTCCCACATCGCCGTACCCCGGTCGTTGGCGCCCTGGAACCACGCCGACGCCCGCCACACCCCCGCCCGCCAGGCGGGGTCGCCGGTGACGGCGCCCGCCGTGGCGCAGGCGTCGGCGAGCGCGGCGACCTCGATCGGCTGCTGGTCGTAGCGGTCCCGCGGGGCGTGCCGCCGCCAGCCCGCGACGGGCACGACCGACAGCCGCCCGTCCCTGGTCTGGATGTCGTGGAGCCAGGTCAGCATCCGCAGGCCGTCGGCGAGCATCGAGTGATCGCCGCCGAGGTGGCCCGCCGCGATGAGCACCTCGGCGAGGGCGGCGTTGGCGTACGTCAGCCGAGGCTGCGGCCACGGCCAGTCGGGATCGGCCGGGGGGACGCCGATCGCGAGGGCGGCGTCCGCGAGCAGGGCCGCGGCCGGGGCGTTGTCCGGCAGGACGCGCAGGACCTCCGCCGCGCCGAGCCCGGCGAAGGCCATGGCGCGCGGGTGCGTGGACCGCCTGGTGGCGCCGAGGGCGAAGGAGATCAGGGCCTCGTCGCGGATCCACGGGGCGGGGTTGCGGGCCGCCGCGGTGCCCAGGCCCCACAGCGCCCGGCCCCACCAGTCGCCGAGACCGGGTTCGTCGGTCCAGCGCCGGTCGTGGGAGAGCCGGTTGTGGAACGCGCCGGAGCCGTCCTGCGCGTGCGTGAGGAAGGCCAGGTAGCACTCCGCGAGCCGCCGGACCTCGGGGGTCGGCGCCGGTTCGCGGCTGGTGACGACGAGCCCGCGGGCGACGTCGTCGGTGCAGTAGCCGTGCTGGCGGCGGACGACGGCGTGCCTGGCGTGTTCGAACAGGCCGGTGTCGTCGCTCAGCCGCGCCAGGTGCCGGAAACCGGGGATGGCGGTGGCGACCGCGGGGGGCATGGGGGTTGCGGGGGTCACGGCAGGGCCACCGCCACGGCCGCCGGGCGTCCGGTGAGCAGGCCCCGGGCGAGGTCCTCGTAGCGCGCCGCCACCGCCGGCCACAGCAGGGTCGGGACCAGGGCGTGGGTACGGTTCCTGAGGTCCTCGGCCAGGCCGGGCTCGGTGAGGATCCGGCGTACGGCCGCGGCGAGCGCCGCGGGGTCCTCGTGGGGGACGAGCAGGCCGGGCCCGCCGGTGAGCAGTTCCACGGCGTGCGGGAACGACGTGGCGACCACCGGCACCCCGGCGGCCACCGCCTCGATCAGGACACCGGAGGTCACCTGCTCGTGCGAGTCGTACGGCAGCACGACCACGTCGGCCGAGCGGACCAGCCGGATCAGCGAGGCCTGGTCGCGGTAGACCGGGTCGTACCGCACGGAGGCGGACACGCCGAGCCGCGCCCCCATCCGCTGCAGCCGGTCGCGGTAGGCCTCCCCGTGGTGTTCGAGCACCTTGGGGTGGGTCTTGCCCGCGATCGTGTACGTGGGCGAGGGGGAGAGGTCCCCCAGCAGGGCGAGCGCCTGCAACGCCCACTCGATGCCCTTGCCGGGGCCGATCAGCCCCCAGGTGAGCAGGTGCGGCCGCAGGCGGCGCTGGGCCGGGACGCGCATGTGGTCGGCGGCCCCGTGCGGGATGACCGACACCTTGCCCGGGTCGACGTGGTAGCCGGCGAGCAGCCGGTCGCGGGCGGTGCCGGTCATGGTGACCACCGCGCCGGCGGCGTCCACGATCTGCTCGAGCAGCCTTCGCTGCCGGGGGGTCGGCCGGGTCAGCACGGTGTGCAGGACCACGATGCTCGGCACCATGAGATGCCGCAGCAGCGGCAGGACGTCCTGGCCGTCCGTGCCGGGGTAGATGCCGTACTCGTGCTGGACCACCGCCACGTCGAACCGCTCCAGGGCGGAGGCCGCCGCCTTCCAGCTCTCGTGCCCGCCGGGGGCCCAGGTGTGCACGACCCCGGGTACGGGGCGTTCGTCGTCGACGTCCGTGGTGACGCGGACGATCCCGCCGCGGGTGCCCCCCTCGGTGAGGTGGGCGGCCAGGGCGGAGTTGAAGGTCGCCAGCCCGCACTGCGTGGGCGGGTGGGTGCTGAGAAATCCGTATGTACAGGCCACTGCCAAGCCTTCCGGTCATCGGCCGCTCCGGCTCACGGATGCGGACCTCACGGGATGAAGACGTCCATCGGCCAGCGTGGTGGCGGATGGAACCGAAGCCTGGCGCCGGGGGCCGTCCTCATCGGGGCCCGGCTGCCGCGACCCCGCAGAGGACCGCGGGGGCTACGTCACTCCGACAGTATCAGGGGATTACGCTCGGTCCACTATGTCGCGGTAGATGCGTAAATAATTGGTCACCATTCTCTCCACGCCGAATCTGCGTTCGGCCTGGGCGCGGCAACCCGCCCGGTCGATCGTGCCGACGCGGGAAACGGCTGAGACGGCCTCCTCGACGGTGTCCACCAGGAAGCCCGTCACACCCGGGTCCACGACCTCGGTCATCGACCCGCGCCGGTAGGCGACCACGGGGGTGCCGCAGGCCATCGACTCGACCACCGACAGGCCGAAGGGCTCGTCGAACGCGATGGGATGCAGCAGGGCCGCGCTTCCGCCGAGGATCTCGGCGCGCCGCTCGGGGCCGACCGAGCCGAGGAAGCGGACCCGCTCGCCGTCGACGTGCGGGGCGACCCGCTCCTCGAAGTACCGCTGGTCCTGGACGATCCCGCAGACGGTCAGCGGCAGCCCGGCCCGCCGCGCGATCTCGATCGCCGTGTGGGTCCCCTTGTCGGGGTGGACCCGGCCGAAGACGACCAGCCCCCGGCCGCCGCCGGGGTCGAAGGGCAGAAGCCCGAGGTCGATGCCGTGGTGGACCGTGGCGACGTAGTCGAGCTCGGGGGAGCGGTCGGCGTCGGAGATGGAGACGTAGGCCGACCGGGCACGGGCGTAGGCGGGCAGGATCCCCGCCCCGGAGAACCCGTGGACCGTGGTGAGCAGCGGCGCGCGGCAGTGGCCCGCGAAGGCCAGGGGCAGCCAGTCGAGGTGGCTGTGGACGAGGTCGAACTCGGCGGAACGCCCCAGCGCGTGCGCGACGTGCATCGCCTCCCACACCCGCCCGTCGAGGGACGGATCCTCGGCGTACCCGGTGGGGCAGACCCCGTCGAGCGTCCCCGAGGTGATCGAGTCGAGGGTGGCGAAGAGCGTCACGTCGACGCCCCTGGCGGTCAGTCCCTCGGCGAGCAGGCTGGTGACCTGCTCCCAGGGGCCGTAGTGGCGCGGCGGCGTACGCCAGGCGACCGGTCCCAGCAGGGCCACCTTCAGCGGAGTCACCTCCGGCGTCGCCTTCGCCGGGGTCGTTCTCGCCGAAGCCGTTTTCGCCGGGGTCGTTTTCGCCGGCGCCGGAGCCTGAGGCGGCTCCGGCGCCGGAGCCGTTCTGGCCGGAGTCGTTTTCACCGGAGCGGCCTTCTGCGCGGCCTCCTTCGGCGAGGGCGCCCTCACCGGTGACCGGATCCGGCGTGCACCCGTTTCCGGTCCTTCCGCGACCTCACAGATTCACCCCTCTGCCGGACTGGTAAGGACAGAGCCAGGCAAAAACTACGCTGCCGAAATTCACCAGCATGGTGTGAGGCGTTCGCCCGGCCGTTTCGGTGACCTGGAGCCTGACCACCGACCCGTCGCGCATCCAGCCCGCGACCTCGTCCTCGGTGGGCTCGTGTCCGTGCAGGCGCAGCATCAGGTCGTGGGGCTGCCCGGCTATTCGCAGGTGCAGCTCGCACACGGGTTCGGTATCCGCCATGTTTCGCCGTCCAGATGTCCATGTGGAGTAGACCCGGCGGAGTTGTCGGCGTCTCATCGAGCGTACCCCTCGCGCCGGGATCCACCCCGAACGGGCGAACGACCACCATGATCGCCGCCCCGCCGCCGCCTCGCCCTGCCTCACCCCGTCCCGCCCGGCCGCCCCGCCCTGCCCCGCCCGGCCGCCCCGCCACCTCGCCGCAGCCCTGATCCGCCATCGCCCGGGCACGGGCTCAGGCCGGGCCCGGGTTCAGACCGGCTACCGACCGGCCACCGGCCGACAACCCGCTCAAAACGGCGCCTCTCATGCCCGCGAACCGGGACAAGAACGCCAGCGAGCCAGACCGGCCCCCGGCGCATTGCATTCGTGTACACGTTACCGCGATCGAGAAATAAACCCCGCAACGGTATTTCGCGCGTCAGGGCGACTTCTCCGCGTCACGAAAGGTCGATCGCCTCTCAATCCGGTGCGATTCACGTACCGGGAAAATGGCGCGAGCCTCGTCGTGCGAATGCGCGCGGCCTCGGCCGGATCCGTCCGGACGTGACGTGGTGACTGCGGCTCGGCGATCGCGAGAGCCGCTGGATATCCGTGCCCGTAAGCGTTCTGGGTGCGAGCTGCCCGTACGGCGCTGTCCTCGACGTCCGTGCTTGCATGATTTGAAGCGACTTGCCCCGATCGCCGATTTGGTGATGGAAATGCATGACAAATGGCTTATTCTGCCCTGTCATTGCGCGGCCACCGGGCATTGAATTGTTGATTCTCGTGGAAATTTTCCGCAATCCGCGGTCTCATATTCCAGCCAGTTCTTTCGGGATCATTACTGGGAAGAGGAGAGTCATATGACCAATTCGCGAAGGATAACGGCACTCGCGGCCGCGCTCGCGACGGCGGTCAGCCTCGGAGCCGCCGGTGCGCAGGCGTCGACGGCCGCGGAGTCATCGGCGGGTTCCTCGACGGTGGCCGCGCCTCCGGCGCCGGGGCTCCGGATCACCCGCTTCCTCGGCGAGCAGCGCCTGCCGCACAGGATGCGGTTCCGGGGGACCACCGTCGGTGGCCTCTCCGGTCTCGACCGTGACCCCCGCACCGGCACTTGGTACCTCATATCCGACGACCGGTGGCGCTACAACCCAGCCCGCTTCTACACCGGCCGCTTCGACATCCACCCGGTCACCGGGGCGTTCACCGGGGTGAACCTCACCGGGGTCACCACCCTGCGGCGCCCCGGCGGGAGCTCCTACCCGGCCTACGGCCGGCCCAGGTCCGCCGATCCCGAGACGATCCGCTACGACCGGTGGAGCCGCAGGGTGCTGTGGGCCAACGAGGGCGACCGGCCGGACGCGGAGAACCCCAACATCCCGGTGTCCGACCTGTCCGTCCGCTGGACCAACAGCGAGGGCCGCTACCTCGGGGAGCTGCCCGTTCCCCGCAACCTGAAGATGACCGCCACCACCAGCGGCCCCCGGCGCAACTTCGGGTTCGAGGGACTGACCTCCACGGAGCGGACCATCGCGGCCATCACGGAGGGCCCGCGATACGAGGACGGCGCGCCGCCGACCGTGAGCCGGGGCGCCACGGCCCGCATCACCGTGTGGGGACGCGACGGCCGGCCGCGCGGGCAGTACGCCTACCCGATCGACAAGCTCCCGGCCGCGCCGACCCCGGCGAACGGCAAGTCCGACAGCGGGGTGTCGGAGCTCCTGGCGATCGACGACAACCGCTACCTCGCCCTTGAGCGCTCCTGGATCGAGGGCGTCAACTACAAGGCCAAGCTGTACGAGATCGACCTGCGCGGTGCCACGAACGTGCTGACCCGCGACAGCCTGGCCGCCGGACGCCCGTACCGCCCGGTTTCCAAGCGTCTCATCTCCGATTTCGGCACGGTGCCGCCGCCGCTGCAGAACCTGGAGAGCCTCGCCTGGGGGCCGCGCCTGCGTAACGGCGAGTGCACGCTGGTGGTCGGCTCCGACGACAACTTCGACAGCAACGAGGCCACCCAGTTCCTGGCCTTCGCCGCCCGGGGCTGTGACGGCCGTTGAGATAGCACCGGACGACCGGTGCCGCCGCTGACCACGAGGTGACGGCGGCCCGGCCGAGAAGGAACCCCGGCGTGGACGGTGGTGACGTGCTCGGCCAGCGCGTCCATCAGGGCGTCCTTGCCGCGCGGCAGGTGGTGGTAGATGGCCATCGCCTCC
>NZ_JBFAAE010000117.1:0-11545 GCF_040639575.1 Streptosporangium sp. NPDC023825 | reverse complement strand
GCGCCGATGGTACTGCACCGGGGACGGTGTGGGAGAGTAGGTCACCGCCGGACAATCTTTTGAGGGCCTCCACCGTTGGGTGGGGGCCCTCAGGCTTTCACGATTTCAAGAGGGAAGGGCCTCCACCACAGGTGGGGGCCCTTTTCGCGTTAAAGGGCGTTGTCAAAGGGCATTGGGGGTTGTGTGGGAACGGCGGTCACCGGGTCGACCGGAGCCACGACACCCAGGACACGAAACCCTAGACGTGAAGTTCGCCGGAAAGAACGGTCACCGCGTTTCCCGCGAGTTCGACCCGGTCGCCCCGTACAGTCGTGCGGACCACGCCCCCGCGCTGTGACAGCTGGGCGCCCACCAGCCTGTCGGAGCCGAGTTTGGCCGACCAGTACGGCGCGAGCGCGCAGTGGGCGGAGCCCGTGACCGGATCCTCAGGGACTCCGACCCTGGGGGCGAAGAATCGGGACACGTAGTCGGCGCCGGGGCGCGAGGCCCGGGCCGTCACGATGACTCCCCGCGCGTCGACGGCCTCCAGGGCGCGGAAGTCAGGAACCGTGGCGAGCACGGCGTCCTCGGACTCGACCTCCACGAGGTAATCCCAAACATTTTTTCCCGTCCAAACAGGTTTAACTCCGAGCGCACCGATCAGTCCATCTGGAGGGGTCGTCGCTTGGAGTACTTTTGCTGGGAAATCCATGCTGATTAAGTCGTATTTATCCCTGGTCACGGACAGGATTCCGCTCTTCGTTGAGAATTCGAGGGTTTCTGGGACCGTTCCCGTGGAATACAGCACATGCGCCGCGGCCAGGGTCGCATGCCCGCACAGGGCCACCTCGGTCACCGGCGTGAACCAACGGAGCGGGTACGGTCCGCCGTCCTCCGCTCTGAGCAGGAAGGCTGTCTCGGAGTGCCTCATCTCCGCCGCCACGGACTGCATCCAGGCGTCAGGGACCGGATTGCCGAGTACGCAGACCCCGGCGGGGTTACCCTTGAAAAATTCATCGGTAAACGAATCGACCGTGTAGACGAGCATGACGCGATGCTAGCGGCGCCGGAGATATCGGTTGAAGTTGGGTCAGGAGATCAGGCAAAGTCGGGGATCAGGCAAACCAGTGCGGTAGCCGTACAAAGTGGAAATAAGCGCTGGGCGTGTCGCATGGCGAACTTCTTGTCGTCGGTTACCGTCCAAGATGTAGGGACAGGCCGGGTACGGCGTGGTCCTGGCGAAAGGACGAGCCGATGGGGGCAGTGCGCAAGGTGGCGAGCTACCTTGGCCTGGGCGGGGCCGAGCATTATGACGAGTCCTACGACTACGAGGACGAGGTCGAGGGCGAAGAGGAAGACTGGCAGTCTGCCTCGGAGCGCGCGGCCAAGCGCTGGCGCGCGATGAACGAGCCCTCGCGGATCGTGATGCTGACACCGATGAAGTACAACGACGCACCGGTCATCGGGCAGCACTTCCGCGACGGTCAGACCGTCATCATGGATGTCAGCGGGATGAGCACCGCCGAGGCCACCCGCATGGTCGACTTCGTCGCGGGGCTGGCGTACGGCTGCGAGGGGCGCATCGAGCGGATCGCGGAGAAGGTCTTCCTGCTGGCCCCCGCAGAGGTGGAGATCACCAACGGTTGACGCCTGGCGCGGCCTCGCCGGTACGGGTCCCGAGCGATCGGATCCGTACGGGTGCGAGGCCGGCCTCGGCGAAGGACCGCGTACCGATGGCGAGGCCGCGTACCGCCGAGGCGGCGTGCCCGATGGGAACCGCGTACCGATGGGGAGACCGCACACCGGCGAGGCGGCATGCCCGATGGTGGGGCCGCGTACCGATGGCGAGGCCGGGCGGTGGGGAGTACGTTGACCTCGCGCCGCGGGTGCGTGACGCCCCGGTGGCGCGTACCGAGGGCGAGACCCCGTATGTCGTCATCCCGCACGTCGTTCTCGCCCGTGGATGCCATAACGCTCCCGGGCGATACGCGTAACGCTCCCGGTGATACGCGCCGGCACGGAGACTGCGCGGCGGGCACACCACGGACCCGTGGACGGCATGAGCCGGGTGGTGCGCCGGTGGTGACCGGTCAGCCCGCTCGAGGGCCCCGGCGGAGCAGGCGGGTGAGTTCGGCCAGGTCGGAGGTCGCTGTCTTGGCCCGGCCCTCCGACTCGTGGGCGTACTCGTGCAGTGCCCACACCGCGCCCTGGGCGAGCTCCCTGAGCTCGGCGAGCTGGGTGATGACGTACTCGGCGTCCGCTCGCTCACGCTGACGCCTGCGCCACAGCCTGTAGGCACCTCCCGCGGCGGGCAGGAGTGCGAGCGGCGCGAGAGGGAGGACGGGAAGGACGAGCGCGACCACCAGGATCACCGGGGCCAGGGCGAGCAGCACGTAGGCCGCCCAGGGACGGCCGCGAGCCGGCGCTCCCTCGGTGGCGATCCGCTCCTCGGCGGCACCCATCGACTCGGGATCCGGGCCCTCGGGCCTGAGCGTCACCTGGTGGCCGAGGATCGGCATGGTGACCGACTCGGGGGCCTCGGCCCGGGTGGCCTCGGCGAGAGTCTCGGCCGCGGCACGCACGATGGGCGCGGCCACGTGCAACGCGATCGCGGCCAGGTAGGGGTGGGAGCCGGGTCGCAGGTCGCCGAGCAGGTGGCCGGCGAGCGGCCTCATCGGCCGTTCGTGGATGCCGGAACCCGTCAGCTGGCGGAGAACGGTCAGCGGCTCGTCCTCGCTCCACACGACGGCGGCCTCGCCGGAACGGTCCGCCTGCGCGGCGGTGACGAGCGCGAGGCCGTTCAGGTCACCGGCCGTTCCCTCCGTACGGTCGCGCGCCTCATCGACCGCGCCATCGGCCGCCCGGACCGTGGAACCGCTCACGGAATCGGTCTTTCCGGCGGTGGCGCCATCGCCTCCCCTGTTCTCGCGGGCCGAGGTGATCTCGGCGCAGCGGTCGAGCAGGTGGGCCAGCCGGGCGGCGGCGTGTACGGGGGCGGCCAGCTCGGGGAGTTCGGCGAGCTCCGCGAACCCGGCCAGGGCCGGTGACACGGCGGCGGAGGGTTCGTCGGGGATCAGCGCGCGCAGCCACCGGTCGGGCTCGGACGCGGGAGAGGCGGCCACCGCGTCGAGCTTGCGGAGAACGAAGATCTTGCCCGCCGGGCCGTACGCCCCGCGGGCGGCGGCGAGCCAGAGTGCCCGCTGGCCGTGGGTCACCGGGCGGTCCAGGGACAGCTCCCCGAAGGCGGTGCCGAGCCACGAGGCGTGGATGCGGTCGCCCTGGCCGGCCACGGCGAGGGCGAGGCAGAGGAAGAGCGCGGTCCGCTGCTCGTCACGCTGCGCGGCGCGGGCGAGGGGTTCGAGCGACTCCTCGCCGCGCATGAGCAGCACGAGCGCCTCGACGGCCGGAGCCAGCCAGTGGTCGGACGTGTCTTCGAAGCCCGCCGGTATGCCGGTGGGGACGATGCCGGCGGCCAGGTCGGTGAGGAGCGCGTCGGCACGGCGGCTCAGCCCTGTGTCGACAGGTGGGGCATCGGTGTGTGGGGCGTCGATGCGCGAGACCGAAGTGTTCGAGGTCGCGGTGTCCGTGCCCGCGGTGTTGGTGCCCGTGGTCAGGACGGTGTCCACGTCCGCGACCGGATCCGCGTCCGCCGCGGCCAGATCCGCCTCCAACGCCGCGGCCAGGCCGGTGCTCACGCTCGTGCCCAGGCCCGCGGTCAAGCCGGTGCTCAGGTTCGCGGTGTCCGTGCTCACGTTCGCGGTCAGGTCCGTGCTCAAGGCAGAGAGCTCCCCGAAGTTGTGACCGATGACCGCGCCAGCGTATTGCGCTTCGGACATCCCCGCAGGGAGGCGCGCCGAACATGACTTTGCCAGACGATCGCCTTCATTTTCGCAATAAAGACGATCATCTGGTGGACAGGTTACATGCGCTCGGGTGCCGGGACGCCGAGAAGGCTCAGGCCGGTCTCCAGAACCTTCAGGGTCAGCGCGCACAGGGCGAGCCGCGAGGCGCGAGTGGCCGCCTCGACGTCGTCCTTCAGCACCGGGCAGTTCTCGAAGAACGTGGTGAAGGCGCTCGCGGTGTCGAAGAGGTAGGAGGCCATCTTGTGCGGTGCCGAGTTCTCCGCCATCTCCTCGACGACCGAGCCGAACCCGAGGAGTTGCAGCGCCAGGGCGCGCTCGGCCGGGTGTCCCAGCACGATCGGGCCGGTCGTCTCGGCCGGGGTCACCCCGCCCTTGCGGAAGATGGAACGGATGCGGGCCTGGGCGTACTGCAGGTAGGGGCCGGTGTTGCCGGTGAGGGCGAGCATGCGGTCGAAGTCGAAGACGTACTCGCTGTCGTGGCTGACCGACAGGTCGGCGTACTTGACCGCGCCCATGCCGACGGCGTGCGCGATCTCCGTGCGCTCGGCGTCGGTGTAGTCGCTGGTCCTGAGCACCTCGGCGGCCCGGGTCTCGGCCTCGTCGAGCAGCTCGACGAGCTTGATGGACTTGCCGCTCCTGGTCTTGAACATCTTGCCGTCGGAGCCCAGCACGCTGCCGATCTGGATGTGCTCGGCCCTGACGTGGTCGGGCAGCCAGCCCGCCAGCCTGGCCGAGTCGAACACCATCGACATGTGCAGCGACTGGGTCGCGCCGATCACGTAGAGGATGCGGTCGGCCTTGAGATCCTGGACCCGGTAGCGGATCGTGGCCATGTCGGTGGTGCCGTAGCCGTAGCCGCCGTCGCTCTTGCGGATCATCAGGGGCAGCGGCTGGCCCTCGCGGCCGGTGTAGCCGGGCGGGAAGACGCAGAGCGCGCCGTCGCTGAGGACGGCGATGCCGCGCTCCTGCAGCTCGTCGCAGACCTGGGCGAGCACGTGGTTGTACATGCTCTCGCCGGCGATGTCGTCGTCGGTCAGCGTCACACTGAGCTGGACGTAGACCTTGTTGAAGTAACGGACCGTGGCGTCCATGAAGATGTGCCACAGGCGCATCGTCTCGGGCTCTTCGGCCTGCAGGGTGACGACCCGGCTGCGGGCGCGCTTGTTGAACTCGGGGTCGGTGTCGAACTTCAGGCGGGCGGCCTGGTAGTAGGCGTTGCCCTCGCCGGCCTCCAGCTGGGCGACGGCGGCCTCCTCGCCGATGTCGAGCAGGTGCTCGATGAGCATGCCGAACGGCGTGCCCCAGTCGCCGAGGTGGTTCTGCCGGATGACCCTGTGGCCCAGGTGCTCGTGGACCCTGGCGAGCGCGTCACCCACGATCGTCGTGCGCAGGTGGCCGACGTGCATCTCCTTGGCCGCGTTGGGCGCGGAGTAGTCGATCACGACGGTCTGCGGCGAGGTGGCCGGGCTCACGCCGGTGCGCGGGTCGGCCAGGATCTCGGAGGCCCGCGCCGCGATCCACTCGTCGGAGAGGGTCAGGTTGAGGAAGCCGGGGCCGCTGACCTCGACGGTGCCGGGGAACGGGTCGTCCCGGTCGTCTCCGGCCTGCCCGGTGAGGTGCTCGGCGATCTTCTGGGCGACCTCCCGCGGGGTCCCCGGCAGTCGCTTGCTCAGGCTCATCGCGACGTTCGCCTGGTAGTCGGCGAACTGCGAGGGACGGATCAGCGGGTCTGCGTCGGAGTACTCCGCACCGAAGGCGGCGGCCAGCGCCTGCTGGACGCGCTCGGTCAGTGCGAGCTGCGGGTCGGTCATGCTCCAAGGGTATCGGCTGGCCGGTCCTGAACCGATTGGATATCGCCCGGGATCGGCTCCGTACGGCGGGATCGCACGATCATGAAGACGCCCGTCAGCACGACCCCGGCGGCGACGCCGAGCCCGGCCGCGGTGAGACCGGCGCCGGGGCCGCCGAGGGTGAGCGCGAAGAACTCGCGGGCGAACGGGACGGCGAGGGCCAGCGCGAACAGCCCGGCCATGGAGGCCACGAGCACCACCCGCCACCAGACGTACGGACGGGCGACCAGGACCAGCACCCACCAGGCCGCCACGAACAGCGTGATCACCGCGGAGGTGCGGCTCTCCTCCAGGGTGGCGGACCCGCTCTGGGCGATCCAGTACGACAGGTAGACGGCGGCGGCGCAGACGATCCCGGCGGGGACCGCCAGGCGCAGCACGCGGGGCACGAAGCCGCTCCTGGCGCGCTCGTTGCTCGGCGCGAGCGCGAGGAAGAAGGCGGGGATGCCGATCGTCAGGGCGTTGACCAGCGTGGAGTGACGGGGAGCGAACGGGAACGCGAGCCCGATGACCCCGGTGAGCAGGGAGAGCACGATCGCGTAGAAGGTCTTGGTCAGGAAGAGCCCGGCGACCCGCTCGATGTTGGCGAGCACCCTGCGGCCCTCGCCCACCACGGAGGGCAGGCCGGCGAAACTGTCGTCCATCAGCACGATCTGGGCGACCGCCCGGGTGGCGCCGCTGCCGGAGCCCATCGCCACGCCGAGGTCGGCGTCCTTGAGGGCGAGGACGTCGTTCACGCCGTCGCCGGTCATGGCGACCGTGTGCCCGCGCGACTGGAGCGCGCCGACGAACAATCGCTTCTGGTGCGGGCTGACCCGGCCGAAGACGGTGTTGGCCTCCATGATCTCGGCGAGCTTCTCCGGGTCGTCCTCCGGCAGGGTGCGGGCGTCCACCGCGCGCTCCCCGCCGGGGATGCCCAGGGAGGTGGCGATGGCCGACACCGACTCGGGGTTGTCGCCGGAGATGACCTTGACGGTGACGCGCTGCCCGGCGAAGTAGGCGAGGGTCTCGGCCGCGTCGGGACGGATCCGCTGTTTGAGCACGACGATGGCCGCGGCCTCGACGGCGCCGAGGTCGTCGGGGTCGCGCAGCGAGTCGACCCGGCACAGGGCGAGCACCCGCAGGCCGGTGGCGGCGAGCGCCCAGGCGTCGTCGTAGGCGGGGGTGCCGGGCGGCAGGAGGACGTCGGGGGCGCCCAGGACCCAGCCGCCGTGGTCGCCGAACCCGGCGCCGCTCCATTTGCGGGCCGAGGAGAAGGGGACCCTCGCGGTGGCGGTCCAGCCGGGCGAGTCGGGGTAGCGGGCCTGGACGGCGCGGGCGGTGGGGTTGGGGTCGGGGTCGAGATTGGCCAGCGCGGCCAGGGCCTCGTGCACGGGCAGGTCGTCACGGAGCGGGCGGACCTCGTCGAGCTCCATGCCGCCCGAGGTGAGGGTGCCGGTCTTGTCGAGGCAGAGCGTGTCGACCCGGGCCAGGATCTCGATCGCGGGCAGTTCCTGAACCAGGCAGTGGCGCCTGCCCAGCCGGATCACGCCGACGGCGAAGGCGATGCTGGTCATCAGGACCAGGCCCTCGGGGATCATGGTGACGATGCCCGCGACCGTGCCGGTGACGGCCTCGCCGACGCTCGTCTGCCTGCTGACCTGGCTCCAGGTGAGCAGGGCGCCGATCGGGATGACCAGCCAGGTCACGTACTTGATGAACCGCGTGACGCCTTCGCGCAGCTCCGAGTGGGACAGGCTGAACGCGCTGGCCTCCTCGGCGAGTCTGGCCGCGTAGGCGTCGCGGCCGACCCTGGTCGCGACGTAGGCGCCCCTTCCGGCGACCACGAAGCTGCCGGACAGGACCTCGTCGCCGGGACGCTTGTGCACCGGGTCGGCCTCGCCGGTCAGCAGCGACTCGTCCGCCTCCAGGCCGTCGGCGTCCACCATCTCGCCGTCGACCAGCAACTGGTCGCCGGGGGAGAGCAGGACGAGATCGCCGAGCACGACCTGCCGGGGCGGGATCTCGGTGTCGGAGCCGTCCCTGCGAACCCTGACCGGGGACTCGTTGACGATGGCGAGCCGGTCGAGGGTGCGCTTGGCGCGGAACTCCTGGACGATGCCGATGCCCGCGTTGGCCACGATCACCAGTCCGAAGAGCCCGTCCTGCCACTCCCCGAAGATCATGATCAGCACCCAGAGCGCGCCGATCACCCCGTTGAAGAGGGTGAGGACGTTGGCCCTGACGATCGCCGAGACCGACCTGCTCGACCGGCGCCTGACGTCGTTGACCTGCCCGGCGGCCACGCGCTCGGCGACCTCGGCCGCGGTCAGCCCTCGTTCCGCCACCTGCTCCACACGGCCCCCCGCCGATCGACTGGGACTCAGGGTACGCGGGGCCGGAGAACGCGATGAGAGGTGCCACCCGATACGCCGGAAATATCACCGCAGGTGGGTGGGCCGTGCGCGAGGTGTCACCAGGTGGGCCGTGTGCGAGGTGTCACCAGAGGCGGTGCGGGCGGGGGGTGGCGGCGAGGCGCTCGCCGATGCGGTTGACCACGCCCTCCTGGGCCAGTCTGGCCGCGAGCACGCAGGCGGAGCTCACCCCCTTGGCGTGCGAGGCGCCGTGCGCGATGACCACGGTGCCGTTCAGGCCGAGCAGCACGGCCCCGCCGTGGACCTCGGGGTCGAGCCGCCGGTAGAGCTCCCTGATGCGCCTCTTCTGCAGCAGCCCGCCCACCCTGGCCGTCCGGCTCTCGTTGATCGTCTCGCGGAGCTCGGCGAAGGCGTAACGGACGCTGCCCTCCATGGTCTTGAGCGCCACGTTGCCGGTGAAGCCGTCGGCGACGATGACGTCCACGGTACGGGTGAGCAGATCATGGCCCTCGATGTTGCCCGCGAAGTCGAGCCCCGGGGCGGCCGACAGCAGCTCGTGGGCCCGCTTGACGAGCTTGTTGCCCTTCTCCGGCTCGCTGCCGATGGTCAGCAGTCCGATCCTGGGCTTCTCGACGCCCAGGGCGGTCTCCGCGTAGGCGGCGCCGAGGTGGGCGAACTGCACCAGCATCTCCGGCTTGACCTCGGCGTTCGCCCCGGCGTCCAGCAGGACGGTCGGGGTGGGCCTGGTCGGCAGGGCGACGGCGATGGCGGGCCTGAGAACTCCTGGCTGGCCGCGGAGCCTGAGCTTTCCGGTGGCCACGATCCCGGCGGTGGAACCGGCGGAGACCACGGCGCAGGCGTCGCCCCGGCGTACGAGGTGGCAGGCGACGGCGATGCTGGAACGCGGCCGGCGCAGGCTGGCGAGGGCGCCCTCGTCCATCGCCAGGGCCTCCTCGGCGCGGACGATCGGGATCTCGGTGGTCGCGTCGTACCGGGAGAGCGCCTCGGACAGAGGGCGGGGGGCGCCGACGAGCACGACGGAGATCCCGTGCTCTCGTACCGCCCGCACGGCTCCCGCCACGATCTCGTCGGGGGCGTTGTCGCCGCCCATCGCGTCCAGGGCGATCGGCATGACGCCGGGAGCGTCGGTCTCAGGCAAGCGGTCACCTCGTGCGGGATGGTTTGTCCGCATCGTAGGCGCGCTCAGGACCGGATCGTTCCGTGGGGCCGATCAGGGAGTGCCGGGGAGATTCCAGTCGCTTCTCTCCCGCGAGACGATGACCTTGCCGAAGGTGACCCGGCCGACGACCCTGATGACCGGGCCGTCGCCGTCGCCCGCGCCGCCGGAGATGCTGCGCTTGGCGAACAGCGCGCCGACCTCGTCGATGACGTGGGCGTTGTGGGGGACCCTGACGATCAGCTTGCCGCAGTAGGAGTTGACCTCAAGGGTGATCTCCCGGCCCGGCAGCACCGCGTCGGACAGGTCGACGATCAGCGCGCCGAAGGTGGCGCGCAGCGCGGTGTGCCGCCCGGCGATCCAGCGCCCGCCGCGCACGACCTTGCTGAAGACGGCGGCGACCTGCTGCCGCTCGGCGGTGACCCCGCGGGCGGGCGCGGTGATGCCGGGCAGGTCGCGGGTGAGGGGGACGAGGTCGTCCGTCGTGACGGCGGTATAGGCGGCCTCCAGCCGGTCGGCGTGCTCGACGCTGGTCAGGCGGCCGGCGGCGAACGCCTCGCCCAGCACCGCGGCCGCATGGTCGCGATCGGCGTCGGAGGCACGCAGGACGGGCTCATGGGACGTCATGACTGCGAGTGTACGACCATTCAAGATATATCGCGACACATGTTTCGTGAAGAAGTCGCCGAGTTATGGAACCGGTCACATAGTGGTTTACGTCCGGTATATAAGTGGTCCAAGACGCACGAGAGGTGGATGAGGTTTACCGCAACGAGCACAAAAAAACGAGGCAAAGGATTGGTGATCTTGAACGAAGCTTCCAAGCGCGGGTTCCGGGCCTACACCGCGAAACACCTCGACGACCTGCTGCGCAGAGGCGGCCTGGGTGACGACGAGCGGCTGCGGATCAGAGCGGTGGCGACGGTACTGCCCTTCCGCACCAACGCCTACGTGGTGGACCGGCTCATCGACTGGTCGGCGGTCCCGGAGGACCCCATCTACCGGCTGGTCTTCCCCCAGGAGGACATGCTGCCCGAGGCGGACGTCACCAGGCTGGCGGGCCTGCTGCGGGCCGGCGCGGGGAACGCCGAGATCCAGGCGGCGGCGAACAAGATCAGGATGAGGCTCAACCCGCACCCCGCCGGCCAGCTCGACCTCAACGTCCCGCGCGTCGGTACCGAGCCGGTGCCCGGCATGCAGCACAAATATCCTGAGACGGTGCTCTTCTTCCCCAAGCAGGGGCAGACGTGCCACGCCTACTGCACCTACTGCTTCCGGTGGGCCCAGTTCATCGGGGAGCCCGACCTGAAGTTCGCCTCCGACGACGTCGACTCCCTCGTCCGCTATCTCAAGGACCACCCCGAGGTGACCAGCGTGCTGCTCACCGGAGGGGACCCCATGATCATGGGTGAGCCGGTGCTCCGCCGCTATCTGGAGCCGCTGCTCGGCATCGAGCAGCTCGAGTCCATCCGCATCGGCACCAAGTCGCTGGCCTACTGGCCGCAGCGGTTCGTCTCCGACCCCGACAGCGACGACACGCTCCGTCTGTTCGCCTCCGTGGTCGACGCGGGCAAGAACCTGGCCTTCATGGCGCACTTCTCACACCCCCGGGAGCTGGACCTCCCGATCGTCGAGGCCGCCGTCGCGGGAATCACGGCCACCGGCGCGGTCGTCAGGACACAGGCACCGCTGATCCGGTCGATCAACGACGACCCCGCGACCTGGTCGTCCATGTGGCGCAGGCAGCTCACCATGGGCATGATCCCGTACTACATGTTCGTCGAGCGCGACACCGGCCCGCAGGACTACTTCGCGGTGCCGCTCGCCAGGGCCTACGAGATCTTCAGGGACGCCTACGCGAGCGTTTCGGGGCTGTGCCGCACCGTGCGGGGCCCGTCGATGTCCGCCACGCCCGGCAAGGTCTGCCTGGACGGCGTCGCCGAGGTCGCGGGGCAGAAGGTCTTCGTGCTCCACCTCATCCAGGCGCGCGATCCGGCACTGGTCGGCCGCCCCTTCTTCGCGAGGTACGACCCGAACGCCGTGTGGCTCACCGACCTGCGCCCGGTCTTCGCCGACCGTTTCCCCTTCGAGCCCGCCACCGTCGCCCCCCAGCGACTGTCGGCCTGAATCCACCCCTGTCGGCCTGATCCGCCCCCGGTGTGGCCCGGGGCCCGTGGGTCGCGCACGGCGGCGGTGGAGGCCGGTGAGGGGTCGTGGCCGGCGGGGGAGACCGGCCCGGGTTCCGGCGGCGGTCCGGCGGGGATGACCGCTGCTCGGGCGGGATCAGCCGGCGGGCTTGCCGAACCAGCGGGAGAGGTGGTC
>NZ_JBFAAE010000116.1:0-13349 GCF_040639575.1 Streptosporangium sp. NPDC023825 | reverse complement strand
TTCGGCTGCGGCGCCCCCCCCCCCCCCGCCGGGGCCGGTGGCCGCGTGACGGCGCGCGCCGTCACGCGGCATCCGGCCCCGGCTGAGATCACCGCGTCCCGTTTCCGCCGCCGCCGGACCCTTCCGTCCGGCCGCCACGCGGGGTGAGGTGGCGCAGGTGCTCACCGCCGGACGTGAGAGATCCGCCTCTCCCGCGGAACGAGGTGGCGCAGTGCTCACCGCCGGGCGTGAGAGATCCGCCTCTCCCGCAGGATCGCCGCGCTCTGGTGGCACCAGTCCCGGTTGCCCCGCTCGAAGGCGAGGCCGCGCAGGCAGGTCAGGTAGGGGCCGACGCGTTCACCGTGGCGCAGGAACTCCTCTTCGCTCCTGTCGCCGCGCATCCGCCGCAGCAGCCCGCCGAACACTTCGATCTTGGCGTCGGCGAAGGCGGCTCGCTCCATGAGCTGGGCGATCACCTCGTCGGTGTCGACGTGGTCGGCGGCCTGGACCTTGACGAGAAGGTCGTCACGGATGAAGGAGGGCTTGCCGGCGGTCGCCGCGAACCGTTCCAGCTCGGCCAGGCCGGTCTCGGTGACCTTGAACAGGCGCTTGTTGGGCCGGGTGTCCTGGACCACCTCCCGGCCGGAGATCAGCCCTTCCCCCTCCAGCCTGGCCAGCTCGGCGTACAGCTGCTGGGGCAGGGCGTGCCAGAAGTTCGCCACACCCAGGTCGAACGCCTTGGCCAGCTGGTATCCGCTGAGCTCCTCGTCCAGCAGTGCCGCCAGCACGGCGTGCCGCAACGCCATCGAGACGCCCCCCGTCCTCCCTCTTTCCCGGTGCGTGCCCGCCATGATAGTCACTTAATTGACTAATCACTTTGTTGACTATTGGAGTGTAGTGATGACCACCGCAGACCGTTTCCGGGCCGCCGTCGAGAGTCACGACCTCACCGCGCTGGACGCCCTGCTCACCGACGACGTCCGCGTGTACAGCCCGGTGAAGTTCACCCCATTCGAGGGCAGGCCCATGGTCGTTGGCCTTCTCGGTGTCCTGCTGCGCACCTTCGAGGACGACTTCCGCTACATCGGGCACTTCGACGGCACCGCGCAGACCAGTGCCGACGGCACCGAGGCCCCGTCGGCCGTCCTGCTGTTCCGGGCCACCGTGCGCGGCAAGCAGATCCACGGCATGGACCTCCTCCAGTTCGACCAGGACGGCCTGATCAAGGAGCTCACGGTGATGGTCCGCCCGCAGTCCGCGGTCCAGGTCCTGGGGGAGGCGGTCCTCGCCGGTCTCGTCGCCGACGGCCTCGTCCCGGCCCCGGCCGCCCACTGAGGCGCCCACCGAGGCGTCCGCGGAACCGGTACGCCGGCCGGCGTACCTGCCCGTGCCGGGGTCGACGGGCAGGTACGCGCTCACCGCGGCAGGCGCGTGCGATCGTGCGGGGCAGTGGTCACCGTCTCCAGAACAGGAGGTGGGTGACTCCGCTGGGGCTCGGTACCGTCTCCAGGTGGAAGCGGTCGAGCAGGTCGGTGGGGCTGTCCCACAGCCGTTCGCCTCGGCCGAGGTCGACGGGCGCGACGGCGATGTGCATCACGTCGACCAGGTCGTCACGGATGAACTCGCGGATGGTGGCGATCCCACCGCCGAGGCGCACGTCCCGGCCGCCGGCGGCCTGCTTGGCACGTGCCAGCGCCTCGGCCGGTGTCGCGTCGAGGAAGTGGAAGGTGGTGTCGGCCAGGGTGAAGGACGGACGTTCGTGGTGGGTGAGCACGAAGACCGGCGTGTGGAACGGCGGGGTGTCTCCCCACCATCCCTGCCACTCGTGGTTCTCCCAGGGGCCGCGCTGGGGGCCGAACTTGTTACGCCCCATGATCTCCGCCCCTATGTTGTCGGTATGGGCGCGGGTCAGGTAGTCGTCCAGGCCGCGGGTGCCGCCGGGGTCGGTACGGTTCACCCAGCTGGCGGTGGCGCCCGCCCAGGACCACAGGGGAGCGGGGTCCGCGTGGCCGAAGGGCCGGTCCAGGCTCTGCCCCTCACCGGTACCGAACCCGTCCTGTGACACGTTGAAGCATTGCACCCTCAACAGCTGCGACATGCGTCCTCCTTTGGGAGCCGACAAGTACCTTCTGATGGAACGCGCAGGTCAGGCGCCCATTCGGGGAGGTAGTCGAAACAGTGGGGAGATTCTTGCGGTCCGGTACCGCAAGAACGCGGCACCGGCGCCGACTCCATGGTGAACGGCGCCTCGGGGGCGCCGCCCGGCCGTCGAAGGAGACGACGTGAAATTCTTGTTGATCATGCACAACAACCCGCGGATCTGGGATGCGCTGACCGAGGGGGAGCGCGACGAGGTGATGAGGGGCCACGGCGCGTTCATGGAGACCGTCAGGAGATCCGGGGAGATGATCGGTACCGTCGCACTGGCCGACCCGTCGCAGAGCGCCGTGGTCAAGGTCCGGGGCGGCGTCCCGGCGGTGACGGACGGGCCCTACCTCGAGGCCAAGGAGTACCTGGGCGGCTACTACCTGGTGGAGTGCGAGAACAGGGAACGTGCCCTGGAGCTGGCCGCGCTCATTCCGGACGCCGGCGTCGAGGGCCTGGGCATCGAGGTGCGGCCGGTGGTCCACGCGGGCACGGCGGACGGCTGAGCCCGCGGTGAAGTTCCTGCTGGATCTCCACCTGGACGCGGCGGACCCGCGGCGGGCGGGATCAGACCGTTTCCACTGTCTCGACTGTTTCGGCCATGAGGACTTCCTGGACGCGGCCGGGATGGAGAGGTGAACGCCTCCGAACGCCTCGGGGACCTGCTGCGCGAACTGGCGCCGCGGGTTCTCGGTGTCCTCCTGCACCGCTACGGCGGGTTCGAGGAGTGCGAGGACGCGGTGCAGGAGGCGTTGCTCGCCGCCGCGACGCAGTGGCCCGCCGAAGGCGTCCCGGAAAGCCCGCGTTCCTGGCTGGTGACCGTGGCCTCCCGCCGGCTGATCGACCAGGTGCGCAGCGAGCAGGCCCGCCGCCGCCGGGAGGCCACCGCGGCGGTGCGGGAGGCGCCGGACGCCGGCCTCGCGCCGGCCCCCGGCGACGAAAGCCCTCGCGACCGCGACGACACCCTCACGCTGCTGTTCTTGTGCTGCCACCCGGCGCTGACGCCCGCCTCCCAGGTGGCGCTCACGCTGCGCGCCGTCGGCGGCCTCACCACCGCCGAGGTGGCACGGGCGTTCCTCATGCCGGAGGCCACCATGGCGCCGAGGATCAGCCGCGCCAAGCAGCGGATCAGGGCCGTCGGCGCCTCGTTCGAGATGCCGGACGCCCGGGAGTGGGCCGGACGGCTGGACGCCGTCCTGCACGTGCTCTACCTGATCTTCAACGAGGGCTACACCGCCGGCTCCGGGCCCGACCTGCACCGCGGCGAGCTCACCGCGGAGGCGATCCGGCTCACCCGGACGGTGCACCGGTCCCTGCAGGACGACGGTGAGGTCGCCGGGCTTCTGTCGCTGATGCTGCTGACCGACGCCCGCCGAGCGGCCCGCACCGGCCCGGACGGCGCCCTCGTGCCGCTGGCCGAGCAGGACCGGAACCGGTGGGACACCGCCATGACCAAGGAGGGCGCCGCGCTGGTCACCGACGCCATGTCCGCCTCGGCCCTCGGTCCCTACCAGCTCCAGGCGGCGATCGCCGCGCTGCACGTCCAGGCGCCGCGAGCCGAGGACACCGACTGGGAGCAGATCCGCATCCTGTACGCGATCCTCACCCGGATCGCGCCGAACCCGATGGCCACGCTCAATCACGCCGTCGCGGTCGCGATGACCCGCGGGCCCCGGGCCGGGCTCGAGCTGCTGGAAAGCCTGGACGGCGACCCCCGGATCACCCGTCACCACCGCCTCCACGCCGTGCGCGCCCACCTGCGGGAACTGGCCGGCGAGCACGCCGCCGCGCGAGAGAGCTACCTGCTGGCGGCCCGGCGTACCACGAGCCTTCCCGAACAGCGCTACCTGCGGGACAGGGCGGGCAGGCTGGACCGGTGACGGCCGGCGTGCGGATGCGTCCGGCGATGCGGTCCGGGCCCGCCACTCACGCGGCGAGCCCGGAACCCGAGGCTTCACCGTCTTTTGGGCGTTCGGCACCTTGCGGAGCGGTTCGGCGAATTCGGCTGGGTGCGTGCTGAGGCCCGTGTGCCCGCTGGGGAAGTGGATGAGGCTCCGTGCCACACTGGGCCCGAGGCCCTCTATCGTATGGACAACGACCCGGCTGTCTTTTCCGGAACCGGGCGGCTCGGGGCAGGCCATGACCGCCACGGACCCCGGCGCGGTTCATGACGGTAAGGGGTGAGCGCCGTGGCCGATCGCTGGGGCTCGAGCGATGGAGGCGGCGAACTCCCCCGCATGTTCCGGTAGTGCGCGAGCACCCGGTTCAGTGCTTGGCGGATATGGCTCGCCGGTTCGTCGATGCACATGCGTTCCTCGGCATAGGCGCGGACCAGGTTGTGGAACCGGTACCGGCCGGGGGCGGCCTCTTCGAGCAGATGAGCCTCATGAAGGGCGGTGAGATGGCGCTGGGTGACGGCGGTGGGCTTGTCGACCAGCGCGGCGGCCGCGTGTACGTCCACATCGTGGAGGGGGTGCAGGGCCAGGAACCGCAGCAGCTGCCGTGCTCCTTCGGTCAGCTTCGCCTCGGAGGTGGCGAAGCTCCTGCGCACTCCGCCCTCCAGCGCCAGGACGGTCAAGGGCTCACCGTAGTAGTCGCTCAGGGGCCAGGCAGGATGATCTCGCATATGGTGGCCGATGATCGACAGTGCCAGTGGCAGATGCCCCAGCCGATCGGTGATCTCCCGGGCGGCGGGGAGATCGTCGTCAACGCGTCCGGTCCCCGCTACCTGACGTAACAAATCCAAGGACTCATCCGGAGCGAGCACCGGTACGAGCAATCGTGCGACGCGGCTCAACCCCGGGAGAGTCCGGCGGCTGGTTATCAGCGTGCGACAGGTGGGAGAGCCGGGCAGCAGAGGAGACAGTTGTTCCACATCTGCAGCGTCATCCAGCACCACCAGCGCTCCGGTGCCGGCGAGAAGCCGGCGGTACAGCGTGATGCGGCCGTCGGCGTTACGCGCGATCCGGTCACCCGAGACACCCAGGAGACGCAGGAACGTCTCCAATACCGCCATCGGGTCGGCAGGCGGACCTTCTGAGGCGGAACCGCGCAGATTCGCGAAGAGGGTCGGACCCGTGATGAGGCCCGCCGCTCGAAACCGGTGACCGAGCCGGACCGCCAGCGCGGTCTTACCCGTACCGGCCATTCCCTCGAGCAGAACCGCCCGGCCGGTGTCCCCGCCGTCCGAGAGGGTCTCGGCCCGAGTCATCAGGTGACTCCGGCCGGTGAAGTGCGTGAATGCCTCGGGAAGCCGGTCGTAGACGCTGACCCGGCCGGCTGCCTCGGCCTCTCCCAGGACGGTTCGCAGTGCTTGGCGCCAGAGGGAGAGCGCCGCCGTGTCGCCGTCGACGAGCGCGTGCACTATCGCCAGCAGGAGGTCGGTGTTGGGGCGGCGGCGCCCTTCCTGGAAACAGTTACCGACCGTGGAACGCGCCGGCCATTCACTCCGTGGACGTCCCGAGTGGTGCCAGAGGTCATGAACACGTCGCGTGATTTCGGTGATCGACGGGTTTCCCGCCCAGGCCTTCAGAAGCCTGAGCTCAGCGATGAATTCATCCATCGTGCGGGCACGGCCCGGATTCAGCACCTGCGGCATGCTACCCCCCGTGAAACACCTTGGCCGAACATCTTGGAATGCTCATTTCAAGTTAGCGGCAGTACGGGTGCAGCTGTCAAGAGATGCCTGTGGGCCGATCGTCGATTCTGCATTGCATCCAGAATCGTCCAGGATCGGTCTCCCGCCCCCGTGTTCCCCCAATGCTGAATCTCGGTCGCGACCACTGCCGCCGAAGGTCCGTCGCCGGCGCCCGATCCGCCCCATGTTCCTCACCCGGACAGGAGCCCCTGCACCCATGCCCGAGTCGGTGTATCACTCCACCCGTTCGAGAGACATCACCAGCCGGTTCCGTGCGCGCTGCCTCGCCAGGGGTCACCTCGAAGAGAGGACTCAGGCACACGACCGTTCACCGGCCGGATCGAGTGCCGCCTGAGGATCTTCCCGGTCGGGACACGGCCGGAACCCGGGGAAACAAACGTTCCTGAAACTCGTCTTCGGGCCGACAAAAACCGGTCGCCGCATCGGCCGCCTCGGGGTGCCTCATCTTCGCCCGTGCTCAATGTCGAGTACGGCGGGGAGGCCCTCTCGTGCTCATTTCGCACCCCTGGCCGCTTCCGTCGCGAGCGACTCCGCCTTCTTCCGCATTCAAAGGAGACAGCATCATGGAAATGCAGCACGCATCACCACCGGGGAAAAAGCGCGTCGTCATCATCGGCGCCGGATTCTCCGGAACCCTTACGGCGATCAGGCTGCTCCAGTTCACCGGTGCTCCGCTGGAGATATTCCTGATCGAGCGCGAGGAGGGGTACCGGTACGGAGGTCTGGCCTTCGGCCGGACCTGCACGAACTGGGAGCACATGCTCAACATCCAGGCCGGTCGCATCACCCTGCGACGCGAACGTCCCGAGGACTTCCTGGAGTGGGTCAACGAAGAGGCCGACCGCTCCACCTGGCCGCAGAAGTGGCGGTACCACGTCTTCGGGATCAGCTGTGTGGTCCCGCGGCTCGTGTTCAGCCAATACCTGGCCGAGCGGTTGCGCCGCGCCGTCGCCGATGCCGCCGCCGACGCCCAGCTGGTCGAACTGACCGGTGAGGCCATCGACGTACGCGCCGAGAACGGCGGTTACGCCGTGAAGTACGCCGACACCGGTCCCCATGGGGACGTCCACGTGCTGAGTTGCGACTACGTGGTGCTGGCCACCGGCCATCTGGCCCCGGTTCAGGCCCCCTTCTACCACCGCGTCAAGAAATCCGATCGCTTCATCGCCGATCCGTACGCCCCCGGAGCGCAGGACCGCTTCCGAACGGTCGGCCCCGACGAGACGGTCCTTGTCGCCGGCTCTGCCCTCTCCGCCTTCGACACGGTCGTCTCCCTCGTCGACGCGGGCCACACCGGGCAGATCGTGATCTGCTCCCGGGGCGGCCACATGCACGGTACCTACCCGGTCGACCACGAACACGACATCTGGCAGGTCCGCCGGCCGCCCTTCCTCGACACCGAGGTGCTCACCCCCGAGGTGGTCGTCGAAGGGGTGAAAGCCGAGTACGCGCACCTGCGCGAGACGCACTGTCCCGACGACGGCAGCGGGCGCGACGCCGTCTTCGCCGAGCGCGTGATGAAAGCCTGGGAGCCGTACGTCGTCGAGCTGGTCTCCCGCATGGATCCGCACGATGTGCGAACGCTGCTCGACACCTACAAGAGTCTGATCGTCACGAACCGCACCAGCACCGTGCGAGAGATCGGTGACATCGTCCGCAACCGGATGCGTTGCTTCAACGGTGCGCCGAAAACCGTGAGCGTCATCTCCACCGGCATCCAGGACATGCGTCCGATCGAAGACGGCGAAAGGATCCGGGTCGTCTTCACCGACCGTCAGGACATGGTCGTGGACCGCGTCGTCAACTGCCTGGGCAACAACACCGACTACGAGCGCGCGGACCATCCCCTGTGGAGTGGCCTCGTGCACGGCCGCAGGTACGCGCAGCCGCAGGCGAACACCCACCGAGGCGTCGAGGTCGGCCACTACGGGCAGCTCGTCGCGCCCGACGGTGAAGTCGCCAGAGGCCTGTTCTGCGTCGGCCCGATGCGGCAGGGGGACGAGACCAGCCGCCGCGGACGTCTCGGCGCGTTCGTCTTCAGCATCGGCACCCTGCGCAATCAGTGCTTCGACACCGCCATGGAGATCCTGCGCCGTGCTGAGGCCGGAAGCGAGGGGGAACACGTGGACATCCCGGAGGGGATTCACCACTGCCTGATCCGCAGCTGCGACTGGATCGTCAGCGATCTGAACCTCCCTTCCGAGAGCCCGGACAAGGACCTGCTACGGGAGCGGCTGCTCGGCTACGCGCGTGGAGGTGCCTACACCAACACGATGAACCACCTGCAGGCGCAGGACCGGACCGAACGGCGCAAGTACCGGGGCATCCTCGAAGAGGACCTGGCGGAATTCGGCGTCGCCACCGCCAAGGATTTCGGCCTCACCGCCGAGCAGGCCCGGCGAACCGTCTCGATGTTGAGGGCCCTGGTGGAGAGGCACGCGGTGCACAACCTGTGCGACATCACCAAGCTGGCCGGCTGGGACGCGCAGTACAGCGGGCAGGTCAGGTACGCGCCGAAGAAGGACGGCTGATGGACGACCAGGCGACCGTTCCCTCTTTCGAACGGCTGTTCATGGTTCGCCATGGCGAGTCGACCTGCAATTCCGTGCACCGTATCGCAGGCCAGCGCGACGCGCCGCTGACGATCCTGGGTCGCGTTCAGGCTCACAAGGTCGCTCACAGCCATCGCGGACAGCGGTTCGACCGCGTTTACGTCTCTCCGCTGTCACGAGCGTACGAGACCGCCGAAATCATCTTCGACGATCGGCGGGGGGCCGCCCCGCCGATCGTCGTGGACGCCCGGCTCATGGAGCGCGACTTCGGCAGCTACACGTTGGAGAGCAAGTCCATCCTCCAGCGCCGTCACGGCATCGCCGAGTACGAGCGCGCCATGAACGCCGACAGCCCCACGATGCACGGAGGGGAGACCTCCGGACAGTTCAAAGCCCGGGTGCGCGACTTCTACGAGCAGGAGCTACTGCCGGCGCTGCGCCGCGGTGAAACGGTCTGTGTGGTCTCGCACAAGTACGTGGTCGAACTGATCTGCCGGTTCATCCTCGATCGGCCGGCGGAGGAGTCCTACGACCTGCGTCTGCCGAACTCCCAGATGCTGCAGGGCGACCGCATCCGCGGCTATGTCGAACATGAGAACAAGACGATGAACATGGTCTACGACTGGATCGTCGTCAACCATCCCCTCGTCTTCTGTCTCGGCCTTGCCGCCGGTCTGCTCGGGAATCTGGCGGGACTGCGCGCGCATACCTCGCCGTACCTTCTGCTCTTGCTGCTGGTGGTGGCCAGTGTCGTCACCATGTGCCGCATCGAGCTGGAAAACGCCCGGGTGTTCGTGACCGATCGGGGCATATTGCGCTCTGTCGCGATTCGCTACCTGGTGGTGCCCATCGCTTTCGCGATCCTGGCGTACTGGTGGAACGCGGGTACGGGGAGCACCACGATGTTCGCCGCGATCTTTCTGGCGACACCCAGCTCCGTGGTCGCCATGACGGTCAGCCGCTGCCTCGGTGGAATGATAATGCCGACGTTCGCGCAGGTGTTGCTCTCGTCCGCGGCGGCCGGGATCTCCTTCTCCGCCGTCCTGGCGCTGACCCTGAAGGACGGTGTGGCATCCGCTGTCGCCGTCAGCGTCGCCACCTCGACAGGCGTGGTCTCCGCAGCCTACGTACTGGTCAGGTGGCTGCGGCGGCGATCACCGATTCGTACGGCCACGTTCGGTGAGCGCAACGGCTATGTGGCGGTACTGCTGCTCACCGCGTTCATCGTGCTCGTCTGCCTGAAGCTGGATCTGACCGGATTCACCACCTACGGGCCGATGGCCCTCGGGATCGCCATCGGGCTCCGTCTCGTAGCGGCGCTGCTGAAGCGCCGGCGTCATGTCCAGACTCTGGACGACTACACCGCCATGACCTACCCGAACGTGTTCGTGGTGGTCATCATCGCCGCACTGACCGGCGACACCCCGTTGGAGCAGGTGGCGATCTGGACCCTCCTGCCGATGTTCGTCCTGTCTTTCTTCGACAGCTGGTACGCCAAGTTCCTCGTCGTGGCCCGGGACGACACGCGCTGGCCCGCCGTGCTCGGCATTCCCGCCGGCGATCCGGCGCCCGGCCGCCCCCTGCCCTCCGTCTCCGCACCTCCCGGATGATCACAGGAGTCACCGTGCAACACGCGACTTACCTGGCACTGTCCACCGACAAGAATCTCGAACTCGCCTTGCGGGTTCTGCCCGCGGTCATAGTCATTCTGGCCGCCTCCGCCCTCTGCGGCCGGTTGGCCCTCCTGGCGAGGCAGCCCAGGGTACTGGGGGAGATGGTCGCCGGTGTCCTGCTCGGACCCACCTTCTTCGGCGTCCTCTTCCCGGAGGCCCAAAGGGCGATCTTCACTCCCGAGGTGAAGCCCATCCTGTACGTCCTGAGCACCATAGGCCTCACCATCTTCATGTTCCTCGTGGGAGCAGGCCTCGATCACAGTTCGGGCGACGGCAGGAAGGACGGTCGCAACGCCGCGGTCCTGGCCGTCTCCGGTATCCTTCCGTCGCTGTTGCTCGGCATGGGGGCGGGCTACCTGCTCTACGACCGGCTCTCGCGTCCGGATGTCAGCGTCTTCGAATTCGCCTTCTTCATCGGTGGCGCCCTGTCGATCACGGCCTTCCCCATGCTTGCCCGGATCCTGTACGAACGACAGCTGGAGAACTCACGGCTCGGCCGGCTGACCCTGTTCGGCGCCTCCATCGACGATGCCGCAGCGTGGTGCTTCCTCGCTGTCCTGTCGGCCATGCACAGCGGCGGTGGTGCCGTGCACGTACTGCGCACCATCGGGCTCACCGCGGTGTTCGCCGTCTTCATGCTCGCCGTTGTGGCCCGGCTGCTGCGGCCGTTGGGAGCGCGGGTCGAGCGCACCGGCAGGTTCGGCTTCGACCAGATGTACCTGATTGTCGGCATCGTCCTGCTGGCCGGTCTGTTCACCGACTACATCGGTATCTACTCGGTCTTCGGTGGCTTCATCGCCGGACTCGCCATGCCCCGCAACCCCGCGTTCCGCGCGGCCCTGCACAGCCGGATGATGGACATGGTCTGCGTTCTCCTGCTGCCGGTCTTCTTCGCCTTCTCCGGACTCAACACCCAGCTCAACGGTCTCGCCGGATGGGCCATGATCCTGCCTTTCCTGCTGATCCTGGCCGCGGGGTTCGTCGGCAAGTACTTCGGCTGCGCCGCCGCGATGCGCGCCGTCGGGTTCTCCTGGCGCGAGTCGTGGGCCGTCGGCGGTCTGATGAACGCCCGAGGCCTGATGATCCTGATCTTCATCAACATCGGCCTGGCCCAGGGCATGATCACCCAGGATGTCTTCTCCATGCTGGTACTCGTCGCCGTGCTCACTACGGCCGCAGCCGTGCCTTTGTACCGATGGGCGCTGCCCAAGCGGTATGAGGAGCGGTTGACGCCCGGCACGGCGCTCGCACCTCCCGCCGCGGAGCCGGTGCGCGTGTGACCCGCCGGGTCCGGTCCATCCGCCCCGCAGGCGGCCGGACCGGACCCGGCCATGGCGTGCGGGGCGGACGGCGCGCGCCGCCCATGCTTTCAACGCGGTGCCGCGCTCGGCCCGGTCAACGGCGGGCAGAAGAGGGGCGGTACGGCCACCGCTCACATCGCTATCGAGTTGAGGGCCGTGGCCACCGTCCTGTGCAGGGCCCGGGCATCGGCTCCGGCACGGGAGCGCAGGTTGACCCCGTAGGCGAGCAGGGCCAGGAGATCGGCGGCGGAATCGGGATCGGTGCCGGGGGTGAGTTGCCGGTGCGCGTCGGCCCTGACCAGTGCGGCGTGCATCGCGTCTCGCAGCCGCTGGTGGTGCTGCTCAAGAACGGTGCGGATCTCGGGATCCGTGTTCTCGGTGCCCGCGTGCGCGTTGGAGACCATGCAGCCCCATTGGGCGTACTTCCCGGAACAGCGGGCCTCGATCAGCTCGGCGAAGAACTCCGTGATGGCGGGCATGCCTCGCTCATCCTCGATCAACCGGCGAAACACCGGCTGGGATCGGTTCTCCAGGTAACGGCGCAGGACCGTCAGATAGAGCTCCCGCTTGCTGCCGAAGGTGGCGTACAGACTGGAGCGGTTGACACCGGTCGCGGTCACCACGTCCTGGATCCCGGTCGAGGCCATACCTTGCCGCCAGAACAGCTGCACGGCCCTGTCGAGGGCCGCGTCCGGATCGAAGTGCTTGATGTCCGGCATGTTTCACCCCACCAACTTGAAATAGCAGTTCCAAGATAGCTCCGCGCATCCACCGAGGCAAAGAGCCGAGGGGACATCCAGGATCGTCCACGGTCGCCCACCGGGCTCGAAGGCCGCGTCATGCTGTGCCTATGAATCGCATTCCGACACTGTGGAACACGGCCTACGGGTCGCGGGAGACCCCGGTCAGGCGCTTCCTCGCTCTGTGCGCCCTTCGTACCACCACCTTCGTCCGGGCTCTCGCCCTGGCGGATCACCCCTCGTTCGTGAGCATCTGACCGCGACATCGCGACCGGATCGCTGGCGTGAGGCCACCCGTGCCGCTATCTTGAAACGGTCATTCCAAGACGGCGATGCCACGCCCCGCACGCCTTCCACGGGATCGCGTCCGGCTCTCGTGCCGACGTCGGCGGAAACCCGTTCCTTTGACCAGGAGGAAACGATCTCAATGAGCCTCAACGCCGAACTGCGGGCCTTCTTCCAGGCCCGGCAGCAGCAGATCCCCGCCCATGTGCGAGAAGTCATGAAACAGGCCGGTGAAGAACTCGCCGAGTCCGGTCAGGCCGGCCGTGCGCTGAACGTGGGTGCGCAGGCTCCCCGCTTCCGCCTGCCCACCGCGACCGGGAGGCCACTGGCCCTGGAAAGCCTGCTGGCCGAGGGGCCTGTCGTTCTCACCTTCTACCGCGGCGCCTGGTGCCCGTACTGCAACATCGCCCTGCGCGCCCTGCAGCGGCACCATCACGACATCACTTCCCGCGGCGCGCGCCTGGTGGCCGTGTCCCCTCAGATCCCTGACGAGTCCCTGTCCCTCAGCGAGAAACACGAACTTGCCTTTGAAGTTCTCAGCGATGTCGGCTCCGACACCGCCAAGCAGTACGGTCTCGCCTTCGACCTGACCGACGACTTGGCCGCCATCTACGAATCGCTGGGATTCGACCTGCAGAGGGTCAACGGCGGACGCCCTCATACCCTGCCCATCCCCGCCACCTACGTCATCGACCGGCAGGGCGTGATCCGGTGGGCCTTCATCGACACCGACTACACCGCCCGCGCGGAGCCGGCCGACATTCTCGCCGCCCTCGATGCCCTTCGCTGACCGCGGAGCCTTCGGGCGGAGCAGCGATCGAGGTCCGGGGACCTCGGCGGGTGGAGGTGCGGAACTCCGCGTGAGTCGGTCACGGTGTCTGTTGAGTGAACAGGACCCGACCACGGAGCCCTCCGCCCGGTTTCGTCAAGGAGCGGACCAACCAGACGGCGCCGCTCACGCTGACCGATGGACGAGACCCGGAATTTCGCGATTTCTCCGCTGGTTATGACCCAGC
>NZ_JBFAAE010000115.1:0-13749 GCF_040639575.1 Streptosporangium sp. NPDC023825 | reverse complement strand
ACCCTTCGCGCGGCGCCGGCCTCTCCCCCCCCTACGCGGGGTGGGTCTGTGGCGCCGCCCACGCGCCACCAGCGACCCTGGCCGGGGCAGGGGCGGCCGCGGTTGCATGAAGGCGAACCCCTTCCACCACCGGGGCCAAGGGACGGATCACGGAGGATCCCATGACAGGTCGACAGCCGCTCTCTCGCATCCTGGTCGGCTTCGACGGTTCGGCCGCCGGGCAGGCGGCACTGAGCTGGGGCGCCCAGGAGGCTCGCCGCAGCGGCGCGGAACTGGTGGTCCTGCACGCGTGGGGCGACCTCACACGGTGCCGGGCCCCGTACCTGCCCGGCGGGGGACCCATCGAGGAGACAGATCGCAAAGCGATCGCCGAAACCGTCGTGAGCCAGGCGGTCGCGACCGCCCGCGCCGAATATCCGGAACTCGCCGTGCGCCCCCTGCTCTGCCGCGACAGGGCCGCGCGAGCGCTGCCGCGCCATTCCGAGACGGCCGACCTCCTCGTCCTGGGAGGGCTCCGGCCTGCGGCGGGCGGCGGATACCTCGGGGCGACCCTGCGGGCCTGCCTCGCCCTGGCGGCCTGCCCCACCGTCGTCGTCACCCCCGACCAGGCCGGCCGGAGACGGAACGCCGGCATGCCCGCCCCGCGTGCCTCGATCGAATCCTCAACCGAAGCGGCGCATCCGGCACTCGCCTGACCGCAGGCCGCGCGCCCACGGCGCCGGTGCGCGGGTCCTGCACTCTCGGCACAGAAAAACTCCCCCGCGCGGGAGAAAAGCCCCCGCGCCAGGACCCGCGCGCCGGCCAGCGCTCCACCCGCGCCACGGCGACGGCCATCGGGGCCGAAGGTCCCTCGCCACCGGCGCTGGACGGGATTGCGGCCATCGCCCTGGGCGTCGACCGGCCCGCTGGAGATCCTCTGGCGCTGTGGCCACGGCGAGACGGCCCGCCACCGCCTGGTCCCGTGGCCGGCCACGGGCGCGGCGGGTATCCGCACCGGCGGTCACCAGAGGTCAGAGCCTCGGACAGGGTGACGGAGGTCCCTGGGACGAAGGACCTTTACCGCTGTCGCCCTCCGGCCACCCGCCGGTGTGATGGTGGCATGGGCGCCATGAGGAGGATGTCATGATCGTAGTGGGAGTAGACGGTTCGCAGGCAGCGCTCGCGGCCGTGAGCTGGGCGGCGCGAGAGGCCGCGGCCCGAGACGGTGCGCTGAGCATCGTGCACGCCATGCCCTCCTGGCCGCTGGAGGTCCCCGAGGAGGGTCGCTACGCCGAGGTGGGCCGCTGGATGCGCGAGGGGGCCACGTCCATGCTGGACGCGGCACTGGAGCGCGCCCACCAGGAAGATCCCCGTGTCGCGGCGCAGGCGCGGCTGCTGGGCGGCGACCCGCGCGCCGTCTTGATCGAGACCGCCGCGGACGCGGAACTCCTGGTGGTCGGCAACCACGGTCTGGGTGGTTTCACGGGGATGCTGCTCGGTTCGGTCGCGCTGGGGGTCGCCGGGCGGGTCACCTGCCCGGTGGCCGTCATCCGCGCCCCGGCCACCCCAACGGCCGGGGAGGTGGCCGTCGGCGTCGACGGTTCGGCGGCGGGCGCGGACGCCCTGGGATTCGCCTTCGCCGAGGCGTCCCTGCACGGCGCCGGCCTGCGGGCGGTGCACGCCTGGAGCCACCCGATCGCCGGTGGCGGCCCCTTCGCCCTGCAGGCCGCGGAGGAGACGGCCGAGGCCGAACGACGCCTGCTGGCCGAGGCCCTGGCCGGTTGGAGCGAGCGCTACCCCGACGTCAAGGTCACCGAACAGCTCGAACACGGTCACCCGGCCCGCGTCCTGGCCGAGGCCTCAGCCCACGCCGACCTGCTGGTCGTCGGCTCACGCGGCCGCGGTGACCTGACCGGGCTGCTGCTGGGGTCGGTCAGCCATTCGCTGCTGCACCACGCCACCTGCCCCCTGGTCGTGACCCCCGCCCCGGCCTCTCCCGGTCTCTCCTGACCGAGACCGCTGCTATCCCCGCCGGGCCCACACCCAGGGAAATCAGTACACCGGCCCAGGCGACCCTGCTGCCGGTCATCGAGATCAACCGGAGGCCGACCTGGTCAGGCCGCGCCACAGCCGAGTGGGTGCCGCGCGGATGATCCAGGACACCCTTGGACCATCCGGCGCTCGATGCCGGCGGGGCGTCGGCGATACTGGGGGCGTGGAGTACGTCTCCAGAGTGCCGCGACCGCCGCTGGACGGGCTGATCGACGACCTTTACTACCTGGAGGGTGCGCCGCCGTACGCCCGGCTGACGCTGCCGCCGAGTCCGTCGGCGTTGCTCATCGTCAACCTCGGGGCGCCGTTCCGCATCCGCGCCGGCACCGACATCGAGACGGCCGAGTACGCCGACGGCTGCGTGGTCACCATGCCCACCCGCGCCTTCGAGTTCGGCTATCCGCCGAAGACCCGGTCGGTCGGCGTGCACGTCAAGCCGTGGGGGCTGGCGCCGTTCCTGCCGATGCCCGCGGCCGAGCTGTGTGACCGGCCGGTGACGGTGGAGCAGGTTTGGGGCCGGTCCGCCGTCGCCGAGCTGCGAGAGCGGCTGGCCACGGCGGCCGGGCCGCACGAGATGCTGACGCTGCTCGAGGAGGAGCTGATGCGACGGCTGTGCGAGACCGCCGGCCTGGGGCTGGTCCGCCACACGAGCAGTGTCATCGCGGCGGCCGGCGGGGCGGTGGCGATCGGCGACCTGAGCGTGGCAGCCGGTGTCAGCAGCACTCATCTGGCACAGCGGTTCAAGGAGCTCATCGGTGTCACGCCGAAGCGGCTGGCCCGCACCCACCGCTTCACCGCCACCGTGTTCGCGATCGACCCCGCCGGACCGATCGACTGGGGCGACCTCGCCGGTGGCGCAGGCTACTTCGACCAGGCCCACTTCGGCCACGAGTTCCGGGCGTTCACCGGGCTCACGCCGACCCGGTACGTCGAAGTCCGGCGGCGGTTCCTGCGCGAACATCCCGGCCACGCGCTGGACGGCTGGCCGCTGCCGGCCGATTGATTTCTTACAAGAGCGGCAGCTCACGACACGCTAATTTGGGGCACCCCAAAGCAGAGGAGAGCCCCGTGGGCAAGGTGGTCATGTACAGCTCGGTGTCGGTGGACGGTTTCGTCGCGGACGAGAATGACCGGCCCGGGCCGCTGTTCGACTGGTTGACCAGCGGTGACGTCCCGCTGGACGAGAGCGGCGAGCTGAAGGTGTCGCAGACCTCCCACGACTACACCCGGCCGTACTGGGACCAGATCGGGGTGACAATCGCCGGCCGCCACGTCTTCGACCTGACGGACGGCTGGGACGGGAAGCCTCCGAGCGGGATCGGCCACGTGGTCGTCGTGACACACCGGCCGATGCCCGAGGGCTGGGACCCCGAGGCGCCGTTTCACTTCGTCGACGGCGTCGAGGCGGCCGTGGCCAAGGCGCAGGAGCTCGCGGGTGACCGCTTGGTCGAGGTCGCCGCCGGCGACGTCGGTGGCCAGGTGCTTGCCGCGGGCCTGGTCGACGAGGTGCGCATGGACGTCGTACCCGTCGTGTTCGGGTCCGGCAAGCGCTACTTCGGGTCGGTCGACGCGCAGCACCTGTTGGAGGATCCTGACGTGGTGATTCAGGGCAACCGAGTGCTTCACCTGCGCTATCGGGTGCGTCGTTGACCGAAACGGTGACACAAGATCGGGCCTTCGGCTGCGTTTTCGGCCGGGCGGGGCCGCCCGGTCACGAGCCGGGCCGGTCACGAGCCGGGCCGGTCACGAGCCGGGCCGGTCACGGCGGCGGGAGCCGGGACCGGCGGGACGGAAGGGCCCGCATCGCCGCGTTCCGTGCACGACGTTGCCCGCGTTCGGCCGCAGCGGGATCGGCCTCGCCGAGGTAGGAGCGCGGCGCGCG
Source organism: Streptosporangium sp. NPDC023825 (assembly GCF_040639575.1). Taxonomy (NCBI): domain Bacteria; kingdom Bacillati; phylum Actinomycetota; class Actinomycetes; order Streptosporangiales; family Streptosporangiaceae; genus Streptosporangium; species Streptosporangium sp. NPDC023825. Next base: position 9,836 of record NZ_JBFAAE010000115.1, on the reverse strand, counting down.
GCCTGCGCGGATGTGTTCTGGGACGCGGTCGCGGGTGGAGCGCGGGGGTTATTACAGTTGGCGCTTGAGTATGTTTTAGTATTCAAGAGTGAACTTGAAAGAGTGGGCTAAGGCTCAGGGTGTCCACCCGATCACCGCTTACCGGTGGTATCGGGAGGGCACCCTGCCCGTGCCCGCTCGCAAGGTTGGGCGGCTGATCCTGGTCGGAGACATCGATCCCACCGCCCAGCACGGCGGAACCACGGTGGTGTACGCCCGCGTTTCCTCGGCTGACCAGAAGGCCGACCTGGACGGCCAGGTCGCGCGGGTGACGGCGTGGGCGACCGGGCGCGGCATCAGTGTGGATCGGGTGGTGACCGAGGTCGGCTCCGCCCTCAACGGCCGCCGCAAGAAGTTCCTCGCGCTGCTCGCCGACCCGCAGGTGAGCACGATCGTGGTCGAACACCGCGACCGGTCCGCCCGGTTCGGAGCCGAGTACGTCGAGGCGGCCCTGTCCGCCCAAGGCCGCCGCCTGCTTGTGGCCGACCCCGCCGAGGCCGATGACGACCTGGTGGGAGACGTCACCGAGATCCTCACCTCGCTGTGCGCCCGCCTGTATGGTCGCCGCGCCGCGGCGAACCGGGCGCGACGCGCGGTGGCCGCCGCCACCGAAGGCGAGATCGCCGAGTGAAGGTGACGCAGGCGTACCGTTACGCCCTGACCCCACCCCTGGCCAGGTGGCCGCGCTCGCCTCGCACTGCGGCGCGGCCCGGTTCGCGTTCAACTGGGGCCTGGCCCGCATCAAGGCCGCCTTGTCCCAGCGGGAGACGGAGAAGTCCTACGGTGTGCCCGGTGAACACCTGACCGAGGTGGCGTGGTCGCTGTACGGTCTGCGCCGGGCGTGGAACACCGCCAAGAACACCGCCGCGCCGTGGTGGGCCGAGCACTCCAAGGAGGCCTACACCACCGGCCTGGACAACCTGGCGCGAGCGCTGAAGAACTGGGCCGCCTCCCGCAACGGCACCCGCAAGGGGCCGAAGATCGGGTTTCCCCGGTTCAGGTCCAAGCACCGCACCATTTTCCTACAAAACCACGTGGCACGGCGGCAGGCTCGTCGTCGCCGACCGCTGGTATCCCTCCAGTAAGACCTGTTCGGGTTGCGGCGCGGTGAAAGCCAAGCTCGCCCTGTCCGAACGCACCTACACCTGCGCCGAGTGCGGCCTGGTCGCCGACCGCGACCTCAACGCCGCGCTCAATCTGGCCGCGCTCGCGGCCGACGCCGCCCAGAGTTGCGGGGAGACGCGAAACGCCCGTGGAGGAGCGGTAAGACCCGGCACCCGTGCCGGGCGCGCACCGGCGAAACGGGAACCCCGGAAACGGGGAACGCTCCGGCGCAAGCCGGAAGCTGCCCGAGAGCGCGCTCACCACAGCACACTCACAGGTAACGGGACACGCTCGGAGTCGGTCAGGCTCGGGCCGGTGTGATGGCGGCCGGAGCGTGGGCGGGTTCGAAGAGTTCGACGAGGTTGCCGGCGGGGTCGGTGAGCAGGATCTGGCGTCCGCCGGGGCCGGCGACCACGTCGCCGTGGAAGGACAGGCCGGCGTCGCGGAGCCGGTCGGTCTCGGTGTCGAGGTCGTCGACGATGAGGTGGATGCGGTTGCGGCCGGCGGGGGTGCCCGGGGAGGTGGCGCGGGCGCCGGAGCTGGTGGGTCCGGACAGCAGCAGCCGCAGCGGTCCGCGTACCACGTCGGCGAAGGCGGGCGCGGCGTCCAGGCGCAGGGTGAAGCCGAGGTGGGTGGTGTAGAAGTCGACGGCCGCGGTCACGTCGTCGACGAGGTAGCGGACGGCGGCGAGCTGGTCGGGTGTGGTCATGGCGGGGCCTTTCGGGGTGTGAGAACGGGGAGCAGGTGGCGGATGCGGGTGTCGATCTCCGCCACGGTGCGAGCGAAGGCGGGGTATCCGGCCTGCTCGGCGGCGGGGTCGGGGATGCTCCAGTGGATGCGCCGGGAGCGGTCGCCGAAGTCGGGGCAGACCTCGCGGACCTTGTCGCACAGGCTGACGACGTAGTCGAAGTGGCGCCCGGTCAGGGTGTCCAGGTGCCGGGGGCGCCGGTCCCCGAGGTCGATGCCGTGGCCTTCGCGCAGGGCCCGGACGGCATCGGGGTGCAGGCGCGGCCGAGGGTGGCTGCCCGCGCTGATGACCTCGAGGTGGCCGCCGCCACGGTGGCGCAGCAGGGCTTCGGCGATCGGCGAGCGGGCGCTGTTGCCGGTGCAGGTGAACAGCACGGCGGGCGGACGCGCCGATGCCGGGAGCGGCTGGGGTGCGGCCGGGGTAAGGCCCAGCGCGGGGTGCAGCGCGAGGCCGGTGGCGGCCAGGGCCTGGGTGCAGCGGTCCAGGTCCAGGTGGTAGTAGCCGTCGCGGGCGTCGGCGCTGCTGCGCCGCGTGGTGACCAGGCCGCCGTCGCGCAGCAGCCGCAGGTGGTAGGAGACCAGGTTCTGCGGGTGATCCACCAGCTCCACCAGTTCGCGTACCCGGTAGTCGCCGGTGGCCAGCTCGGTCAGCAGCCGCCATCGCAGCGGATGGCCGGCCAGCCGCACGAAGGGCGGGGCGGGTTGAGTCTGGGTCACCATCTCGTGATAATACATCAAATACATTTGATGTATTTGGCTCGGCGGGGGTGTCCGGCCCGCTCGCGGGCTGTCGCCCGGGCCTGGATGCGGGCCTTCGCGCCGGGCGATCCGCACGACCACGGGAAAGAGCGACAGTGACAGACGAACAGGCCGCCGGCGAGCCGGCCGGCGGGTCCGAGGGCGGCAAGGTGTCCTGGCGTACGGTGCGGGAGGTGGCGCTGCTGTTTCTCAAACTCGGCACCATCGCCTTCGGCGGCCCGGCCGCGCACACCGCGATGATGCGGGACGAGCTGGTACGCCGCCGCGGCTGGGTCAGCGACGAGCGGTTCGTCGACCTGATGGGCGCCACCAACCTGATTCCCGGCCCCAACTCCACCGAGCTGGCCATCCACCTGGGCTTCGACCGCGCCCGCTGGCGCGGCCTGCTGGCCGCCGGCCTCTGCTTCATCCTCCCGGCCGCGCTGATCGTCACCGCTCTGGCCTGGGCCTACGTCACCTACGGAACGACGCCCGCCGTCGCGGGCATCCTGTACGGCATCGTCCCGGCGGTGATCGCGATCATCGCCCATGCCCTGTTCGGCCTTCTCCGCACGGTGATCAAGAACGTGTGGTTCGCGCTGCTGGCCGTCGCCGCCCTGGCCGCCTACCTGCTCGGGGTCAACGAGCTGCTCGTGCTGGCCGCCGGCGCGCTGCTCGCGGCGGCGGCGCAGGGGTTCCGCCGCCGTCAGGAGGCCGCGCACGGGATGCTCGCGCTGCCGTTGCTCGGCCTGGGCTCACCGCTCTTCCCCGATCCCACCGCAGGCCAGCTGACGCAGCTGTTCCTCACCCTGTTGAAGATCGGATCGGTGCTGTACGGCAGCGGCTACGTGCTGCTGGCCTTCCTGCGCGGCGACTTCGTCGAGCGGCTCGGCTGGATCACCGGCCCGCAGCTCGTCGACGCCGTCTCCATCGGCCAGGTCACCCCGGGTCCGGTGTTCACCACCGCCACCTTCATCGGCTATCTCGTCGCCGGCCCCGTCGGGGCGTTCCTGGCCACCGTCGCCATCTTCCTGCCGTCCTTCGTCTTCGTCGGCCTGCTCACCAGGCTCACCGACAGACTCCGCTCCAGCGCCTGGACCTCCGCCCTGCTCGACGGCCTCAACGCCGCCGCCCTGGCCCTCATGGCCGGTGTCTCCCTCCAACTCGGCCGGACCGCGATCGTCGATCCCCTCACCGCCGCGATCGCCCTGGCCACCTTGGCGCTGCTGTGGAAGACCAAACTCAACAACGCCTGGTACATCGCCGCCGGCGCCGCCATCGGCCTGGCCCACACCCTGCTGACCTGAAGGACTCCCCGATGACCGACACCACCTCCAGCTGCCCGTACTGCCCGCTGAGTACCGCTGCCGGCGAACCGCCCGGCGGCTGGGTCTACCGCGACGACCTCTGGCTCGTTCACCACGGCCCCGCCGAATCCTCCAGGCCGGGAACCATGAAGATCGTCTCCACGCGGCACTACACCGACTTCGCCGAGATGACGCTCGAGGAGACGGTGTCCTTCGGCAGCCTGCTGCGCGCGCTCGATGCCGCCATGCGGGCCGGCACCGACGCCGAGCGCGTCCACCTGGTCTCCACCCGGGACCGGGTCCAGCACTTCCACGCCTGGCTCTACCCCCGCCCGGCCTCCCACGCTCTGCGCGGGACGGATTTCCTGAACGCGCCCCAGCGCAGCGAAGCCGCCGACGTCGACCTGGCTGCCGAGGCCGTGCGCCGGCACCTGTCCGGGCCGGCACCGGTTTCGGGATGACCCCCGTCATCCGGCGCGATCGCGATCGCGTACCGGTCGCGACCTGGGCGCGGGCCCGTCCGCGCGGACGGTTCGATGAGCTGTCATGGTCTGCACCAGCCTGGCCGACTGTCGACATGGCCGGCACCTCGGTGCCGAGGGCTTGGAAGTCCCCTGGTCAGGAGGTCTTGCCACCGGCTGTCCAGCGGCCGGCCACGGCTTGATCGACCTGCTCGGCCAGTTCGGCCAGCCGGGCCCGTTCGGTGGCGTCGAAGTCCTGTGCGGCGATCGTGGTGCGCAGCCGGGCGAGCTGGCCGGCGACCGTCCGGCGATGCTCACGGCCCGCGCACCAGGCGATTTCGCGCAGCAGCGATGACAGCCGGGCCAGCACGAAGGGGTCGCTCGCGCCGTAACGCCGGGGCTGGGCCACCGCGAGCTCCAGGAGATCACCCAGCTGCGGACGGCACAGCACGACCCGGACCCGGCCCTGATCGTCGCGCAGTAGCCGAGGGGCGAGGTCACGGCCGGCCAGTTCGCACAGCAGGGCCGAGGAGTGGCTCAGCGCGTGGACGGCGGTGGTCGGGTCGTTGATCCCCGGGGACAGGGCCTTGGTGGCCACATCGGTGAGCTGGCGCAGCCCGAAGCCGATGTCCTGGGCGCCGGTGCGTTCGAAACCGGTGGAGATCGCCGTGGCCACCCGTTTCCTGAGGTGGGCAAGGACGTCGGGCGAAAAGGGGCGCGCGCCGTGTGGCCAGCCGAACCCGATCGGCGTGCCGGCGACCAGTGAGCTACCGGGATGGCACTGGATGAGCACGACGGCGTCCGCCTCGACGGCGGCGGCCAGCAGCGATACCTCGTCCACCGCGGTCAGGAAGCCCGAGGCGCCGGCCGGCAGAGGCACCGCGTCCGCAGGCGGTCTCGGCGGTGCGACTGCCCGCTCACGGGGGCAGGGGTGCTCGGGCAGGAGCCGTCGGATGGTCCGGCCGGCGTCGGCATGGACGTTGCGGAGCATCGTCTCAACGCGGATCTCCCGTGCCAGGTGGGACAGGAACAGCACGAGGCTGAGCACACTGGCCACGGTGAGGAGGAAGGCCAGCGTCACCGATGCCTGGGGAACGAACATCTCCTGTGCGCCGCCGGTGGCGCGCACGGTGCGCAGCACGGTGAGCGCGTAGGTGAACGTCGCCAGGAACAGCGCCAAGGTGGTTTGGACGAACCGGTCACGGGTGAAGGTGCGCAGCAGCCGGGGGGAGAACTGGCTGCTGGCCAGTTGCAGCGTCACCACGGTGAGGGAGAAGGTGAGCGCCGTGACGGTGATCAGTGAACTGGCGATCGCGTCCAGCACCGTGCGGGCCGCTCCCGCCTCTCCGCCGAACAGATAGTTCCTCAGCCATGGCGGCAGGTCGTCGTGGATCCGCGCGTCCAGCTGGGGCAGGCCTATCCCCAAGGCGACGGCGAGCCCGACACCGAGGGTGGGCAGGGGCCACAGTTGGGTGCCCAGGTGCTCGCCCAGAGCGTTCAGCCTGCCTCGCAAGCGTGAAAACCTCATCGGTACCCGCCACTTCCTGTACTCGGCGCCCCCGCCCTTCAGCGCACCACATCCACGCCGCCCCCGCCCGCCCGACACGCATCGGTGCGACCGGAGGTGACAGCCGATCGCAGCCGGGACCGGAACGCCTTCCAGGATCTTCACCTCATGGAAAGACCGGCCGCGGCCACGAACCGCTGTTTCCTGGCATGCGGTGGCCATATCGCCCCCAGGCGCACCGGCTGACCTGGCTCGGACCTGGCTCGGACCTGTCGGCGGACTCCCCTCGCCCTGACACCTGCGCCGTCACGGCGAGTTCGGGTGGTGGTCTGTGCACCGCTTCCAGCCCACCCGCCGAATCCACGTGGTTTTCGAAGGAGACGTTGGTCCTCGCGGCGGGTGACGTTCGGCCGGTGCCGGATCCCTTTCGCGGGTGTGCGATGGAGATGAAGGCACAGAGGCTCTCTGGGACGAGGCGGCCATGACCGGACTGATCGTCGTCGGTACCGACGGATCCGCGCCCGCGACGGCGGCGGTGCGGTGGGCGGCCGAGGACGCCGCGCGCAGCGGTGCGGCATTGAGGATCGTGCATGTGCGCGAACCGTGGAACGCCCTGGTTCTCCTGTCCGGGACCGGGGAGGAGAACGACTCGGCCGAGCACGGTCACCGCGTGCTGGCCGCGGCCGCACAGCGGGCCCGGGACCACACACCCGACATCAAGATCACAACTGCTCTGGCGACCGGAGCGGTGGTCGAACGGCTGAAGAGTGAATCCGAGCGGGCCGACGTGCTCGTGATCGGCAGCAGGGGCGTCGGCGGGTTCGCCGGGCTGGTGCTCGGGTCGGTCGGGCTCGCTCTGGCGGGCCACGCGGCCGGTCCCGTCGTCATCGTCCGCGCGCCGGTCCGGACCGCGCACGGCGTGATCGTCGTGGGGTTCGACGGGTCGGAGCCTTCGCAGGCCGCGCTGGAGTACGCCTTCGCCCGGGCCCAGCAGAGCGGATCGCGGCTGCGGGCGGTCCACGCCTGGCAGATGCCGATGCTCTCGCCGTACGCCCTGGGCTACAGCCCGGTGCCGAAAGGTGTCTTCGCGGACGAGGCCGAGGCCGCCCGGCGGTTGTTGGCGCCCTACCGGGAAAGGCGTCCGGACGTCGCGGTGGAGGAATCGACCGTCTGTGATCATCCGGTCCGCGTGCTGTCCGACGCCTCACGCCGGGCGGACCTGGTCGTGGTCGGCTCACGAGGGCTGGGCGGATTCGGCTCGGCCGTGCTGGGCTCGGTCAGCCACGGCGTGCTGCACCGGGCACACTGCCCTGTCGCCGTCGTTCGCCCCCGCCTGGACGAACGATGACGCCGAACTCCTGACCGTGCCGTCGGCACCGTTGGTTCACCGGTACGTCAGGTGATGTCGCGACGGTTTCGTGCCGGGAAGGCTTGGTCGCGGCGGGCGTGCGAGGTGCGGTGGACGGCGACGGGCGCCTGAGCGTGGTGGAGCAGGGAGCGGACGGTCGAGGTGAGGAACATCGTCCGGCCGGGGGCGCCCACGATGACCAGCTCGGCGCTCTCGGAGGCGTCGATGAGCGCTTTGGCCGGATGTTCGTGCACGACGTGCTCGACGAGGGTCACGCCGGGGAACCTCTCCCGCCAGCCGCCGAGCGACTCGGCCAGCAGCCGGGCCTCTTCGTCGCCGACCTCTTCGACGTCGTAGACGAGTGGCTGCATGTCGCCGGGTGCTCTGGTGGCCGGGTGGGTCCAGGCGTGCACCGCTCGGAGCGGGCGCCGGCGCAGAACCGCCTCGTCGAAGGCGAATTCCAGCAGGCAATCCTGGCCGGTGCGTCCGGTGAGACCGACGACGATCTCGGTGTCCCGGGCGGTGGGCGGTTGGTTGACGACCACTACCGGGCATGGGGATCGGGCGGCCAGGTCGTAGCTGACCGAGCCCAGGAGCAGCCCGGTGGATCCGCCCAGGCCTCGGCGGCCGACGACGATCAGCTGTGCGGTCTCGGCGGCGGTGGCGATCGCTTCGGCGGCGCTTCCGTCGAGGATCTCGGTGGTGACCTTCAAGGTGGGGGAGTCGGAGCGGGCCTGCTCGGCGGCTTGCCGGAGCAGTTCCTCGCAGGCGGCCTCCTCGGCGGGGCCCCAGTGGGCGGGCTGGGGGACGAGCGGGACGTCGTAGGCCCAGCGCAGGGCGGCGTGGACGACGTGCAGCGGCGCTTTTCTCAGCGTGGCCTCCTGCGCGGCCCAGGTCACGGCCTGCCGTGAGGACCTCGAGCCGTCGACGCCGACGACGATGGGGTCTGTCATGGTCATCACCTTCGGTTCGTCGCCGGGGACCGGTGCTCTGATCCCGGTCGTCGGGTCTGTTCGATCCGAGGCCGGCTGAGATCATCTGTTCGCGCTTTTCGTGTCCCCGGTTTCTCCCATTCTTCGTGGCCCTGTCAGCTGCCGGGTAGGGACGAAGGTCCCCTGGGGTGTGGTCGGATGCCGTTTCGTCGCCCGATCGGGGGCGGTCGGCGGAAGATCATGGTGTCCGCCCTGTTTCCGCAGGTAGGCGCTGTGACGGGAGGAAGGCGGAAGGTCCCGCCAGAGCGGGACCTTCCGCCCTCCTCAGGGGAGTCCGTTCCGGCGAGCATGGGGAGAGGGAGGTGAGGGCAATGACCGATATCCGGGAGGTCGTCGTCGGTTACGACGGTTCCGACTTCTCCATGCAGGCCCTGGAGTGGGCGATGGACGAGGCCGAGCTCGGGAAGCTGCCGCTGAGGGTGGCCCACGCGTGGCGATGGCCGTACGGGGCGGCCGATGAGGAGGCCAGACTTCATCTGCGCAAGGCCGCCGAGCACGTGCTGTACCACGGGGCCGACTGTGCCCGCGCGTGCAGCACGCTGGCCGATGTCACCACCGATCTGCACGAAGGGGCGGCCGCTGAACGGCTGGTCGAGCTGTCGGAGCGCGCCGCTTTGATCGTGGTGGGTTCTCGTGGCATGGGCACCCTGGCCAGGACCGTTCTGGGATCGGTCGCCGGGTACGTGGCGGCGCACGCGCATTGTCCGGTGATCGTGGTACGCGGGCCCGGTCCGATTCCCGTGCCGAGGGAACGCGGTGCCGTGGTCCTGGGGATGAGTGGCGACACCCCTGACGGGGTGATCGAGTTCGCTTTCCGTGAGGCCCGCCTCAGGCAGTTGAAACTGATGGCGGTGCATGCCGGACGCCTGCAGCCGCTGGTGCACGAGACGCGGATCGCGACGAAGGCGACGGAGGACGGCATGCTCGAGCGCCTGGGACCATGGCGGATCGCCTACCCCCAGGTGGCGGTTGGCGCTTGTTTCGCCGCCACGTCCGCGAAGGATCTCCTGACGGACGCGTCCAGGGAGGCGAGCTTGGTGGTGGTCGGCGGAGCACGTGAGCACGGCAGGCTCGGCTCGACCTCCAGGTCGGTCCTTCAGCACGGTTTCTGCCCCGTCGCGGTCGTCCCCGCCGGCTGGGAAAGCCCGCCGCGGGACGGGCCCGCGTTGTCGGACTCCGATGTCCTCGGTGACGCCCAGGTCGTCGAAAGCCGGCCGGAGTACGGCTGAGAGGAGGCAGACCATGACGCTTCGGGTAAAGGACGTCATGGGTGCGGTGACCATCGCGATTCGCCCGGAGGCGGCGTTCCCGCAAAGACGGCTGGTCAAGTGATCTTCACCGTGGAGTAAACGGTGGTGGGGCGGGTGGAGGTCGGCTCCTCGGCAGGACCGGTGCCCCTGTGCCCTGGTGCGAGACTTGGGGTATGGCGAAGGTCGAGCCGGGTGCGTTGATCGCGCACATGCGCCTGGATGAGCTCCTGTCGGAGTTGCAGGTGCGCCTGGAGGCGGTGCTGGCCACCCGTGACCGGGTGCACGCTTTGCTGGAGGCCGTGGTCGCGGTGGGCAGCGATCTGGACCTGGAGACGGTGCTGCG
>NZ_JBFAAE010000114.1:0-14062 GCF_040639575.1 Streptosporangium sp. NPDC023825 | reverse complement strand
CATCGGCAGCCCCCGGGTACGGCCGCGACGCGCTGGTGGCCGGCCTGCCCGGGCAGGCCGGCCACCGGCGGGCGAACGCACGGGATCGACGGCCCGGAGACCCTCTCAGCCCTCCGCTTTCACCAGGTCCGCGTCCGAACCGGCCCCGGGTGCGGGCACGGGCGCGGGGCGCAGCACCACGAACGCCAGCGTGGCGGCGGCCAGGGTGAAGCCGACCCCCACCCAGGCGCCGAACGACATGGCCGAGACGAACGCCTCGCGCGCGGTCCCGATCACCCCCGCGTCTCCCAGCCGCAGCGCCTCGGCGATCGACTCGCGCGCGGCGGCCGGGGCGCCGGCGGGCATCGACGAGGTGTAGACCCCGGCCAGCACGCTGCCGAGCACGGCGACGCTCAGCGCCATGCCGACCTGCTGGACGGTGTCGTTGAGCGCCGACCCGACACCGGCGTGCGCGGGCGGCACCGCTCCCATCAGCGTCGCGTAGGCCGCAGGCCCCGCCAGGCCGCCGCCGATCCCCATGAGCATGAGACCGCTGATCATCAGGCCGTACCCGGTATCGGCGGTCATGAAGGCGAGCACCCCGAAACCGCCGGCCATCACGGCGAGACCGACGGCGACCAGCACCCGGTTGCTGACCTTCCGCCCCAGACCGGCGCCGACCCCGTTGAACAGCGCGGCGGCCACGGCGTACGGCAGGAGGGCGAAACCTGCCTGCATGGGGCCGTAGGCCAGCACGAACTGCAGGTACTGGGTGAGCATCAGCAGCAGCGCGCCCGTGCCGAACGACATCAGCACGATCGAGAACGAGGCCCCGCTGAAGTTCCGGTCGCGGAAAAGCTCGAGCGGGAGCATCGGGTGTTCCGACCTGAGCTCCCAGATCACGAACGCCGCCAGCGCGACCACCGCCACCCCGGCGGCGACGAGCGACTCCGCCGAGGTCCAGCCCGCTTTCGGCGCGGAGATGACCACGTAGACCAGGGCGCTCATGCCGACCGTGGACAGCACCACGCCGGCCGGGTCGAGCCTTCGCGCCGGACCGCGCGACTCGGGCATCAGCAGCGCCGCCGCGATCACGGCGACGACCGCGACCGGCACGTTGAGCAGGAAGATCGACCACCACTCGTAGTGCTCGAGCAGGAAGCCGCCCAGCGTCGGGCCGGCGATCACGCCGACCATCGCCACCGCGCTCCACGCGGCGATCGCCTTGCGGCGCTCCTCGTCGTCGAAGACGGTGATCAGGATCGACAGGGTGCTCGGCATCAGGATGGCGCCGCCGACGCCCATCAGCGCGCGGGCGCCGATCAGGTGCCAGGGCTCGGTGACCAGCATGGCGAGCAGCGAGGCGCCGCCGAACAGCACCAGGCCGATGATCAGGAAGCGCTTGCGTCCGTAGCGGTCGGACAGGCTGCCGGCGGTGAGCAGCAGACCGGCGAAGACCAGGATGTAGGCGTCGATGATCCACTGGATGTCCGCCGGACCGGCCCCCAGGTCGACCATGAGGGCGGGGATCGCCAGGTTCAGCACGGTGTTGTCCACCACGAGGACCAGCAGGCTCAGGCAGAGCACTCCGAGGATCCACCAGCGCCTCGGATCGCGTTCGACTCGTACAGTGTTCGATTTCACTCGCACACTGTACGATAGCCTCGAACAGTGTGCCATCGGATTTATGCTTGAACGGTGAAAGAGCACCTGAGCTCCGTCTGGACACGCGAGCGGCGCGCCGCGAAAAGCCCGGCCCTCGGCCGCGCGCAGATCGTGCGCGCGGCGATGGAGCTGCTCGACGCCGAAGGGCTGGACGCGCTGAGCATGCGCCGCCTGGGGGCCAGGCTCGGCTCGGGGACGACCAGCATCTACTGGCACGTGGCCAACAAGGACGAGTTGCTCGAGCTGGTCCTGGACGAGGTCTACGGCGAGTTCACCGTCCTGAACGTCCGGGAGACCACTTGGCGCAACGCCGCCACCTCCTTCGCGTACGGCATCCGCCAGGCGCTCTTCAGACACCCCTGGGTCATCGGTTTCATCGGGACGACCCCCGCCATCGGCCCCAACGCGATGCGGATGATGAGCGGTCTCGTCGCCACCTTCGACCACGCCGGGTTCCGCGGCCTCGACCAGGACTACGCCGCCTCGACGCTCATGGCCTACGTGTTCGGGGTCACCGCGCCCGAGCTCTCCTGGCGGTCCATGCTGGATCGGACGGGCCTGACCTCCAACGAGCTGAACGAGTCCATCCAGCCCACGTTGGAGAAGGCCGCGGCCGACCATCCGGAGCTGGCCGCCCGCTACGCCGAGTTCAGGCGCATGGACGTCGACACCGCGAGGGCGCTCAACTTCGAGTTCGGCCTGACCTGCTTCCTCGACGGCCTGGAGGCCCGCCTGAACCGCGCCGCGTCACCTCTGGCGTCGCGGGGCCGCGCGGAGCCGGACACCCCGGCCGCCGGGGACGAGGCCGGGAACGCCCCCGGGAGACGCCGGGAATGAACCGAGGGTGAACCCGGGAGACGCCGGATTGCCCTGGAGAGACGCCCGGGACGGTACGCGGAACGGCGCCGGACGCCCCCGTCGCCCTCGCCCTAGATCTCCAGCCACCGCTGGATGCGGCGGAGCAGCTCCTGGGCGTCGACGGGTTTGGTGACGTAGTCGCTGGCCCCCGCGGACAGGGTCTTCTCCCGGTCGCCCTGCATGGCCTTGGCGGTCACCGCGATGATCGGCAGATCCGCGAAGTCGGCCATCTTGCGGATGGCGGCGGTCGCGGCGTAGCCGTCCATCTCCGGCATCATGATGTCCATCAGGACCAGGTCGATGTCCTCGTTGCGCGACAGGATCTCGATGCCCTTGCGGCCGTTCTCCGCGTAGAGGACCTGCATGCCGTGCAGCTCCAGGATGTTGGTGAGCGCGAAGACGTTGCGGACGTCGTCGTCGATGACCAGGACCTTCCTGTCCACCAGCACGGTGTCCACCTCCTCCACCGGCTGCGGCCGCTCGTCGGGGCTGGCCTGCACCAGGGGCAGCACGTCGCCGGGCGCCGGCGCCGACAGGTGCAGGGTGATGCGCTCGCGCAGCTCGTCGAGGCTGGGCAGGCGCTCCAGCGGCTGGGTGTTTGACCGCCCCTTGAGGAGGTTCTCCTGCGGCCGGGTGAGCGTGCGGGTGTGGTGGGCGAGCACCGGCAGCCCGCGCAGCACCGGGTCGTCGTCCAGCATGCGCAGGAAGTCGGCCGCCCCGTCCTGGCGCATGCCCAGGTCGAGCACGATGCAGTGGTGGTCGTCCGCGGCCAGGATCTCCAGGGCGGAGACCGGGTCGTTGGCGGTCGACACCTGGACGGGACCGTGCGTCTCGGGCAGATCGGCCACGACGCTCTCGGCCAGCTGCGAGAGCAGCCCGTTGGGGCGGGACTCCACGACGAGCAGGCGCCGCCCGTCCGCCCCCGGGAATCTCTCGAGAGGCGCGGCCACCGGCGCGTGATGTGCCGGGAGGACCGGGGCGGACGCGGCGCCGGGCTCGCCTCCGGTGCGTGCGCGGGCGGCGTCCGGGGTGAGGGCGGCGATCGGCAGGTAGAGGCTGAAGGTGCTGCCGGAGCCCAGGGCGCTGACCGCCCGGATCTCGCCGTTGAAGAGCGCGGCGATCTCGCGGCTGATGGACAGCCCCAGCCCGGTGCCGCCGTACTTGCGGCTGGTCGTGCCGTCGGCCTGCTGGAAGGCGTCGAAGATCTGGGAGAGGTTCTCCTCGGCGATGCCGATGCCGGTGTCGACGACCTGGAAGGCGAGCGCCTCCTGCCCGTACGCCCCCGGCAGGTTCATCGCGCCCACCCGCTCGATGCGGAGCTCCACCGAACCCTTCTCGGTGAACTTCACCGCGTTGGAGAGCAGGTTCCGCAGCACCTGCCTGAGCCGCTGCTCGTCCATGAGCAGCTCCTCGGGCACGTCGGGGGCGACCACGACGTCGAACCGCAGCCCCTTCTCCGTGGTCAGCGGGCGGAAGGTGGCCTCGACGTAGTCCAGGAGCTGGCGCAGCGGCAGCGGCTCCAGGCTGATGTTCATCTTGCCCGCCTCGATCTTCGACAGGTCGAGGATGTCGTTGATCAGCTGGAGCAGGTCGGTGCCCGCCGAGTGGATGACGTTGGCGTACTCCACCTGCTTGGCGGTGAGGTTGCGGGCCGGGTTCTGTGCCAGCAGCTGGGCCAGGATGAGCAGTGAGTTGAGCGGGGTGCGCAGCTCGTGGCTCATGTTGGCCAGGAACTCGCTCTTGTACTTGGAGGCCAGCGCGAGCTGCTTGGCCCGGTCCTCCAGCTCCTGCCGCGCCTGCTCGATCTCCCTGTTCTTCGTCTCGATGTCGTGGTTCTGCCGGACCAGCAGCTCCGCCTTCTCCTCCAGCTCGGCGTTGGAGCGCTGCAGCTCCTCCTGCCCGACCTGGAGCTCGGTCGCGAGGCGCTGCGACTCGGTGAGCAGGGAGTCGGTACGGGCGTTGGCGACGATCGTGTTGACGTTGACGCCGATGGTCTCCACCAGCTGCTCCAGGAAGGCCCGGTGCACCTGGGTGAAGCGGTTGAGACTGGCCAGCTCGATCACCCCGAGGACCTGGTCCTCGACGATGATCGGCAGCACGATGAGGTTGACGGGGCCGGCCGCTCCCAGGCTCGAGGAGACGGTGATGTACCCGGCGGCGATGTCCTCGACCAGGATGGACCGCTTGGCCACGGCGGCCTGTCCCACCAGGGAGTCCCCGAAGAAGTGGCGGCGGGCGGTCTCCCGGTGGCCGTAGCAGCCGACCACCCGCAGCTCCGAGCCGTCCGGCTTCTCCTCCGCGAGCAGGAACGTGCCGTGCTGGGCGGAGACCAGCGGGGCCAGCTCGTTCATCACCAGCTCGGCCACGACGGCGAGGTCGCGGTGGCCCTGCATCAGCCCGGAGATGCGGGCCAGGTTCGACTTGAGCCAGTCCTGCTCCTGGTTGGCCAGGGTGGTCTCGCGCAGCGACTTCACCATGGAGTTGATGTTGTCCTTGAGCTCGGCCACCTCGCCCGAGGCGTCGACGGTGATCGAGCGGGTGAGGTCGCCCGAGGTCACCGCGCTGGTCACCTCGGCGATGGCCCGCACCTGGCGGGTCAGGTTTCCGGCCAGCTCGTTGACGTTCTCCGTCAGCCGCTTCCAGGTGCCGGACACGCCCTCGACCTCGGCCTGCCCGCCCAGCCGCCCCTCGCTGCCGACCTCGCGGGCCACCCGGGTGACCTCCGCGGCGAACGACGACAGCTGGTCGACCATCGTGTTGATCGTGGTCTTCAGCTCCAGGATCTCGCCCCGGGCGTCCACGTCGATCTTCTTGGTCAGGTCCCCCTGCGCGACCGCCGTGGTGACCTGCGCGATGTTGCGCACCTGGTTGGTCAGGTTGTTGGCCATCGAGTTGACGTTGTCGGTGAGGTCCTTCCAGGTGCCGGCCACGTTGGGCACGCGCGCCTGGCCGCCCAGCTCGCCCTCGGTGCCGACCTCGCGGGCCACCCGGGTCACCTCGTCGGCGAACGCGCTCAGCGTGTCGACCATGGTGTTGATGGTCTGGGCGAGCGCGGCGACCTCGCCCTTCGCCTCGACGGTGATCTTCTGCGACAGGTCTCCGCGGGCGACCGCCGTGGTGACCTGCGCGATGCTCCGCACCTGGCTGGTCAGGTTGTTGGCCATCGAGTTGACGTTGTCGGTGAGGTCCTTCCACGTACCGGAGACCCCTCGCACGGTGGCCTGGCCGCCGAGATTGCCCTCGGTGCCCACCTCGCGGGCCACCCGCGTCACCTCGTCGGCGAAGGCCGAGAGCTGGTCGACCATCGTGTTGATGGTCTCCTTCAGCTCCATGATCTCGCCGCGCGCGTCGACCCGGATCTTCTGCGACAGGTCGCCCTTGGCCACCGCCGTGGTGACCTGCGCGATGCTCCGCACCTGGGCGGTGAGGTTGTCGGCCATCACGTTCACCGACTCGGTCAGCGCCTTCCAGGTGCCGGAGACGCCCTTGACGTCGGCCTGCCCGCCCAGCCTGCCGTCCGTGCCCACCTCACGCGCCACCCGGGTGACCTCGTCGGCGAACGACGACAGCTGGTCCACCATCGTGTTCAGCGTGTTCTTCAGCTCCAGGATCTCGCCCCGCGCCGAGACCGTGATCTTCTGCGACAGGTCGCCACGGGCGACGGCGGTGGCCACCTGCGAGATGTTGCGCACCTGGTCGGTGAGGTTGCCCGCCATGTAGTTGACGGAGTCGGTGAGGTCGCGCCAGGTGCCGGAGACGCCCTTGACGTCGGCCTGCCCGCCCAGCCTGCCGTCGGTGCCCACCTCGCGGGCCACCCGCGTCACCTCGTCGGCGAACGACGACAGCTGGTCCACCATCGTGTTGATGGTGTTCTTCAGCTCCAGGATCTCGCCCCGGGCGTCCACGGTGATCTTCTGCGACAGGTCGCCCTTGGCCACCGCCGTGGTGACCTGCGCGATGCTCCGCACCTGGTCGGTGAGGTTGCCCGCCATGAAGTTGACCGAGTCGGTGAGGTCGCGCCAGGTGCCGGCGACGCCGGTCACCTCCGCCTGTCCGCCCAGCCTGCCGTCGGTGCCCACCTCGCGGGCCACCCGCGTCACCTCGTCGGCGAACGACGACAGCTGGTCCACCATCGTGTTCAGCGTGTTCTTCAGCTCCAGGATCTCACCGCGCACGTCCACGGTGATCTTCTGCGACAGGTCGCCGGTGGCGACCGCGGTCGCCACCTGGGCGATGTCGCGCACCTGGTCGGTGAGGTTGCCCGCCATGGCGTTCACCGAGTCGGTGAGGTCCTTCCAGGTGCCCGAGACGCCCGGCACCTCGGCCTGCCCGCCCAGCTGTCCCTCGGTGCCCACCTCGCGGGCCACCCGGGTCACCTCGGAGGTGAACAGCGACAGCTGGTCCACCATGCCGTTGAAGACGGTGGCGATCTCCTGCAGCAGCCCGTCGCCGTCCTCGGGCAGATGCGTGCCGAAGTCGCCGTCGCGCACCGCGGTCAGGCCCGCCAGGAGCTGCCGGAGATCGAGCTCCTCCACGCCTGAAGCACCCTTCGTGGCCCTGCTCCGCACCGTACCGGCGGTCTCAACCATGTCCACCATCGCGCCCCTCGGCCGTAAAAGGTGAGGTAATCCTAGGCTGGCGAAAAGCAGTCGGGAAACGGGGGAACCTGGGGCGTAAGGACGAGAGGACAGGCGGGAAAACGGACGGTCTCAAACAAGATGTAAAGCACATGCCGCTCGCGCTTACATTCTGATCGGATATTCTTGGCGGGTGCTCCCTACTGTCGCCGACGTCCTCGCCCTGGACACCGTTCGCCGGGGCAATCCTCGGGTCGTGGCGGGAGCCGACCGGCTGGACAGCCGGGTGCGCTGGGTGCACGTGGGCGAGGTCACCGACATCGCGCACCTGTTGCGCGGCGGCGAGCTCGTGCTCACCACCGGCATAGCGCTGCCCGACGACCCCGGCAAGCTGGCCGACTACATCGCCGAGCTGGTCACCGTGGGCGCGTCGGGACTGATCGTGGAGCTGGGCCGCAAGTTCATCGGCGAGTTGCCCGGCGCCGTGGTCCGCGCCGCCGAGGATCACGGCCTTCCCCTGGTCACCCTGGCCAGGGAGACACCGTTCGTGCAGATCACCGAATCGGTGCACGCCCGGATCATCGACGCCCAGCTGGAGGAGCTCCGGGCCTCCGAGCAGCTGCACGAGGTCTTCACCGAGCTGTCGGTCGAGGGCGCCTCCCCCGCGGAGGTCCTCGGCCAGGTCACCCGGCTGTCCGGCTACCCCGCGCTGCTGGAGAACCTCGCGCACCAGGTGCTGGCCTGTGAGACCGCCGGGCGCGACACCGGATCGCTGCTGGCGGGCTGGGAGACCCGTTCCCGCGCGGTCGCCCCCGACCTGCGCACCGCCTACGATGCGGCCTCCGGCTGGCTGGTCACCATGGTCGGCGCGCGAGGCCAGGACTGGGGCCGCCTGATCCTGCTCTGCGACGCGGAGCCGGGGCCACGCGACATCGTGCTCGCCGAGCGCGCCGCGACCACTCTCGCCCTGGGCCGCCTGCTGGAGCGCCACCAGGAGTCACTGGAACGCCAGGCACACGGCACGATCATCACCGGCATCCTGACCCACGCGTACGCCGACCCCGAGGAGGCCGCGGCACGCGCCCGCGCGGTCGGTGTGCCGCTCACCGGTCGCAAGCTCGTCAGCGTGGTGCTCCGCCTGGCCGAGTCGGCGGAGAACCTACCGGACGGCCAGGAGCAGCTCGCCCGGCTGGGCGAGCTGGCGGACGCGGCCTCCGCCGCCTGCCGTGAGGCCCGCCTTCCCGCCCTGATCGGCGCGCTGGACCAGAACCGGGTCGGCGTCCTGCTCCCCCTGCCGCCGCGCGTCCTGCCCGAGTCCGCGCTGACCACACTCTCCGACCACCTGCGCGTGGCCTTCGCGATCCCCTTCGTCCTCGCCGCCGGCTCCGTGGTCGAGTCGGTCCGCGACGTACGGAGGAGTTTCCTGGAGGCCGAGCAGGTCGCCGACGTCGCCGTCAGGCAGCCCGACGGCCGCCCCTTCTACCGGCTGCCCGATCTCCGACTGAGAGGCCTGCTCCATCTCCTGCGCGACGACGCCCGGCTGCAGACCTTCGCCGAACGGGAGCTCGGCCCGCTGCTCGCCCACGACGCCCAGCGCGGCGGTGACCTCACCAGGATCCTGCGGGTCTATCTCGACGCGGGCCGCAACAAGGCCGTCGCCGCCCAGCGGGCCCACCTGTCCCGTCCCGCCTTCTACGACCGCCTCCACAGGCTGGAGCGCATCCTCGACACCGATCTGGACAATGTCGAATCCTGTCTCTCCCTCCATGTCGCCCTCCTGGCACTGGAGTCCTTCCGAAGAGACAGTCCCCGTTCCTGAAAGGCCCCAATGACCGAGATCTTCGTCCCCGAGACCGCCGATCTGTCCCGGATGGTCACCGCCGCCGGGGCGTTCTCCGTCCCCACCGACGACGTACGGCTGTCACCCGGCGAGCTGGAGCCCCATCAGATCCTGGCGGGTTCCCCGCGCGTCTCGTCGATCGAGCTGTGGTCCTCGCCTGACGGTAAGCAGAGCCGGGGCATCTGGGAGATCACGCCGGGCACGGTGATCGATGTGGAACGTGACGAGATGTTCGTGGTCCTGTCCGGCCGCGCCACACTGGAGGTCGACGGCGGCGCCACCCTGGAGCTCGTCCCCGGGTCGGTCTGCCTGCTCGCCGAAGGCGCCAAGACCGTCTGGATCGTCCACGAGACCCTGCGCAAGGTGTATCACTGCGTGGGCTGACCCGACGTCAGGCCCCCCGGGTCGTACGGCGCCCCGATGCCGTACGACCCGCTGATGTCCGGCCGTCGTCCGCGGTCACCGTCTCACGGTGACCGCGTCCCGCGGCCCGTCCGTTTCCCGCCCTGTCACGTGAGGGCCCCTCGAGGTCGTGCGGCTCTTCGAAGGTGTGCGGTCCCTGGCGGCCGTGCGGACCGCCGAAGGTCTGCCCGGTCCTCGAAGTAGTGCGGTGACCTCCGCGGACTCTCCGCGGCGCAGCGGGACCCTTCTCAGGATTCTTCTCTCAGGACGCTCCCGGGCTTCCCCGCGACCGGGCCCGCCCGAATCGATGGTGTCCGGTCAACCGTGATGCGGGTCAACCGTGGTGTCGGTCAACCGTGGTGTCCGGTCAACCATGTCTGTCGGATGCGGTGTCCATGTGGACGTGGTCGACGGGATCGTCCGCGCAGATGTGGAGATCCCAGCGGCGCGGACGCGTCAGGATCGCTCCGAGGATGACACCGAGGAACACACTTGCGGTGATCACGATGAGAACGCTCAGCCCCATGACGGCTGCCTCTCGTAAAGATGTGCCGCTTGATCTGAGGAAATGCGGCCTACCGCACCGTAGCGCCGCTTTCCCGCCCACGTGGCGAAACATTCGGGGACTAATCCTTATTGACCAGGCCTGTTGGCTCATTGACCAGGCCGTTGGCCCGACTCATTGACCCGACCGGGGCCTCGGCGGGTATGCGAATTCCCCTTCGCCTTCTCCCCTGCGGCCATACGGTCTCGCGTGAGTAATGACACTTTCTTGGGATGTTTCGCGTGTTTCGCTCCCCTGCACCCGTGGATCTCGGCACGATGGTGCACGAAGTCGGAGACCAACGGGGAGAGATGCACATGTCGCGACACCTTGTCGCTGGATTGACGGCCCTGACACTCACCGCCGTGGCGATTCCCGCCTCGGCGGAGCAGGCGAGTTCGGGGTTTCCCTCCTCCGCGTTCCCGCTGGGCGTGAGCATGGCCCCGGTGAAGAACCAGCAGAGTGTGGCGCCAGGAATTACCCTTTTCAGTGTGAAACACGGCAAATCAACCCAAGGGTGGACAGTTTCCGCTCTTATGCCCAATGGGCATGATGCCGGCTCCCTTGCCACCGCGCAGACGGTGGCCCAGGCGGTGGAGGCCGCGGGATTCACCCCTGAGATCCTGAAGGTCGTGCAACCCGCCGCCTCGGACGCTCCCGCCGTGGAGCGTTACATGGTCCGGACCGGCCTCTGGTCGTTCGGCCAGCGGGCCAAGGCCGACAAGGTCGTGAAGGAGCTCAAGGAGTTCGACGTCCGTGCCAAGACCGACTATCTCGGTGACGACGGCACCGAGACCACCGGCCCCTGGGACATGCGCGTGCTGATGGTCAACCCGAAGGTGTTCAAGGGGTCGTTCAAGGCGAGCGTCGGCAAGAGCGTGGCCAAGCGCGAGAGCACCAGCTCGATGTCGAAGCTGACCGGCGCCATCGCCGGGGTCAACGGCGGCTTCTTCAACATCCACACGGCCAAGGCCCTGCAGGGGGACCCGGTCGGCGTGTCCGTCGTGGGCGGCAGGCTTCTCAGCGAGGCCGTGCCCGGCCGTAGCGGTCTCGTCATCACCCAGGGCCGCAAGGCACGGATCACCGAGCTGAAAACCACGGTCACCGCGATCTCCTCCGACGGGACGAAGACCGAGGTCAACGGCATCAACCGAGCCGCCGGCACCGACGAGCTCGTCCTCTACACCGAGGAGTTCGGCGGAAAGACGGCCGCCGACGGCGGCATCGAGGTCGTCGTCGACGCCGCCCAGGGCAAGGTCATCAAGGTTCGCCAGGCCGGCGGCATCGTCGCCCGGGGCACCTACCTGCTCCACGGCACCGGTCTCATGGCCGTCTGGCTCCAGGAACACGCGCAGGGAACCTGGATGAAGGTGGACAACAAGGTCATCGACCTGCGCACCCTGCAGGCCATACCGCTCACCCCGGAGACACACGTCATGGGTGGCGGAGTCGGGCTGGTCAGGAACGGGCGGGTACGCATCACCGCGGCGGCCGACGGACACGCCTCGATCAACATGATGCTCCGGCGCCACCCGCGCACGATGGTCGGTGTCGACAAGTCGGGCGGGCTGATCCTGGCCACCGTCGACGGACGCAACCCGGGTGTCGCCGTGGGCGCCTCGATGGTGGAGGCGGCCCAGCTGATGCGGTGGCTGGGAGCCAAGCAGGCCATCAACTTCGACGGCGGCGGCTCCAGCGTGATGGTCGTCGGTCACAAGGCCGTGAACCGGCCCTCGGACGGGGCGGAGCGTACGGTGGGTGACGGTCTCTTCATCACGCCCTGAGAGGCGGCGCCCAGACGGAGAAGCCCCGGCCTTCCGGCCGGGGCTTCTCCGTTGTCCTCGACTTCTTCGTTGTCCAGGGTTTCTCCGCCGTTCGAGGCTTCCTCGTCGTCCGGTGCCGATGAGGAGAGCCGCTACCCCGGCGCCGGATGTCGGCCCCAGCTCTCGCGGAGCGAGGGCGCGGGTTCGCCACCGAGCTGCCCGGCCGCTCTGACCCCGCCGGGCAATTCGGTGGCGGGCAGCCGGCGGCGCGGATCCTGGGCGGGTGCTCCGTGGCCGGCCCATGCGATGTCGTCGACCGCCAGCCACGGTTCGCGGGCCACGGCCACCGGGGTCACCCCGGTGAACGCCACGACATCCCGATGCAGGTGAGACTGGTCGGCGTAGCCGCCCTCCGCCGCGACCCGGGCCGCGCCCTCACCCGCGGCCAGGCGGTGGGCGGCGTGGTCGAAGCGGACCAGCTTCGCGGCGCGCTTGGGCGACAGCCCGATCTGCGACCGGAACCGGGACCACAGGCGCTTACGGCTCCATCCGACCTCGGCCGCCAGCCCGTCGACCCGGACCAGGCCACGGCCGGCGATCATCCGCTTCCAGGCCCAGGCCACCTCCGGGTCCACGAACGACCCCGCCGCGCGCCGGCGGGCGAGCAACGCGTCCGTCAAGGCGAAGCGATCCTCCCACGACGACACATCGCCCAGCCGCTCACGGATCCGTGATGCCTCCCGGCCCCACAGGTCGTCGAGGGCCACCACGGCGCCGTCCAGATCGGCCGGTGAGACGCCCAGAATCGCGCCCGCGACCACCGGGGACAGGCGCACCTGCACGCACTCGACGTTCTCGCCCCGCACCCAGACCACGTTCGCGAGCCCGACCCCGGCGACGAGACTTCCCCGCTGCTGCCGCCCGGCGGCATCGTCCACGATGGGCCGGCCCGCCCCGAACTCCAGGGCCAGTGTCACGGCCGGGTGCGGGACCACCCGGTGGCCGGCCGCGGCCATGTCGCGGGCGCGGAACCCGGCCATGCTGACACCGGCCACCCGGCTGGGCCACTCCGGACGTGCGACGTCCCACACAGTCGTATCGTCACGTTCGTGCACGGTGGACCCCATCCTCACACGCTATGCGAGCCGGGCCGCCCGGAACATTCGTCCAAGCCACCGGCCCGCACGGACAGCGACAGTGGGCCCATGATTACTCCTTCGGAGGCTCGGCAACCCCGCCGGCTCGACGATGCCGATCCGCGGTACCCCCACCGGCAGACCGACGTGAACTCCACGGGAAGCCGTCGTCGGCGCCGCCTGATCACCTCGGTCGTCCTCCTCTCCCTCGCCGGACTGCTCGCCACTAACACGGTGGCGGTAGCGTGGCAGAGCGAGGAGGCCACCGGAGACTCGATTCTGCCTCTCGACGGCGGGAACATCCACGTACGCCAGGACGGCCCCCGCGACGCCCCGGCACTCGTCCTGATCCACGGACTCTCCGGATCGACCCGCTGGTGGGACTCGGTGGTTCCGATGCTGGCGAGGTCACATCGCGTCATCCGGATCGACCTGCTCGGCCATGGCCGCTCGGCCAAACCGGTCGGCCGCGGCTACGAGATCCCGGAGCAGGGACGCCGGGTCGGCGCGGCACTGGACCGGCTCGGCGTGAAGCGCGTCACCGTGGTCGGCCATTCAACCGGTGGCTCGGTCGCCACCGCCTTCGCCGAGCAACGACGCGACCTGGTGACCGCGCTCGCGCTCATCAACACCGGCCCCCGTATGGACGCCTTCATCTCACAGGGGTTCGTCGGCCGGCTCATGACTGTTCCCGTCGTCGGGCAACTGCTGTGGCGGTTTCGGACCGACGGCCTGACCCGCCGGGTCATGAGCACCGGGTTCAGCCGCCATGGATACGAGATCCCGCAACGACTCGTGGACGACGTACGCGGTACGACCTACCACGCGTTCACCGCGACATCTCAGGCAGTCGACGACTACCTGAAGCAGCGCGCGCTTCCCGATCGGCTGGCGGTCCTCGGCAAGCCGCTACTGGTGATCTTCGGCAGGGAGGACCGGAGATGGCGATCCTCGTCCGCCGCCGAGTACCGCGCCGTTCCTGGCGCGAGAGTCGAGTTGCCGGCCGGTCTCGGACACTCCCCCATGCTCGAGGATCCGCCGCAGACCGCCGCGCTCCTCCTGGCCTTCACCGCGACCCACGCTGCCTAGACGAACTGCACAAGCAGTCGGCCTCGGTCCAGAAGATCGGGTCCGGCTGTATTTCTCACCAGACCCGTAAAGCACGAAAGGCCCCCATCACATGATGGGGGCCTTTCATGAACAATTGTCCGGCGGTGACCTACTCTCCCACACCGTCCCCGGTGCAGTACCATCGGCGCTGAAGAGCTTAACTTCCGGGTTCGGAATGTAACCGGGTG
>NZ_JBFAAE010000113.1:0-14401 GCF_040639575.1 Streptosporangium sp. NPDC023825 | reverse complement strand
CACGATCTTTCGGGCGTCTGATGAGGAACTCGCCCAGCTCCGCGACGTCAGCTTGATGCGCACGTTCCGTTACCACCGAAAGTGAGCCAGAGCCGAAAACCGTACAGTCCCGACGGCCGAAATGCAGTCGCTCGCTGCACCGGGATCCCGCTAGTGTCGCGCGGATGACCAACGTTTCTCTACCTCTGCTCTGGCTTTCGGGGCCTACGGGTGTCGGGAAGTCCACGGTTGGCTGGGAGGTGTTTGCGCAGCTGAGTCGTGCTGGTGTCAAGACGGCGTTTGTCGACGTTGACCAGATCAGCCTGTGCTACCCCATGCCCGAGGGCGTGACGCATCGCCTCCGCGCACGGAATCTGGCTGCGATGTGGCCGAACTTTCGACAGGAAGGGGTGCAATGTCTGGTCCTTGCGGGCTTCGTGGACACTCCCGAGGAGGTTCGTGAGTACACCGCCCTTCTTCCCGAGGCTGCGTTCACGGTGTGCCGACTGCGCGTCGATAGCGCTGAGCTCAAGGAACGGTTCCTCGCGCGGGGATGGCGTCCGGATCTGGTGCAGGAGGCGGTCGTTGAAGCGGAAGCCCTGGAACGCAGTGACTACGCCGACGTGTGCGTGGATACGGGCGGCTTAGGGGTGTCCGAGGCGGCACGGCTGATCTGTGAGCGTGTGGGGGGATGGCCGGGTACCCTCCCCGCCGCGACGTTCCACCGTGTCGTTGACCGGCAGATCCACCCGACCTCGGTGGATGCCGCACCCGCTTCCGCGCCGGTACCCGTGCTGTGGCTGCGCGGCGCTACGGCGGTTGGGAAGTCGACGGTCGGCTACGAGATCTTCATGCAGGTCTACCGGAGCGGCGTGCGTGCCGCCTATGTCGACGTGAAGCAGATCGGTGCGCTACGTCCCGTCGCGGACGACGACGTGGACAGCCGTCGCCTCAAGGCCCGCAACCTCGCGGCTATCTGGGCAGGGCACCGCGCGGCAGGTGCCCAGTGCCTGGTCGTCTCTGGGGAGGCCGACTCCGGCGAAGCTGTCCATGGCTACGCCGAATTGCTGCCCGAAATGGCATTGACCGTGTGTCGACTGCATGCGAGGCCAGCAACGCTGGCCGATCGCGTCGCGCAGCGTGGCCGGGGCGGCGGGCCGGCCCTACCGGGTGATGAGCTGAGAGGGCTGGGCTCGGACGCCCTGCACCGCATCGCCGAACGAGCGGCGCATGAGGCCAAGACGCTCGACAGTGCCGGGGCAGGTGGTCTGCGCGTTGACACCGACGATCGGTCGGTTAAAGAGGTGGCCGCGGACGTACGGGCTCGCGGTGGCAACTGGCCGAATCTCTTCCCCTGAACGTAGTCCTCTCAGGCAGGGTCAGCCGCCACCGGACAGCGAAACCCCCAGCCTGACGGCTGAGGAGAGCCCCATACCGATCACGGTATCCGGGCACACTTCCGCATGATGACCAGCATGTACGTGATAACTGCCTATTATCACGTACATGAGCAACCAGCGGCCCCGGCCGAGCAGGCGATCCGCTCCCACGGATGCTGCGCGACTCGCGCACGTTATCCGGTACATCAGGACGTCGGTGTGAACACGGCCGCAGCCCGTAAGGCCTCGCCGCTGCCCGGCGACGGCGTCGACCTCGCCGGGGCCGCCGAGCAGTTCCTGTCGACGAACCGGATCGGCAATCCGAACACGCATCGCGCCTACGCTTCGGCCATCGACCGGACCGTCGCGCTTCTGGGTGCGGGCCGGCTGTTGGCTGAAGTCGCCGACGACGAGATCGGAGCCGCGCTCACCCAGTTGTGGGGTGGGTGCGCACCAGCGACGTGGAACCGCAACCGGGCCGCGGTCTCCTCCTGGCTCACCTGGTGCACGACGAAGAAGCGGTGGGCGGCCCCGTCGGTGCCAGCCGATGTCGAACGGCGCCGCGAGACCCCGGACGAAACCAAGGCGGTCGCAAAGACGACGATCCACCGGCTCCTGTCGCGCCGGGACGTGCCGCTACGCGAGAAGACCCTGTGGCGGATGCTCTACGAAACCGCCGCCCGCGCCTCCGAGATCCTCGCCCTCAACGTCGAAGACCTCGACCTCGAAGGACGCCGCGCGCCGATCCGATCCAAGGGCGGGGCGATCGAATGGGTGTACTGGGACACTGGCACCGCCCACCTCCTACCTCGGCTACTCCGGCTGCCCGACGGGACTCAGCGCACCCGGGGGCCGCTGTTCCTGTCCGAACGCCGCCCCGTCCCCGCCCGACGGCCCGCGGCCGCCGACATCTGCCCGCGCACCGGCCGGGCCCGCCTGGGCTACGACCGCGCCCGCGTCCTGCTCGACAAGTACGCCGGGCTCGACCTCCACCAGCTCCGCCACTCCGCCGCCACTCACCTCGGCGACGCCGAAGTTCCCCTGCAGCTCATCATGGCCAAGACCCGCCACAAGAACCCCCGCACCGCCATGCGCTACACCCGGCCCGGCAGCGAAGCAATCGCCGCCGTCACCGAACACCTCGCCCCACCCCGCCGACGCCACTAACCAGCGGGAACACCCGGCCGCGGTGTCTTTCTCCCGTATTCCGGCTGCCCCCGCAGCAGGCCGACCTCGGCCGCGACCGCCCGGGCCGTCCCAGGATGGTCACCGGTGATCGAGGGTCAGTGTGCCGGTCTTGTCGGTGCAGATGAAGGTGGCCGACCCCAGGGTCTCGACCGCCTCCAGGTGGCGGATCGGGTCGTTGCGGGCGGCCATCCGCTGCGCGGCCCTGGCCGGCGAGAGCGTCACCGTCGGCAGCAGCCCTTCGGGGACCAGTGCGACGGTGACGCCCAGCGCGAACAGGAAGCCCTGGGTGGGTTGCATGCCCAGCAGCACGGCCAGGCCGAAGAAGGCGGTGCCGATGCCGAGGGCGATCAGGGCGACGGTCCTGACCACCTTGTTGAGCTGGAGGGTGAGCGGGCTGGGCGGGCGTTCGGCCTCCTGGGTGAGGGCCGCGATCCCGGCCAGCCGGGTCCGTGCTCCGGTGGCGGCCACGACGGCCTCGGCCTGGCCCTCCACCACGAAGGTCCCGGCCGGCAGCCGGTCTCCGGCCTGGGGACGCGCCGACACGCTCTCCCCGGTGAGCATGGACTCGTTGACCGCCAGCCCATGCGTCTCGGCCGCCTCCAAGTCCGCGGAGATCCGGTCGCCAGCCTCCAGCAGGACCACGTCCTCGGTCACCAGGCAGGTGGCCTCGATCTGTGTGACGCGGCCGTTTCTGCGGACCGTGACGGCGGCCGGGATCAGCTCCCGCAGCCGTTGCCCGGCCCGGTCGGCCCGGTCCTCCTGCGCGAACGCGAAAGCTCCGTTGAGCATGACCACCACGACGATCGCCACCGCCATGCGGCATCCCCGCCAGCAGGGCGAGCACGGCCGCGCCCCACAGCAGCAGCGCGAAGAAGTGCGTCATCTCCCGCAGCAGCAGCATCACGGCAGACGCGCGGCGGGGTGGCGGGGTGGCGGGGTGGCGGCAGGATGTTGGGCCCGTCGGCGGCCAGCCGCGCCGCGGCCTCGGCGGAGGTGAGCCCTGAGCTGACGGGGAACACGGTGGTCATGCCTTTTACGTTCGTCCGAACCGGACAGGTTCCGTAGAGCAGTGCGCCCCCGTTCCCGAGGACCTTCGTCCTCCTCCCCCTCCTGCGATGGGGGTGCTCCGGACTCTGCGAGGGGGGTGCTCCGGACTCGCCAAGAGCGGTGGCTGCGGCGCCGAGGAACCGCTGCGGGTCCGCTCGCCGAAGGGACCCGCGGAGTTCCTGGTCTCAGAGGCGGGGTGAGCGGACCACGGCCACATTGCCACGAGCGTGGTGCAAGACGCCCCGGCTGACAGAGCCCAGTGCCAGCGACCCAAGAGCTCCACGACCGTGGGAGCCCACGACGACCAGGTCCGCTTCTTTCGACGCCGCGGTCAAGACCTCAACCGGATGCCCGGACCGGACGTCCTCGATGACCTTCACCTGCGGGTAGGTCTGCCGCCACGAGGTGAGCTTGTCGGCTGCGACCTGGTGCTGGGCGCGGCGGATCTCGTCCATGTCGTAGACGATCTCCGGGGCGTAGGCGTGCACCGGCGCCTGCCAGACGTAAAGGGCCCGCAGCGTGGCGCCGCGCAGCGCGGCCTGCTCGAAGGCATAGGCCAGCGCGGGATCGCACTGCGGGGAGTCGTCGATACCGACGACGATCTCCCCGTGAACGGCCCGGGGCCCGGAACGGACGACGACCACCGGACCGCGGGCGTGCCCGGCCACGTGCATGCTCACCGACCCGAGCACAGCTGCGGCGAACCCGCCCAGGCCCCTGCTGCCGACCACGATCTCGGTGGCGCCGACGGCCTGGTCGCGCAGGACTACTGGGGGCGCGCCTTCGATCGTCTGGGTGGTGACCTCGATCTCGGGCCGGCGTTCGCGGACGAGGGCCTCGGCTTCGGCCAGGACCCGCTCCGCGTTGCGGGTCAGGGGATCCTCCCACTCGGGGGTGGAGAACTTCGGGATGTCGTACGGCAAGAAGTTCAGGGCGAAGACGATGCGCAGCGGAGCACGCATGCGCGCCGCGTCGTCGGCGGCCCATTCCACGGCGGCGGAAGCGGCGGCCGAACCATCGGTGCCCACGATCACGGGATCGGACATGGTCGTTCTCCTTCGTGCTTCTTTGTCTTTCTCCCATCTCAGCGTTTCCCCGCGAGGACGTGCCAGGGCCGGTCGGCCCACGCTCGCGGGCCCATCGGCCGTAGTCTGCGGCCGGGTCGGCGCGGACACTGAGGGCATGGACGATCCGTCCGTGCGCGACGACGGGATCGAGCCGGATGCGGTCATCGCGCGTCCCGGCGCGTCCCGGACCGGAAAGAGGAAAAGGAGCGACGATGGCCCGCCAGATCGCCATGACCTACCAGCCCCCCTCCGTGGCGGGTCTCGAGGCCCGCATCCATGACCTGGAGATTCAGGTCACCCACCTCACGGAACTGGTCGAGGCGCTGATACAAGCGCCCACGACCCGCTCCTGACCGGATGGGCCCGCCGGAGCCCGAAACGGAGAGCAAGGCGGTCACCGCCACGGGGACGATCCGTCCGCTCGACGCACCGGCCGACAGCACTGCCGGTGTCGACGGCCCGGAGCGCCGGCGGTCCTTCGGCCCCGCATTCCAGGCTTCCGACTCCGAAACGACCCGTCGCCACAGGCATGGCGTCGAAGAGAAACGCCACAGGAGACCGTGATGAACACCGTGCTGAAGTCATCTGTCCGGATGGGGTTACTGGCCGCGGGCATCGCCGCGACAACTTACCCGCTGTTGCTCCGCAGACGATGCCTGACCTGGGGAGCGACCCACGACGAGGCGGGAAGCGCGTTGCCCGGGGACGAACTGCTGCCCGGGCCCTGCCTGGTCGCCACCCGCGCCGTCACCGTCGACGCGCCGCCCGGTGCCATCTGGCCGTGGCTGGTGCAGATGGGCAGCGGTCGCGGAGGTGCCTACACCTATGACTGGATCGAGAACCTCTTCGGCCTGAACATGCACAGCGCCGACGAGATCCTGCCGCGGTTCCAGGGCCTCAAGGCCGGCGACGTCCTGCCACTGGGGGCGACCGGCCCGCGGATGCGCGCGCAGGTCGTGGAGGCCGAACAGGCACTGGTGTTCCGGTCCGAGGACGGCAACTGGGTATGGGCCTTCATCTTGCGTCCCGAAGGCGAGATGACCAGGCTCATCAGCCGCAACCGGATCGCGGCCCCTGACGCCGGCCCGCTCGGGCGGCTGGCCACCCTGCTCATGGAGCCGGGCAGCCTGATCATGGAGCGCAAGATGCTCCTGGGCGTCAAAGAGCGGGCCGAACGCCTGGCGCGCATCGGATGACCTCGCCGGTCGGCTGGGTGTTCCCCTCGGAGGCGGGTCGGTGACCCGCCGCCGACGGGTGCGTCACGGATCGTGGCTACCGCCGCGCGGCCATGCGGGCGGCCATCTCCACCAGGCGGTCGGCGTAACCGCCCTCGTTGTCGTACCAGCCGAAGACCTTGGCCAGCCCGCCGCCGGCCTGGGTGCGGGCGGAGCCGAAGAGCAGGAGGCGGGGTCGCCGATGATGTCGCGGGGGACCGGCGGGGCGGTGCTGTATCGCAGGATGCCCTCCAGCTCTCCCCCGGCCGCCTCGGCGAAGGCCTGGTTGACCTCCTCGGCGGTGACCGGGCGGGCCAGCAGCGCCGACAGGTCGGTCAGTGAACCGTCCTCCACCGGCACCCGCAGGGCGATGCCGTCAAGCCGTCCGGCCAGCTCGGGCAGGACCTCGCCCACCATGCGGGCCGCGCCGGTGGCGGTGGGGATGATGTTGACCCAGGCGGACCGGGCCCGGCGCGGGTCCTTGTGGGGGGCGTCCAGCAGCCGCTGGTCGCCGGTGTAGGCGTGCACCGTCGTCATGAATCCTTGACCAGGCCGAAGCTCTTGTGCAGCACCTTGACCATCGGTGCGACGCAGTTGGTGGTGCAGGAGGCCAGGGAGACGATGACGACCTCCAGGCCCGCGGGCAGCGCGCGTCGCAGGAAGGCTCCGCCGATGCGGCCGAATCGGGGTGCCGATCTTCATGGTGGTTCCTTCCGACGTGGGGTTTCGATCTCATCGTCCGGCGCCGGGGCCCGGCACTGCAGGGGCCAAAGGTCCGGCGAAGCGGCGCGATGGCCCGGTGACAAAGGGCCTGCGGCCCTGCTCACGCGGCAGGGCCGGCGACAGAGGCAGGGCCCTGGCTTTCGGGGAGGGGGTGATGTGCGCCAAGGTCGGCGAGTTCGGTCCGCAGGGCGGCGACCAGGACGGGAAGGTCGGGAATGTGGTCGGGGTCGGCGATGAGCGCGATCGTGAGCGTCCCGGCATAGGACAGGATGTCGAAGCTCACCGGGATGTTGCCGCTCTCGGAGACCGCCAGCGGGACGAGCGCGCGGATCGCGGCGCCGGCGAAGGTCAGCGGCCGGTCGGGGCCGCGCACGTTGCTCACCAGCGTGTGGATGCGGCGCTGACGCCGCATGAACCAGCGGTAGAGACCGAGCCGGATCGCGCCGCGCAGCAGCGGGGTCAGCAGGGCGATGACGGGCGGTCCCGACATCCGTTCCTTGCGTGCCGCCAGGATGGTGGCGACTTTCTCCAGGCGCCCCGGCGGGTCGCCCGCGGCGGGAAGAGTCACCACCAGCGGGCGGGCCTCGTTGCCCAGCCGGTCGGTGGCGGCGACGCGACGGCCGCCCACCATGATGCCCACGGTGAGGGTGTCGGCGGCCTCGCCTCGGTGGGCCAGCAGCGCGCGCAGCGCACCGGTGATCGCGGTCAGCAGGGCGTCGTTGACGGTCCCGCCGCAGCGGTGGGCCGCCGCCCGGAGCTCGGCCAGATCGGCGCGGACCACCTCCACCCGGCGCCGAGGCCCGGTCGGCCGCAGCAGCGAGCACCGGGCCGCCGCTACCGGATGGAGCTCGTCCCCGGCCGAGGCGACCATGCGTGCGGCACGCCATACCAGCGACACCCGGGGGCGTGCTCGCAGCCGCCCGCGTAGGGCGTCGACGGCGAGGGCGGAAAGCGAAGGCGGGCGCCGGGGAAAGGCGAAAGACGCCGATGTGGCCGTCTGGGCTGGCGTGGCCGTCTCGTCCACCAGCTCGGCGAGTACGGCCAGCCCGCCGATGCCGTCGGCCAGCACGTGGTCCACGACCATGACCAGCCCGGTCGCACCATCGGCCAGGCCCGTGACGAACACCGCCGCCCACAGCGGCCGGTCCCCCGGCAGCCGCTCGCACACCACGGCGGTGGCCGTATCCAGCAGCGCCCGTTCGTTCCCCGGTGCCGGGCAGAGCACGCTGCGCACGTGCGATCCGATGTCGAAGGCCGGGTCGTCCACCCACACCGGACGACCGCATCCCGGCGGCACCCGCAGCAGGCGCTGCCGTAGCCGCGGGACGGACCGGATCCGCTGGGCGAGAAGTTCCCGCGCGGCCGCCGGGTCGAATCCAGGGTGCGTCGCCAGCACCAGCAGCGCGCCCATCTGCTGAGGCACCGGTCCGCAGGCACCCATCGCCAGCATCGCCAGATCCGTGGGGCCGGTGCGTTCGATCACCTGCCGTGGGCCGGTCATCGTTTCCCCGAGGTCGAGGGGGTCGAGACGTACGGTGACCGCGACGGCCTCCTCCACCGGCATGATCGGCTCGTCGCGGCCGATGGCCCGCCCGACCGCCAGCAGTGCGGCGCGCACCCGCTCGGGATCACGGCTGACATCCGCCCTCCCGGCGCGCTCGATGCCCCGCAGCGTGAGCCGCAGCGAGGCCCCGCCCTCCAGGTTGCGCCACCACACCCGCGACCGCTTGCTGACCAGCATCAGCCCCTGGCCGTCGTGGGCGTACTGCGCCGGAACCACGACGGTGGCGCCGCTGCGCCGGCCGGTGATGGCCAGCAGGACGACCCACCGGGAGATCAGAGCATGCCACGGGGAGCGCAGCAGCAGGCGCACCAACGGATTGACCAGGTGCGTCCGCACCCGGTCCGCGACCCGGTGCGGCCGCCGGCCCGGTGGGGGTACGGCGGGCGGGTCCGCGAGTGCTCTTTCCTCCGTGCCCGTTTTCCCGTCGGTTCCTGTCATGAGGGCGTACCGCCTTTCATCCGCCGGCCGTTCACGACGGCGACGGCCAGAACCCCTGCCAGCGTCCAGGCGGCCACGACCGCCAGGTCCGCCCACGGCCAGGGGCGGCCCGCCGGGTCCAGTGCGGCCAGCAGCGCGTGTGAGACGTGCTTGAGCGGGAGCACGTCCCCGGCCCTCTCCAGCACATCGGGCAGTGGCCCGCCGACGATGAACACGTCCGAGACGAAGGCCAGCGGCAGGAAGGTGCCCAGGGTGATCGCGTTCGCCGCCGGGGCACGGGGCACCAGTGTCGCCACCAGCGCTCCCAGAGCGGAGAAGCACGCCACTCCGAGCACCACCGTCACCAAAATCGCGGGGATCGCCAGGAGTCCGATCCGGACGCCGTAGCCGAATGTCGCGACCAGCGCCAGCACGACGGCGGTGGCCAGCGTGACCCACAGCGCGCAGGTGACCCAGCCCGCGTAATAGGCCCAGTTCGGCAGTGGTGTGCCGGCCAGCCGCTTGAGCACGCCCCGGTCCCGGTCTCCGGTGACGGCCTCG
The DNA here is from genome assembly GCF_040639575.1 of Streptosporangium sp. NPDC023825. NCBI lineage: Bacteria > Bacillati > Actinomycetota > Actinomycetes > Streptosporangiales > Streptosporangiaceae > Streptosporangium > Streptosporangium sp. NPDC023825. Next base: position 5,262 of record NZ_JBFAAE010000113.1, on the reverse strand, counting down.
GCGAGGTTGACGTAGGCCGACACCCCGACCGTGTAAGTGATCATCGCGGCCAGCATGAACAGCGGCAGCCGTACTCCCTCCACCCGCACCTCGCCGAAGACCAGCGAGATGAGCACCAGCAGCAGCACCGGCAGCAGCACGGTGAAGAACGCCGTGGACGGGTCCCGGCGGAGCCGGAGCGTGGCGTGCGCGGCCTGGTCGCCGATCAGCCGCCAGGCCGCAGGGCGGCCCTCGGGACGCGGCAGGTGACCGGACCCCGTCCGCGCCGGGCTCAGGACGGGCGCCGTCCGCGCCGTCCCCGCCTTCCCTCTCGCCGGCGGCCGTTCCCAGCGAAAGCGCCACACCGCCACCGCCCCCGCACCCAGTCCCCAGGCCGCCAGGACGGCCAGGTGATCAGCGTGGAAGCCCGCTCCGTGCAGGAAGGGGTTGAAGTCATCGCGTACGGCCTCGGCGAAATGGCGTAGCGGGAAGAGCCGGCCGACGGTCTCCAGCCAGGCCGGCATCCGGGCGCCGACCAACATGATGTCGGAGATGAACGCCAGCGCCAGCAGCAGACCGGTGCCGATCAGCTGCACCGCCGCCGCGTTGCGCACCAGCGCGACGATGGCGAAGCCGAGCGCGGTGAAGCACAGTGCGCCCAGCAGCAGGGTGAGCAACAGCGCCGGCATCGTGCGCCATACCAGCTGTACGTCGTAGAAGACCAGTCCCGCCCCGAGCAGCACGACGACCGTCGCCGGCGCGATCGCCAGGGACGCGCCGGCCAGTCCGGCCATCAGCGCCCAGGCCGGTACCGGGGTGCCGCGCATGCGCTTGAGCCAGCCGCGGTCGCGCAGGTCCGCCAGGTGGATGGCCAGGGCGCCGAAGCAGCCCTGGGCGATGCCGAACACGGTCATGACCGGGACGACGAACTGCATCACGCGCACGCCGGAGGCGGGATCGACGGTCTCGTTGCCCACCGCCGCGCCGACGATCACCGTCATCAGCAGCGGCATCGCGACGGTGAAGAACGCCGCGACCGGTGTGCGCAGGAACGAGAGCGTCTCGTGCCGGGCCAGGCGGGCAACCAGGTGGACGTTCATGACCGCCTCCCAGGTGTGGGCTCTTCCTCGGTGACCGGGCCCTTCCTCGTCGCGGGCCCGAGGGCCGCCTCGGGTGTGGGCGGTGGGCCGCCGGAGCGTTCATCGGCCTCCTCGACGAGGTCGAGATAGACCTCCTCCAGGCTCGGCCGCGACAGCGTCAGCGAGGTCAACTCCGCTCCCCGCTCCAGGGCCCACCCGGTCAGGGCGTGCATGTCACGGGCAGGCTCGGTGGTCCGTACGGCCACCGCCGCGCCGCGCGGCTCGATCACCCCCGTGAGGACGGGCAGGTCGGCCGGGGCCGTGCCTTCGGGCAGCTGGAAGGACAACACGCTGCCCCGGGCGCTGCCGCCGAGTGTGTCCGGCGCGCCGACGGCCACGAGCCGTCCCGCGCGCAGCACCGCGACCCGGTCGGCCAGGTGCTGGGCCTCGTCCATGTAGTGGGTGGTGAGCAGGATCGTGGTACCCAGGGCGCGCAGACCCTCGATCAGCTCCCACGCGCGGTGCCGGGCCGAGGGGTCGAACCCGGTGGTCGGCTCGTCCAGGAACAGCAGGTCGGGCCGGCCCACCAGTCCCAGCGCCAGATCCAGGCGGCGTCTTTGCCCGCCGGACAGGGTACGGACCCGGGCGTTCTTCTTGTCCGCCAGCCCGACCTGCTCGATCACCTCGTCCGGGCGGCGCGGGTGCGGGTAGAAGCCCGCGTACAGCCGGACCAGTTCGGCGACGGTGAACTCCTCCTCGAATCCGGCCTCCTGCAGCACGATCCCGATGCGTTCGCGGTAGGCGCGCCCGCCGGTGGCCGGGTCGAACCCCAGCACCGAGACCGTGCCGCCGTCGCGGTCACGATGGCCCTCCAGGATCTCCACCGCGGTGGTCTTGCCGGCACCGTTCGGTCCCAGCAGGGCGAACACCTCGCCTTCGGCGACGGTGAAACTCACTCCGTCGAGCGCGCGTACCGGCCCGTAGTGCTTGCGCAGCCCATCGACGATCACCGCGGTCATGTCGGCTCCTCCCTCGGGGATTTTGATGATCCGCCGCCGCACCGGGATCGGGCAGAGTCATAGGACGCGTGGCCGCAGGTCTTTGGGCCTTACCGGCAAAGCCTCCGAGCTCCCAAGCAGGAACGACCATGCCGACCGGGCCCCGGGATGTCACAGTGTGCTGGCCAGTGGCCAGGTGGAGCCGCACTCCGGTGTCTCGGCGAGGATCGATCCGGTCAGGTCCTTGTCGATGACCGCCTCGATGTTCTGCAACCGGCCTTTGTCGTTGCGGATGACGGAGACGCCGCCGTCACCCGCGCAGACCACCACGCTGCCGTCGCGCACCAGTCTTCAGCCGTTGACGAACGCCGGTGGCGATCCCGGGCCCGGGGAACCCCGATCCCGGCCCTTTCCCCATCCCGCGGGTTCCCGCGGTCCGGAGGTCCCCCGTCGCCGGGGCCTTCGCCCCTGCCCCGGCCGGTGGCGGCGGACGATCCTCGGATCAAGGAGGTTCGCCATGCTCAACCCACTCGCCACGCACGCCGGAGCACGCCGTCTCATCACCGCGGCCGGCACCGCGCCCTCGGTGCACAACACCCAGCCGTGGCGCTTCGTCGTCCGCCACCGTGAGTACCTCGAACTCCACGCCGACCCGGACCGCCGGCTGAAGGTGGCCGACCCGCGCGGCCGCTCCCTGCACATCAGCTGCGGTGCGGCCCTGCTCAACCTCCGCCTCGCCCTGCGCGTGAGCGGCCACCGGCCGGTCACCTGGTCCGTCCCGCCCGCCGGGGGCGGCTCGCCCACCCTGCTGGCCGCCGTACGACCCGCGTCCGCCGCGTCCGCCTCGGCGGCCGAGCACGACCTGTACGCAGCGATCAAGACGCGGCGCACCAACCGGCAGCCGTTCACCGGCGAGCCCGTCCCCCGAGCGGTCATGGACGAGCTGAGCATGGCGGCCCGGATGGAGGGGGCCGACCTGGTCCTCCTCGGTGCCCCGGCGAGCGCCGTACTCCTGGAGGAGGTCGTCGCGGCCGAGGAGGCGCTCATGGGTGACCATGACTACCGCACCGAGCTGGCGCGGTGGACCTCCGGGCAGTCGCACTCCGACGGCATCCCGCCCTACGTCCAGGGGCCCCGGCCGATCGGCGATCTCGCGCCCGTGCGCGACTTCGCCCGGGTGACCGGGGAGCGGGCCCGGTTCGAGGCGCACCCCCGGCTCGCCGTCGTGACCACGCCGGGCGACGGCCCGGCGGACTGGCTGCGAGCCGGGCAGGCGCTGCAGCGGGTGCTGCTCGTCGCCACCCTGCACGGGCTGTCCGCGTCGTTTCTCAACCAGCCGCTGGACCTGCGCGACATGCGCCGTCATGCCGATCCCCGGCACCCCGGCGGCCACCCTCAGATGATCATCCGTCTCGGGTACGGCCCCGCCGTGCCACGCGCCCCGCGCCGCCCGGCCCTGGAGCTGCTCCGGACGGCGTGACCCGCGGCGCCCCCGCACGCCCTGCCCCCGCGACCGCCCTGCCCCTGCGACGCCGTACTCCGCGGAGACGTGACCCCGCATGCTCAGACACGGGGGACGTGCGGGCTCACGTGTTCTGCACCCCTGCCCGCGCCCGGAGGACGAAGCGCCTCGCCGTCGACGACGGAATCACCACCGGCTTTGAGGTCGGCGGCGAGGGCCTGTGCGGCAGTGCCGCAGGCGCCGTGGAGGGGTGGTGAGCCGCGGGGAGACACTTTCGGTGGCCCGCCGACGGAGTTCCTCGCGGCCGGACAGGTTGGTCCGGAAGCCGGTCGCCTTGCCTCCTCGCCGGGTGTCGATGCCGTCGCGCACCATGAAGTCGCGCGCCACCGCCTCGAAATCGGTATGGCTCGGTGCGTCCAGGTCCCTCAGCGTTCCTCCAGCACCTCGGTGGCCGGGCGGCGTACTCCCCTGCCGTCGTCGAAGGTGACGCCCAGCCGCATGATCATCTGGGGGTACTCCTGTGAGCACAGTTCCTGGCGCAGGAACTCCCGCAGGTGGGGCATCTCCAGCGCCTGGGTGTGGAAGGCCGCGCCGAGCCCGTGGGCGCAGGCGTGCAGCAGGACGCGCTGCAGTGCCTGGCCGGCCGTGATCCAGTCCTGGCGGGTGTCGCCCCTGGTGGTCAGGACCGCCACGACGCCGGTGGAGGCGGAGAGGGACTGGTCGGCGTCGCTGCCCCAGGGGCGGCCGTGGGCGTAGTCGCGCTGGGCGAAGTGCGGGTGGGTGCGCCGGGGTTCGCGCGGGTAGCTTTCGGCCGGTACGCCGTCCTTGCGGGGGCTGCCCGGTGGCCGCGCCCAGCCGATCAGCTCCAGCGACAGCGGCTGATCCTGGGCCTGTACGTCCTGGGCGGCGCAGGTGATCGCGGCGAGCACCCGGATCGCCGGTTCGGAGCGGACCGGTGTCAGCCGCGCCCCCTCGCCGCCCGCCTCGGCCACCAGCGCCTCGATCAGACGTTGCGGGACGGGCAGTTGGGTGAATCCGGCCCGGTGGGTGCGGCGGCGCTCGATCTCGGCGTACAGCAGCCGGGTGTCCTCATCGGCGGCCACGGCCGCTCCCGGCCGTACCGTGGCCAGCAGGGCGGGCCGGTCGGGGTCGGGCAGCACGCGCACCCGCGGCTCGTAACCCAGCACGCGCAACGCGAGCCGCACGTTCGTCAGGGCCGCGCCGCAGCTGATCAGCATCTCCCGGCCGGTGGGATCGCCGACGCGCAGCTTCCTGTCGCTGTCGGCACGCAGCGCGATCTCGTCGCCGTCGACGCCGAACGACCACGGCTGGGTGTTGTGCACCGACGGCGCCCACGTGGCGGCCTGGACCGCCGTACGGACCACTGAGGCGATCTCCTCGCTGGTACGGGCATTCATGACCTCACCCCTGTCGCAGGAACGGTGGAACGGGAGCCAGGTCATCGGACCGGCAGGTGAGGGCGTTCTCGACGTCGAGGACGCCGTCGATCTCGCGGACCGCCGCGACCAGGGGTGCGATCTGTGACCGGAAGGCGATGCGGCCTCTCAGCGTGATCACTCCCGCCTCGACGCCGACGGTCACCTTCTCCGGATCGACGGCGAGCCGGTCACAGACCGTGACGACCTCACGTTCGATGTCCTCGGCCGGGCGGACGAAGACCTTGAGCAGATCGCCCTGGTGGACGGTGCCGGTGATGCGCCCGGTGACCGCGTCGATCACCGGC
>NZ_JBFAAE010000112.1:0-14728 GCF_040639575.1 Streptosporangium sp. NPDC023825 | reverse complement strand
AGCGCTACGTCGCGCGCGAAATCTACCGCCATATCCAGCCCGCCACAGCCGCATCAACTCCACCTGCACCGCTTGACGCAACATAGGGGCATCCTCAACACCCACCTGAGCGCAGGGATGCGCCGCTACATCGCCGAGCGGGACTGGCTCACCGTCTACCAACTCCCCGCCTACGCCCCCGACCTCAACCCGGTGGAAGGCCTGTGGTCGATACTGCGACGCACCACCCAGGCCAACCGCACCTTCACCGACCCCCACGACCTGATCACCGCAATCCGCCAAGGCCTACGCCGACTCCAGTACCGCCACGACATCCTCGATGGCTGCCTTATCGGCACCGGGCTCGTCCCCGCCCCACCATGACGACATCACGCTTTTATCCTCAGTAATGGCTTACCGACGGCTGGCGCGTGATTACGAGCACCGGCCACTGATCAGCGAGGCGATGATCCGCTGGGCTGTAATCAACATGCTGGCGCAGCGCATCACCCGAGGCCACTCTGCCCATCGACCCAGACCGCGACCCCTCACACGAGCCCGCCAAACCAAACGATCAATACTCAAATACTCAGCCAGAGAGTCCTCTTTATGTCCGTATGGCCGACTTAAAAGACACTCGCTTTAGGAGGGCGGCGGCCGTACGGATGCTTTGCGCAGGGTGAACTATGTGAATGCCTTACACGGCCCACACCTTTTGCAAGATCATCCCGTACTTGCTCGGCTCAAGAGCGGAAGCAGCTCGGGGCATGGCTGCCTGCTTGCAAACGGGAGTTAGCCACTCAGTCGAGTGTTCTTCCTGATAAATAAGTGGCAGCTTGGGATGTCACGTGCTCAGGTGTGTCAGTGTTGTTGGACCCGCTACGGTACAGCAATCGGCCGGTAGTCGACTGCTTATGCAGTGAGCGGAGGTTCCGCTATGGCCTGAACTCCTCTTCAAAGAGAACTAGTCGGTAGGCGTCGCCCGTGCTCACCTAATGATCTTGTATTGATAGCAGAGTCGTCCACATGATGGACATGTGGCATGTGCGGATATAAGGTAAGTGCCTTCAGCAACTGCCTGTATGGGGGTGTTCTTGTCGTACCTTCTCATTGCGATAGGGGTATCTTATTATCAGAAGCTCCCGGTCGACCAGCAACTCTCTGATGTCTCGCTAGAGGTCGGCCGAATCGTCCGCGCGTTTACTCGCCTTGGATACACGCATGTGCTGCAAGACTTGATCGCCAATCCCACGCAGGACCGAATGAGGCGAGAGCTGAGCGCTTGGCTTAGGGAGCCAAGCAGATCATCCGAAGATGTCGTGGTCATCTACTATACCGGGCACGGAGCAATCGAAATGGGAAGGCATTACCTACTCACCTCCGATTCGGCCGTGAACAATCTCATCGGTACGGCTTTCCCCACCGATACCATTGCATACATGTTGGCCGGAAGCCCTGTTCAACATCTCCTAGTAATCCTTGACGCATGTTATGCGGGGACCGGGATAGGCGATCTCACCGCGGTGGCCGCAGAGCTCTCCGGTATTCGCTTCGTGCAGGAAACGCACGGCAGCGGACTGTGGTTCGTTGCAGCGGCCAGACCGGGAGACGAAGCCGAGCAAAATGTCTTCGTGGATGCGCTGATCCGCGCCTTGGAGACGACGAAAGCGGGTCAGCGCCAGCGCTTTATCCATCCGGGCGAAATTATCGACTCAGTCAACCGCGATCTCATGGAACGCGGTCGGCGGCAGAGGGCCCGATACAACGTCGGAGACAGTAGCGGCCTGCCGCCCTTTTTCGTTAATCCTCGATACGACTCGCTCTTGCCGTACGGCATCGATCTCGAAACGCAGCGCCGGTTGCGCGAGCGGGACCGTCAAGAGCATTTCTCCCCGCGATCGCGAGGGGTCGAGTTCGAGTCAGAACCAGGCTGGTACTTCAGTGGCCGCGACCGCATTCTCAGCACGCTCGTCTCGTGGATTAATGAGCCGCAAGGAGATCATCACGCCAGAGTGATTACTGGAAGTCCGGGATGCGGCAAGTCCGCTATCATCGCCAGGCTTGTGATGTTGTCAGACGACTCCTATCGCAGGAAGGTTCCCCTGGAACACGTCCTCCCGTCCGCAGTCCCCCCGGTTGGAGCAGTGGATGTGGCCGTCCACCTGCGCAACAAGCATCTCGAGGAGGTCGTGGCGACCATAGCTGCGGGCGCGGGCGTCGAGGCGACCGATCCCGTCGCACTGGTCCAGGCTCTCGCCAGACGAGCGGAACCCCTAGTGGTCATCGTCGACGGGCTCGATGAGGCCGGACGGTCCACGGACTCGCCCTACCACCACAATGCCGAACCGTCCCGCCTGGCCCGGCAGCTGTTCAAACCGCTCTCCGGGTTGCCGTCCGTCAAGCTCATCATCGGCACACGCCCTGAAGTCATCCCTGCGCTGGGGCAGTCGGTCAAAGTGATCGCGGTTGACCGACCGAACTATGTGACGGCACCGGAGATCGCGCAGTACGTTCACCGTATCCTCGTCGCCGCCGGCGTCCCGGACAAGCAAACGCCGTTTCAGCAGGACCTGATACTCACGTCGAGAGTGGCCGACGCCGTCGCAGAAAGGGCTTACCCTAACTTCTTGGTCGCTCGCATCGTCGCGAACAACCTTCTGGCCTCGAATGTCACCCCGTCGAACTACGCGATGTCCAAGGCGAGCAAGAACTTTCCCGAAGAGGTGGGAGATGCCTTCCGCGACTACCTCGAACGCTTCGGGCCGAACGAGTACCGGGTGCGCAGGCTGCTGATGCCCCTGGTCTACGCTGAGGGCAGCGGCCTGCCGTGGGACAATTTGTGGGCACCGCTGGCTGCGGCTATCTCCGGTGAGTTCTCTTCAGACATGGACATCGACTGGCTGTTGAGAAACGCCGGAGCGTACATCGTGGAGAGCATCGCGAAAGGTCGCTCGGTCTACCGCCTCCACCACCAGGCGCTCGCCGACTACCTGCGGCGCCCACAGCGGGACGACGACATTCAGGCGCGCATCACGCGGACTCTCTTAGAGCAGGTGCCCGTCAGCCCTATTGGCGGTAAGCGGAAGTGGAACCTGGCCCATCCCTACATCCGCGACCACCTCGCTACGCATGCGGCCGCCGCCGGTTTGCTCGACGAACTCGTTTCGGAGCCCGGTTTCCTCCTGGTGAGTAATCCGGAAAGGCTGCTGCAGGCGCTCGATTCGCTGCAGTCGGAGCAATTTGACCGCCACGCGCGAGCGTACCGGCGGGCTTACAGCATGCTGATTTCTAGGCCCGCCCGCGAACACTCCTCCTATCTCGAGCTTGCCGCTCACTGTGCAGGCGCCGAGAATTTAGTGAGCGCGCTCCGCCAGATCCAGGACCAGCGTCCGTGGCGGCTGCGATGGGCCAACTGGCAGCAGGTCGGGTCCTACCGGATCCTCGGCAGTCACCACGGCGGCGCCAGGGACCTCACAGTGGGGAAGGTCGCGGGCAGGGTCGTCGCCATCTCGGGCGGCTGGGACAACGTCGTACGGATCTGGGACGTCAGCGACGGCGGGCAGATCGTCGAATGCTTCGGACACACCAACGGGGTACGTGCTGTGGCAACAGGCGAGGTGAACGGGGTCGGTGCCGTTGTCTCCGGCGGTGCGGACGGCACCCTTCGCATCTGGGACCTTTCCACAGGAGCACCGTTGTTCCCACCGGTCAGTGCTCATGACGGCGACATTAGGTGTATCCGCGGCGGGCGGTATCGCGGCACGTCGATATTCGCTTCGGCTGGCAACGACGGTCGGATCCGGCTCTGGGTCCCCGACGCGACAGGAGCTAGCTGCCTGCGCCTCATGGAACACGGCGCCTGGGTGAACATGGTCGCGTTCTACGAATCCTCCGGCGGCACGTATGTGGTGTCCGGCGGCGACGACAACCTCATTCGGGTCTGGAACGTGGAGACCGGAGGCCTGGTCGCCACGCTCAAGGGGCACAAAGGCGGTGTCTACGCGCTTACGACCACTCGGCTCGGCGACCGGGTGATTGTCGTCTCGGGTAGCTGGGACTACAGCATCCGGTTCTGGGACCCGGAGCTCGGCGTGGAGATCAGGCCCGCCATCACTAAACACGAGGGCCCCGTGATGACCGTCGCCCCAGCGACTCTGGATGGACGATCAGTAATCGCCTCGGGTGGTTGGGACCGATCTATCCGGTTTTGGGACATCGAGATGGGCCACGAAGTGTTCGCTCCGTTGCTCGGTCACGACGACGGCATTATGGGGCTCGTCGACTGCGACGTCGAAGGTCGCAGATTGCTGCTGTCCGCCAGTTGGGACAACACCGTCAGGGTTTGGGATCGTTATCCGACGAAATCTAAACAGGTCGAATCCCGACATACCGGTAATGTCGTCGCCGTTTCAGCGGCCGCGGATGGTAGAGATGACAAAATAATTTCGGGTGGCCGTGATGGTGTGCTGAGGACCCTGAGCGCCGTCGACGGACGGCTCATGGGCCATGTCGGCGTTTCTCCCGCCGGTCCAGTCTCGTCTTTACACATGAAGCGCTTCGGTGATCGTCTGGTCGCCGCCTCGGGTTGCTGGGACGGCTCGATCCATATCTGGGACGCGCACGACCTAAGCCATTCGCGGCGGTCGTTTCAAGCCCACGACGGTGGGATATGCGCCGTCCTGCTACTGGAAGGCGCCATGACGGAACGTTCCATCGTGACGGCTAGCAGTGACCATACGGTAAGAGTATGGTCACTCGATACCTTCCAGCAGCAGGTCGAATTTCTCGGTCACGATGGCTGGGTGACTAGTATGGAGTTCCTGCGAACCGAAGACTGCGCCATCCTTGTCAGCGGCAGCGCTGACTGGACCATTCGCAAATGGAAGCTCTCTTCTCCAACTCTTATAGCGGATCCTCTCGTGGTTTGTGATTCTGCAATCCTTTCTCTCCGAGGCGGCCGGATGAAAGGGAGGAACATCATGGCTTTCGGTTGCGAAGACGGCAGCGTAGGAATGATCTACCGGCCCGCCGAGCAAGAGCAGAGAGTCCTTCCCGTCATCCGGCACGAGGGTGCTGTGACCTCCGTGGCGATTACCGGAGACGAGTCGGCCGTCAGCATCGTCTCGGCCTCTGCAGATCACACGGTACGGGTGTCGAGGTGGACCTCCCACAAATTCGACATGCAGGATACGGAAGTTATAGATCTAGGTTGCGCTATATTCGATCTAGATGTTGTCGCCTCCGATGTAATAGCGGTTGGCACCAGCATGGGATTAGTATGCATCGATCTCAAGGATTATGGTATGACCGATAATAGATTTTAGTGGGCACATCAGGACAGATGTGATCTTCGGCTTTGTGTATCCTATCTACTTGCAGGTGTTGTGCATCACTAGCTAGGAGTGGATACTTGCCGTGTGCTCCGAGACGCATCCGCGCACTGTTGCGTCTCGATAATCGTTGTGCCCTTTTTGATGGGATTCCAAATTGCAGCTCATATCTGTCCAGCCGGGTGAAGAGCTTCTCACGAGCATTGCTCGGCAACTCCAGCTACTCGAAATCACTAGTGGAGCCATCGTTTCGCTTATCGGAGCAGTGGATTCCTGCGGGGTGGTCAACATGCCCGCATATGATGCCATGAAGGAGGTGCGAACAGAATTTGAGTTCCCAGTCCAGCTCACCGGCACGGGGGAAATAGTCGGAGGAAAACCTCATATTCACTGCGTACTCACAGGCGAGGATCACAAAGGCATCGGTGGACATCTGCTATGGGCGAAGGTCGAGAGCTGGTTCGTCAATGTCTACATAATCGCCAACGACTGAATTGATGTCGTCAATCCTCGACATTGTGAACGATTCCTAAAAGGAGGTGCAAGCATGCGCGAAACAGCCACGAAGTTGGCCGTCGATGCGTTGGTCAGGACGCGGCTCGATCACGTGCCGTTTGAGGGGTTCGACAGCAAGGCGCGGCCAAACTCCGAAGCAGAGGGCTACGCCATCCAGGACGCTCTCGCGCCAGAGCTCCAGCTAACCAGTCTGGGATGGAGATCGGGGCACAAGATCGGCTGCACGACCAAGGTCATGCAGGACTATCTCAAGATCCCCAATCCCTGCGGAGGGGGCGTCTATGAGGGCACCGTGCAACACGAGCACGGCACCTTCCCCCTGTCAGACTTCGTCAGGGTTGGCGTGGAGTGCGAGATCGCTGTCCGTCTGGCGGAGGATCTGCCGCCGAGAGCCACCGCCTTCACCCGCGAGGATGTCGCGTGTGCGGTCGGAGCCTGCATGGTCGCCATCGAGATCGTGGATGACCGCTACGCAGACTTCACTAAGCTTGGAGCGCCCACGCTGATCGCCGACGATTTCTTCGGCGCGGGATGCGTCCTGGGACCGGAGATCGCAGACTTCGATCCGTTCGAGCTCTCGCAGGTGTCCGCCTCCATGTTGATCGACGGCACCTCGGTTGGGTCGGGCGTAGGCTCCGACGTACTCGGAAATCCGCTGGACGCGCTTACGTGGCTGGCGAACAACGCAGCGGACCGGACGATCAATGGTCTTCGCGCAGGCGAGTTCGTTCTGCTCGGTAGCCTCGTACAGACCAAGTGGATCAATGGACCCTGCGAAGTCCGCGCGATCAACGATCCGCTCGGAGAGATCGTCGCCGTTTTCACCTGAGCTAATCGGCCGGTTCGGTGAGTTACCTCCGGGTTGAACCGCAACCAGAACAAAGCGAACACATACATCGCGAGGCTCATATGGCCGATTTGTTGATGAACGTCGACACCGCTGATCCTGTGCGTCTCCCGCAGATCCTTCCTGTGCATCGTGAGTGGCTCCTGAGCAACATCAGGGCTGCGGGAGGAATCCTAAGCCCGGTCCAGCGTGATACGTCTGCGGAGTCCGCCACCAAAAGTCCCATGGACCTGCTGTCACTGCTGGTGCCGGCATCGGCCGTGCCCATAGTCGCACAGGTCATCAAGGCTTGGCTTAAAGAACGTGGGCGGATCATCGTCTTTCAGACGACTCACAACGGGAAGACGACGACCCTGCGGCTGAGCGGCGCTGTAAGCGACGACACCGTCCGCGAGGTTCTGAAGCAGGCAGTGCCCCAGGACGATGTCGAGGAATGACGGCATGGGCTCGTCGAGGTCGACGCTTGTCGCGGATCCCTACGCCATCTACCATTTGGCCACCAAGCACGGAGCCGCAGCCCGTGCTTATCGGGAGCTGGCCAGCGAGGGGGCGCTCACTTTGATCGTTCCCGCCCTCTCGCTGGCCAGCGCGCACGGCCTCACATCGTGCGGCGACAGAGCATGCCATCATTCACACCTTGACGATGTTTCTGGGTGCCTGCGCGAGCTCGTGACGCTTGCTGGGGTGCGCGTCCAGGAGTTGTCGGAGTCAACCGCTCTGCGCGCCGGGGCGGCTTTTCACACGAGGACGGTCTCAGGGTATGTGGGCGACACCGTCCTGGCCAGTTCTGAGGTCATCTTGATTGCTCAGGAAAGAGACATCGCCATTTTGACCACACCACAGGCAAAGTACTGCTACGTGGTGCCAGCAACACTTAGGTTCGTCTTCGTGTGACTCCACTCGCGATGGCTGTCACGTCGCCCTCTTCCGCAGGGCGAAAAGCCAGCTTCGATGCTCGTGCTCATATTCGCGGTAGCCCTCGTGTGGCGGCTCCATCCAGGCCACCTCTTTGAGCCACACGACCTCGGCGGCGACCTCGTCGAGCATGCGCACCACACGTTCCCGATCGTAGAATCTGAAATAGAACCGTTCGTCGAAAATGTACTCTTCGTCGCCGACCAGAACCATGTTGAGGCCACGTGTGGAGTCGCCCGTCGCGAACACATTAGCGACCAGGCAGTGACCGTCGCGGCAAATGCGAAGCAGTTCCCGCAGGGCTCCGACGGGATCGGCTAGGTGCCCGAGAAGGTCACAGCAGAAGATGCCATCGAAAGTTTCGTCGACGAAACCTGTAGCATAGACGTCCGCGACGCTGAGGATGACGTTGTGCAGTGGCTGACTCCTGGTGACGCTCCGTGCTAAACTGAGGGCATTTTTCGAACTGTCGGCCCCGATGACTGCAGTGAACGCACTAGCCAGCGGCGGAAGGTTGCGGCCGTCGCCGCAGGGAAGGTCAAGGACCTTGAGCGCCTTATCCGCGGCGAAGAGTTCGACGGCGTCGGCTGTGAATGGCACTGCGGGGTCACCCCATAGGTTTTTCCGCTCCCAGAGGACATAGGAGGTATCCCAGTTCTCCTTTCCTCTGAGCATATACCTTTCGATGGAATCGGACATATGAAACCCCCTAGTTACTCCTGGCCGAAATCATGTTGCGATGAAAAGGCTGACAGTGAGGCCGACCGTCGAAAAATTGTCCGGAAAGTTGCTGTCTCCATTGTTGCAATATTCGCGACCGCCAACAACCCGATGCCGTCGGAAAAGGTGAGCAGTTTTGAAGGCCGTGCTGATTAAGAAGGTTTGAGGTTATGATGGTTCGAGACTCAGGCCGATCTTGGCGATGAACGCGTTGAGCAGGTTAGGCTGATACTGCATGCGCTTGAGGTAGCTTTTCAGGAGCTCCGAGAGGGCGTCGACGCCGTACTACTGAAAGCCGGTCTACTACCTGCTGGAGGCTGAGAGATTCACCTGCTGGCTACTGAACGCCAAGCACGTCAAGAGTGTCCCCAGCCGCCCGAAAACCGACAAGCTGGACGCGGTGTAGCTGGGCAAGGTCGTCGAACGGGGCATGTGCCGACCCAGCATGGTCCGCCCCAAGCCGATCCGCCAGCTACGCGACCTGACCTGCTTTTGGCGCAGCCTGGTGCACGAGCGCACCCGCGAAAACAGCGCGTGGAAAAACTGCTGGAAGGCGCGCAGATCAAGCTACCCAGTGTGATCAGCGACATCTTCGGCGCCTCCAGCCGCGAGATGCTGACCGCATTGATCGGCGGGCAGCGTGATCCTAAGGTGTTGGCCGCGATGGCGCACGGCCCGATGCGCTCGAAGATCCTCCTACTGCAAGAAGCACTCACCGGTCACTTCACCGATGAGCACGGCTTCTTATGCCAGATGATGACCTATCGAGTCGATGACCTCACTACTCGAATCGAGGCCGTGTCCCGCCGAATCGAGCACAAGATCGCCCCCCATGCCGCCGCGGTGGCTCAACCCGACGAGATCATCGGTGTCGGCACCATGGCCGCTTCCTGCGGCGTGGTTCCCGGGGGCGAGCGCCGCAATGGCGGCCGTTGAGGCTCTTATCGGAGTACGGTCAGGATTTACGGACATAGGCGCGCAGGGTTATTGAGAAGACCCTGTTCAGGAGGCGCCCAGCCGCCTCGCGCCGGGGCGTGCCGGGAAAACTGCGGCCAGCCTAAAGCCGCTCTTGCTTCGGCTCATGAGCGACGATCGTTTAGATGCCGACGTGGATGTGGGCGGCCCACATGGCGGGGTTGGAGCGATGGTCATCGCGCAGCCTTCGGATGGCGTGATGCAGCGCGAGGGCGGCTTGGTCGGTGTGGGGCGGTTTGGTGCCATCGTTGGTGAGGTGAGTGTAGACCTCGCCGGCGATGCGAACAGCGGCGGCGTCGCCGATAGGCCACAGGGTGCCGATGACATGCTGGTATCCGGCGAGCTGAAAAGCGCCGGTGATGTGCACGGCTTCGTCGACCAGACGGGGATCGCCGGTGGTGGTGGTGCTGCACGCCGACAGGTAAGCCAAGTGCGCCTTGGGAATGCGTAGTCGCGAGATGACGGCGACGGTGAGCGGTTGGATAGCGTGATCGTGTAACAACAGCATGCTCTCCGAGGAAATGCCCCAGTTGGTAAGCCCATGGCAGGCCAGATGTACGAGCGGGTATTTGGGCAGGGCCGCTAGAACGGCGTCGTGGGTGGCATGGTGGCCGGCAAGGGTGAGAGAGCCAGGTAGAAGCTGAGCTAAACGAGTTGCTTCGGCATGAGCTCCGGGCAGCGCGGGAGCTCCAGGGGTTTCTGGCAAGGCGACGATGAGAGCCGAACGGGTGCCGTCGTCGGCTCCTGGGGAGGAGGTGCTCAGGTGGGCCTGGCGACCGTAGCCCAAGGCTCGGATCGTTGGAGTGTAAGAGGGGATCACGCGGTCCAGCAGCGTTCGCGGTGGCTCGGCACCATGACCTTCGGCGTGGTGACCGGCGGCGTGCAGCGGCAGGAGCGTCGCGTCCCCTACCGGACACCACCACAGGCGTGGCCAATTCTGGTCGTCTTCCGGTCGGTCGGTGAAGCCGAGGTCTTGTAGGACGGGAGCGGCGATCTCGTCCCAGAGCCAGCTTAGTACCGCCTGGATTTGCTGCTGGGCGGCTCGGCGTTCTCCCAGTGGGCCTTTGTCTACAGAAAGGGTGGCGGAGAAAAAACGGGCGACTTGATCGAGCACGACATCGTGAGTGACGCCGGGTAGTTCTGTCAGCCGCACGGGATGGTCGGGGTCGTCGGTAAGCGTTAACGCATCGCATCGGTAGGGACTGATGTTCACCATTGTGATCGGACCACCACTGGCCTGCCGTTGCAGCTGACTGATCGGCGGGGGGAGCAAGAATTGCTTCAGACCAGGAACGGCGCGGATCTGGGCAAGCAGCTGGTCCCATTCCTGGGAGAGCCGCTGACGTTCTGCGGCGACCTGCCTTATCGATGCCTCCGGCCCGCTGCGGGACTCCTGTCGGTGCGGGTCGCCAAGCGGCCACCGTTCCTGCGTACTCAGTGCCAAGCCGCCTGTGTCCGATGGGGCGAAGCCGGTGTGCTCGGCGGCGTCGAGCGCGTCGCGCAGCTGGACGAATCGAGCTGCCAGGTGGGGAGAACGAGTTTGCAGTTCGATGAAATCACCGTGGGCGGCCATGGTTTCACCGAGTAACACTCCGCGTGTTTGTTCGAGTAATTCAACCGCATACTCGGGCCGGCCGGCCGCGATTGCCGCCGCAGCCGCCTCGGCGGCCAAACCGGCCGTCTCTCCCAGCCCGTACTGACGATCTGTCTGACGTAGTCGCCGTGGTGTCATCTGAGGCAAAAACGCGATCACTTTCTCGTAGGCCGCCAACGCCCCTCTGCTGTCACCCGCCCACATCGCCGTCTTCGCCAAACCACGATTGGCTGCCATCTGTATTCTTACCGGGGTGGCCACCTGATCCGCCGCCTCGGAAAAGCATTTCCTGGCCTCGACCAGATGATCCACATTTTTGGTTTTTTCATACAGTTCCTGCAAGGCGTCCCCGAGGATGACCGAGATTTGAGCACGGTCGGGATCACCGGGTGAGGCGGCAGCGGCCGCTTGACGAATTATCTGCACCGCTTCAGTCAATGTCGACAGCTGTCCGGTCTTCATGAACAGCATCATCAGGCAGACTCCGAGGTTGGACAAATATTTATAACGATCGTCGCGAGCCAGCGATATAACCTCACGCCCTACCGAAATTGCTTCTTTCAGTAATTCGACATCTCCGGTCCTGATGAAAGACAATTGCAGAACCCCTCCAAGGACGGACAATCGCATGGCACGCTCAGGATGGTCCACAGGGGTGAAGACGATACTGACATGGCCTACCTTGATTGCTTCAACGAGCACTTCCGAATTTCCCGTCCTCACGTGCAGAGCTTGCAAGGCGCTACTGAGGTTGGCCAAAAACTTTCCATACTCAGGAGAATCGGAAGAAGTGGCGTATACGGCATCACGCATCATCGCGACAGCTTCGGTCAGCGCTTCCGTCTGCCCTGTCCAGTCGAACAGAACTCGTAAAAACCCTCCCAGATTCGACAGGATCGAGGGGCGGCCAGGGTGATTTGGAAAAGCGTTGAAAGCCGTGACGGCGGCACGACCGACCTCAATCGCCTCTGTCAGATACCCGAACTCGCCGGTACGCGCAAACATGGTCTGCAGGCTGTTACCAAGATTGGACAAATAATCTGCGTGGTCAGGATCATCGGACGGGGTGGCCATGACAGCCGCGCGACCGACCTCGATCGCCTCGATCAACGCCTCAAAATCATCACTCTGTCCAGACAGCAAACGCAACGTGATTCCGAGATTGGACAGCATCCCGCCATAGACGGCGTCTTCGGGAGAGGTGGCAGCGACAGCGGCGCGTCCGACGGTGGCCGCCTCATTTATCGAAGACAAATCTCCGCTTGCCCGGAACAATTTCTGCAAAATGACGCCAAGAGTATTCAAGTGCGTGCCGTAGTTCAGATCATCAGGCGGGGTGGCAGCGACAGCGGCGCGTCCGGCGGTGGCCGCCTCATTTATCAAAGCCAAATCCCCGCTTATCCGGAACAGTTCCAGTAAAACCATTGCGAGACCATTGAAGCGCGCTCCCCGATCCGGGCGATCGGATGAGGCGGCTGTTACGGAAAAACGAGCGGCGGCGACCGCCTCGGTTATCGCAGACAACTCTCCGGTCTGCTTGAACAGAAGCAGCAGGGCAGCACCGAGATGGAAGGACATCGCAGAACGTTCAGGGCCGTCCGGTAGGACAGGGGTGTCCGTGGTGATGGCGGCAGCGTCACGAAACAGTTCGACAGCCTCTTCTATCGCTGCTGTCTCACCGGTTCTCTCGAACAGTGCTCGTAAAACAAGCCCAAGATTGCACTGGGCCGCAGCACGGTCGGGATGGCCAAGTGGTGTGACGGCCAAAAAGTGGCGAGACGAAGTTATCGATTCGTTCAGAGCGGTCAAATCGCCGGTCTTTTCATAAAAGAAAAGATTGTTCAGCGCTCGCTGGTTCCATATTAGGAAGGCATCGGTCCGGGGCCGCGACAGCCGTGCGAAGATCGCAGCGATCAAGCCTTTTCGCTCGCTCATATCCAGGTCTCCCTTGTCCTACGCCACCCGCCGTGCCCGTCGCCCTCGCCTTCCACGCTGGCCTGTGTTGGACGATGCGCTATCGCCCTAGGTTGACCGGAAGGCCGTAAGCGGCCACCAAAAATTGATTGGCGATGATCCGCTCGCCGTACACTCTTGATGAGCGCACTACGCCCACGAGTGAGCTTCGATGTCCGGTACGGCGCGGCACCCCCACGACGAAAGGGGCGGCTGGTGACACAGGCGGCCGAGCGAGTCGAACGATTGTGCACACTGCTGGAAACGGACGACGACCTGTGGGACTCCGCCGAAAAGGTCGGTGCCGGAACACTGCTACAGCGGATCGTCGCTGCGATCAGTGCCGGTGACCATAACGCGCTACCGCCCCTTCTGGACGCGTTCGACGAAGCGATGGCCGTCATCGCGGGGGGCGCGATCACCCTGCCCACTCGCGCCTACGAACCGATCATCGGCTGGAGCGACGGGCATCCGGTCGTGCACGCATGGACCTGCCCGGCCCCCACCCCGTGCACCCGGGTGGACCTACAGACCCGGCCAGACCAACCATCGGTGTGCGCGGCGACCGGACAATCGCTCGCCTTGATACGCGTCTCGACATGAGCGGGTTCTTCGACGAGCTGGGAAAGAAACTTGCCGAACGCTGGCTGACCCTGCTGGTCTTTCCCGGCCTGATCTACCTGGTTTGCCTGACCATCGCCCTTGTGCTGCAGCACGACAACGCCCTGTGCCCGGAAACACTCCTCAAGGAGATGGACCGCCTCACCGCCCAACCCGCCGCCGCCAACGCCAGAGTGCTCCTCTTGGCTGTCGTCGCCATCTTGGCTGCCGCCGGGGCGGCCGGGCTCGCCGCCGGCGCGCTGGGATGGCTGCTCGAACGCGCCTGGAACTCCAAGGGACGGCATCGCCCGGCCCGATGGCTGACCGCCCACCGGCAACGACGCTGGGACAATGCCCAGACCCGCGTCCGACGCCAGACCACCCTGGCCGCCCGCGCCCGCCCCGCATCAGGAGAGTCACCCCCTGATGTAGCGGCAGCGATTGCCGCCCGCCAGTCGATCGGTCTACTCCGCCCTCAACGCCCCACCTGGATCGCCGACCGTTTACATGCCGCCGACCAACGCCTCTACCAAGCCTATGACCTTGACCTCACTAGCGCTTGGCCACGACTGTGGCTAATCATTCCCGACACCGCCCGTACCGAGCTAACCACTGCCCATAATGCTTACAGCACTGCGGCCCGCCTAGCCGGATGGGCGATCCTGTACCTGCCGCTCGCCTGGTGGTGGTGGCCCGCCCTGCCCATCACCGCCGTCCTTACCATGACCGCCTGGATCCGCGCCCGTACCGCAATCGCCGTACTCGCCGACCTCGTCGAAGCCACCGTCGATCTCTTCAGCCGAGACCTGGCCATTCAGCTCGGCATTCTTACCGACGGACCCATGACCCGTCATGCTGGTCTTGCCGTCACCGTCACCTTGCGTAAAGACCCTGAGACCAACTACCCCACCACCTGACCGATTCGGTCGCGTCCTCGACAACGCCGCCGCCGAGTTGTTCAACCCCACCCTCAAGGTCGAATACGTCCACCGGCACCGCTTCACAACACGCGCCGAAGCCCGCCTGAAGATCGCAACCTGGATCGCCGACTTCTACAACACCCGCCGCCGGCACAGCGCCACCGACAGGCTACCCCCGATCGTCTGCGAGCAGCAGATCATGACCGCCCGAACAGCCACCAAGGTGAAATCTCAGAAGACCATCGCCGCTTAGCCGAGTCTCCACACTTTCAGGGGATGAACACTGAACCTTTTTCATCCTCGGGCGACCTGCGCGATGCGGTGGTTTTGAAGGACGGCGATGGCCTTGCACAAGTGACCGGCCTTGGCGGGGCTGCAG
>NZ_JBFAAE010000111.1:0-14766 GCF_040639575.1 Streptosporangium sp. NPDC023825 | reverse complement strand
CACAGAGAGCCAGGCGGTCCGCAAGGATTGACGATCATCTCCGTACTCACCGACAAGGAGATCTTCAGCGAGATCCGACGACTCCGCACGATCGCTGAATCCGTCGAGCAGCAGAGCTCGGGGCCATGACTACCGTGCCACTGGTCTCGGCGACGGAGAATTCGCCGTGAATACTCGTGACCAGCCTGAACCCTAGTTCAGCGCCCCTACGCGCCATGGTTCATGTACTTCCCAACCTGGCAGCCCGATCATGGCTTCCCCCTGTTGCGCGATCATTGAGTGATGAGAGCACGAGTGGGAACCTTCCGATGGCCAGACCTCGAACTCGGACGGAGCATCGAGGATCCTGCCCATGCCTGCGAATTGCTGGAGATGTACGTCGGCCCGCAGGGAGAGCCAAGCGAGGAACGGTTCCAGCTCACCGTCTGCACCCCGTCGGCCCTCGCCGATCAGCTGCGACGTCATCCCTTCCTCATCGGCCGCCACCGGCTCTTCGTGCCCGAGTTGCGTCCCGCCGAGGTGACCACGTGGCTGAGCGACCGGATAGCGGTGCTGGAGGCTCCGACGTGGAGCGAACTCGCCGAGAAGATCGGTCGGATCGGAGAGTGGGAGTTCGAGGACTACGACGGCTGAAGCCTCCGAGCCCAATCGGCACTCAAGCACCAAATCATAGATCGACCGTGCTGCTCGTAGTTCCGAAACTTAAACGATTATGAATACGGCTTAGGGTTAACTCACGCGTTCTTCTTCTTGACCTGTTGCCCTCCATACGTTCTCAGGGCTTTCGCTATCTCGTGCCGGCCTGCGCGCAGAACATTTATGGGGCAGAGCGCGATGGCGCCCTGTTTGGGTATAAACCTGGCTCCGCCTCCGAAAGTGTCGAAGTCGGGGAAAATATCAGCTTCCTCCAGCCAGACCACGACATGAGGGTTACCATTGACCTGCTCGATGTCAATAGCGCTAATCACCGACCAAGGAATCCATGTCGTCCCACTACGTGCGAAGAGCTGCACGCCCTGCGCTCCAACCTCTAGACGGATCGGAGCCCGTGCCATCTGCGCGAATCCTAAAGTCAATAACAAAGAAAAGGTGGCTCCAACGCCAAAGGCAATTCGCGCAAGTACCGAGAGGTCTGGCGTAAAGGCGAGAAGAACCATGAGTAGTCCCAACAGCGTCATGAGGAACGTCAAGACCCAATAGGTCCTATGACGTGCTTCAAAGGTTACATAGACGCCCTCATCGTTGCCACGATGGGAACGCCCAACATCCCATCTCAAGCCGGTCGTTCTGACTGGCTCTGGCGGACGTGCTGTATCGGGCTGTTGGCTGGCTGCTCGATTGGGCGCCAACGCAATCAGGCCGGCGGACTGTATAGCACGCCGACTGGGCACCGAGAGCTTCTCGGCTTGCATGGTCAGCCGAAGTCTCTGGTACAAGAAATCAATCGTCAATAGCTCGGGACCGTTGGACACTCCCTCACGGAGCAGTTTAATCAAGCGGCCACTGAAGGCTGTGTGTTTCTCCCCAGGCAGCTTGAGCGCAACCTCATTTCCCTGCGCAGACGTTAAAATATAGGAACCATTGACATCAAGCTGGCCCAACACCGCAGTGCTCGGGTCAGCCATGAGATCGCCTATCGCTCGGCCCGAGAAACAACAGTCAAGGATTACGACCCTATTGCGAGCTGGGCTGTCGAGAATCGCTCCGCGAAGCTTGTCATACTCCAGCGAATTAAACTCAGGAGCATCCCATTCACTGTCAGGCAGAGCCAAATAAAGCTCGTGTCGTCGGCTCCCGACCAGCCCATGTCCCGCGTAGTACACGAAAAGTAGGTCCTCCGCCTCGCTGGCGGCCTCCCTGAGTTGGCTGCCTAGCCGACGCACATCCCCCTCGTCCGCCAGCGTGAGGCAGTGTTCGGGAGAGAAAATTCCGTATACAGGGTCGGTAAGCACGGCGGTGAGATCGTGGAGGTTTTGGCGAACCGCTGGCAACTGGGTTAGTTTGCCGTCGACGTACTGGCTGGTCCCTATGAGTACGGCACGAGAACGTTCACGCTCGGGAAGCCGCACTGCTCAGCCCAACGACTTGTCGTTCAAGGCTTGTTCCAGAAGAGCCTCGATCCGGCCCTCGGATACGCGTTTGGCATCGACCTCGACACTTCGATCTCCGATCTCAACCCGAATGGTGACATCCGATCTGCGTGGCTGCGACAACCAAGTCCTCAACGACATGGCGAGGGCAGACAATGTTCCTCCGGAGCCGAGAGCGACGATCACAGCGTCGGTAACTCCTCCAAGCTCGCCTTCCTTGGGTAGCGGTGCAGACTTGCGCACTCGCCCTCTGATCTCCGGCTCCATTCCAAGCCAGTCACGCAGAGATTCCAAATGTCCAGATGAGTCTGGGCCGTCGGCAACTGTGAGTCGAGTCTCCATCTTCCGCCTCCAAGTTAGGCTCTTCCCGAGAAGCCCTCGGTTAGGTGGAAGGCTTCATAACGGCTCCAGCGAGGTATGAGAGCTTACTAGTTAAAGATTTCTTACGGTCGTCAATGAGGTGATCTCGGCAACTTTCACGTCAGATAGTCGCGCCTGAAATGGGTGAGAATAAGCATAGATCTGATGATGTGACTGGTTTTTGGACTTGGCGGAGGATACGCCAGCGTTGTGTGAGCAGGGCGAAACTGCGTTCTCCCAGGCAGCGCAGGAGCGCGTTGCGATTGAGGGTGTCGGTGTCAAGAGGCCGGTCGTCGGCAGGTAGGTCGGACTCAGTCTGTGGTCGATCGCCATGCTTTCCACCGTAGGCGCAACTCAGGGAGCAAGGTGGCCAGGCAATCGCGCGTCCGTGGCGGTGCGAAGAGGAGTGGTGACCCCATAGTCCACATACCCCAACTGTCCGCGTCCGGAGGAAATCCTTCCAGGACGTACGCATCGGCCTCGGATTCCAGATCAGGCTGGCGGCCCGAGGCTTCTGTCCTCGGTTATCGTGCGTCTGTGACGCTCACCGATGCCGAAATGGCCGCCTTGCTCGCGCCCGCCGGGTTCCGCTTCATACAGCGGAGGAGTCGGGAGGACGTCCGATTGCCTCCACTACCACCGGGATACTCCGCCGCGAGTGCGGGCCCCGAGCACGGCCGGTTCGATTCTCTCCCAGATGAGATAGCCGATGTCGACGCCCCGGACATGGCCGACAAGCTCAACGCGGGCTGGTTCCGGATGGCGACGGAGTACGGCCTCTTCGACGATGACCGCGAGTTTCTGCTCGGGGTCACCTACACGGAAAGCGATGACGGGGACGATCGGGAGGTCCACAGAGCTTGGGCCCAGGTGCGACTCCTTGATAAATGGGACCTGGTCGCGAGCGAGGTAGATCAGCTGCGAAGCTGGATGGCGACGATGTTCACGACGCGCTTCGTGCCAGAGTTCACGATGGTGTCCCTGGACGGGCAGATGATGATGAACACCACCGTCTGGGGCGACGGCACCGTCAGCACCATCGCCATACGCCCTCACAACGGCGCTCCGCAGACTGGGTCCTGATTCAAAATGCGGCCCAGTGCCGTTGGATGTGATGCTGAAGGGTGTGGAAGGCATTACCGGCGAAGAAGTCACCGCGGATCGCGTCAACGAGTGGTTGAGCGCGTGGCAACTCAACCAGGGCTATGCGCAGGATCATAATCGAGGTGAGGCCCGGCGGATCTGGGCACGGGTTGCTTTCGCCGCTCTCGACGGTGCCGAACAGGCTGGCTACCCCACGAAGAGCGCGAACGCGAGTCGCTTTAATCTTCGAGCGTCGCTGATTGCCGATCTCGTCCCAGACGATGATCTGTTGTGGAGCCCGGACAGGTTGGCCTCAAATGTCCTGGAGGCTCTGCCCCTGGGACTGGAGCAGGCCAGAGACTGGGCGATCGATTGGCGCACCCGCCCTCGACACGAGATCTTGGCTCTGCGCACATGCAAAAGCTTCCTCGGCCCGATGGAGTTGATCGTCGATCGACTGGCGGCAGGTCCGGTAAGAACTCAGATCGATCGCTGGCTGGACCTTCGAACCCACCTGCCGTGACGTGCCATATGCGTGCAATGATCATGGTGGCGAGAGCATTGTGGAGGTGTCGCGTCGCAGGTCACGAGCCGTATGATGTCGGGAACAGTCACGTCCTGTAAAACCATCGGCCCTCTAAGATTGGGAGCCAACGAGGCGTAGGACATCGGATCGAGCTAAGCGGAAGCCGTTCGGTGACTTGCCGATCATGAGGTGCCTGAGCTGAGGATTACCACCATAGCCAGGCACAATCAGACCGTGGACTTCCAGGATTTCCTGCTTCTGAAAGCTGCTCGGCTCTGTCCTGTCGACGTCCGGACCGAGGACGTCGGCATCAGCGTGGCTGACGTGCTGGAGTACCTGGAACATGACGAATGGGAGACGGCCCTCCTCCTTCTCGAAGAGCTCGGTGACGCGCATCCTCAGTTGCCTGAGTTCTGGAGCCTGCTGGCCGATGCCGCTCGCCTGATGGGGCTTCAGGGGGACGCCGAGTGGTGCGAATGGCGATGTAGCGAGGCTCGCAATGGTGCCGTTCGTGCCGATCTCTGCCTCACCAGCACCGAGGACGGAGGCCGCACGAGACCCGTACCTCTGCGCGGAGTGCTCCGGCCCATGTGGGACATCGGCCTTCGCACGCCCAAGGATGAACCCCTGCTTGGCATCGCCCGCCTCTGGGTCGAAGGTCGTGATCCGTTGGAGCCGGGCGGGTGTGGGTCGGTGAGATTACTTCCCCTGACCTTCGAGCACTGGCGGCACCTCAAGCCAGGCGATGTGATCACCATGCACGAGATCCGAGCCCCTATCGGGGCCGCGCGCATCACCGGGATCAGCCTGCCTGTGACAGCCGGTTCCTAGTTGCAGTTTTAGTTGCAATCCAGCCCTGTTCAACCCCGTTCCGGAGGGACCGGCCGCGCCCGTTGGTCCAGGTGGAACCGATCTGAACGGGCAAGATCAGAGCTGCTAATGCGGTTTGGTGCAGTGATGATGTCGCCGCACAGACGTTGGCCTCACGATCGCCTGGCGATGGTTAGGCCCGGACGGTGTTGGGGCGATCGGCGGTCCGGAGCTTCGTTCCTCAGCACCGGCCCACTGAGCACCATGGATATGTAGGGAAATCGTGCAAACAGTGTGAAATTACTTGTCCCGGTGTGGCGTGGCCGCTGGTTGCTCCAGAAGACTTCACGCCGTGTCGATTGCATCCAGTGAGAAGAAGCCCCTGCGTCGGCCAGCGCTCACGATGGTGTTGCTCGCGTGGCTCGTGCTGGTGGCGCTGGAGTACTTCTGGATTCCGTTGTTCAGGGTGGCCGAGCTGTTCGCCTGGTTTGCGATCATGGTGGCCTGGTTGTGGATGATCGGTTGGTCGACCGTGGCGGCGCTGACCTATCTGTCCTTCAGGGCCTACGGTCGGTGTGATGCTGTGCTGTTGCTTGCCCTCGGCGCTGGAACGGTGGCCAGAACCACTCATTGGGAAACCCTGTATGCGGAGGGCCAGGTCTGGCTGCACCGGGATGCCTTCGCCGAACTCGCCGCCGACCATGGCAACGGCCGGCCGCTCACCGTGCCCGGGTGGATGAGGTATCTGTCGATAGACGGCCAGGTACGGCCACAACGCGACGTTCTCTATCTGCCGGTGTTCGAGGACTGGCGGGCGGAGAGCGGCAGGGGCATCGCCTATATACCGGGTTCCGATGGTCGAGGCACGACGGTCCACACGGCAAGCGGTGATCTCGGCAGCGCCACATACGATCTTGGAGGCGGCTGGTGGTGGGTGGAGTAGGCGCCGGATTGATCTTCTAGTCCGTACGTTGGGTGATCCGCCGAGTTCCAAGACACCGTCGCCGCGCCAGTGCCCTGACGCGTTGCCGTACGGCTCACCATGCAGGTGCGGGGGCGGGCTTCCCGAGCGGATCACCACGAGGAGTATGGGCAGCTCACGTGAGCACCGGCAAGTCCATTTCCGGGAGCCATCTTGGGAGCCATCGGGCCGTACAATCCCGGACCGAGCTGGACTGATATGAACGGATGACCCCTCCACGACCTGCGCGGTGAACTGGTCTGAACGCCTTTGGTGACTATTCGGGGACCTACGGATCAGAAGGTTGGGGTTTCGAGTACCTCCGGCCGCACACATGCAAGAAGGCCCCTGAACAGGCATTACGCCGTCAGGGGCCTTCTTGGTTTCTTGATCATCTGAGCTTCTTGCTAACACCCTTGCTAACAGGGGGCTCCCGCTGCTTTCCGATTTCTCACACGGGGCGAGCACGCCGTCCTAGGTTGGTCAGTCCGTGTCCATCCGCTCACAGATGCCGATAGGTCTTGTACTTCCCAGTGAGCGAGGATGCGGCGGCCTCCGCGACATCTTCCCGGGAGCCTGCGGCACAGGTGGTGAGGAAGGCGTGCACGGGCTGTCCCTGCCAGCCTGCCGCCGCCGCGGCAGGCCAGAAACGGAGTCCGTCCTCAGGTAGCCGGGGAGCCAGAAAATCGAGGATTCGGCCGATGGTCTTGTCGTCGGGAACCATGTGCAACATCGCCATCGCGCGGAAGGCTCCGTCGATGAGCCGGTCGTTGCCGGTGTCGAGGCACCAAAGAATCGGGGTGGAGCCGTCCTCCTGGTCCAACCGAACGAGCGCATCCCCGATCGCTGTGTAGACCATGGTGGCTTTGAAGGGGTGACGCGCGAGTTCGTAGAGGTACGGCACCGACGCCCGATGGTCGCAGGCGCCGAGTGCCATCACCAGCTGGTAGAGGGTTTCCCACGTCTGAGGACCCCCGGTTTCGCGCCGCAACGCTTCCAATAACGCCGGCCCCGCCGCTGGATCGGCGAGTTTTCGCAGCCGCTTGGCTCCCGACTGCCGACGAGCTGCCGCGCGATCGGCAAGTCGTCCGATCGCCTCGCCAAAGGTGAGCGCCACTGATTCTCCTTCATCAGTCGGTCAGCCGACAGATCCGTTATTCGTCCTCGTCCGCATAGCGCCATTCCTCAATCACCTACGGCGCAGACCGCGAAGGCCTTCGGGCCGCGTAGCCGCAGGGCATGGTGGCGGTGTCCGCCACGGTGGGGTCGCGGTCCACCACGTGCTGCACATGGCTGAGGGCCGAAGCCGTGGGGTCGCTCGCGTCGGTGACCCCGTCCCCAATCAGCCAGTCGTTCTCGTCATCATGGATCACTACGAGTGCAGGAAGCTGGCCACTCGACACCGTGCGTTGAACGACGGCTCCCAGCTCAAGGGGAAAGGGAACGGCATGTTCCTGACAAGCTGACTCATGGCAGGCAGTTTGCCATCCAAGTCTGACAGTCCTGATCGAGGTAAGCGCCGCTGACAAAGTGACTCTCCTTCCCCGAGAACCAAGCGCCAGGAACTCGGATCTTCCGTCTAAACAGATACACGAAGGCCCCTGAACAGGCCTCAGCCTGCCAAGGGCCCTCATGTTTCCTCGATCGTTCAGATTCTCTGCCGCCAGCTTGGCTCCTGCTACTCACCGATGGCGTTGGCGAAGACGTCGGCTGCGGAGGCTTCCGCCGCTCGAATCACATGGGCGTAGACGCGTAGCGTGATGGACGGGTCGGCATGCCCGAGCCGGGCAGCAACGACATGGACGGGGACGCTGGCCAGGAGCAGCGTCGTGGCGTGGATGTGCCGAAGATCGTGGAGCCGGGCGTGCGGAAGTGGATGCTTAGGCTTGGGACCTTTGGGCGGGTCGTTGTAGCGGCGGATCATAGTCGCGGTGAGTGAGCTGACCGTGTCGGGGTGGATGGGCTCACCCCAGCCGGTCGTGAACACGTGGTCGCTCGCTCCCTTCCACTCCTGCCCGGTCGCCAACTTGTCGGCGGCCTGCCTGCTTCGCTGTGCCTTCAGGACCTTGACCGTTCCGTCGTCGAGGCTGACGATGCGCTTCCGGCCGCTCTTGGTGGTTCCCTCGATGCGCTCGCCGTCGATGAAGGCGGCCGAACCGGTGATGGTGATCTGCTTGCCGTCGAGGTCGACGTCTGACCAACGCAGGTTGAGCAACTCCCCGCGCCGGGCACCCGTATAGGCGGCCACGTGGAAGAAGGCGGACAGTCGATGCGCGGACATGATCTGTAGGAAGGTCTTGAGCTGGTCGGTAGTCCACACCGTGCCGGGTTCCTGGACCTCCCGCCGGGGACGCTTGGCCCGCTCGACAGGGCTGGAGGAAAGGACTTGGTCGACCTCCACCGCGTCCCGGAACGCCTTGCGGAGGACCGCGTGCACGTAGTCGATCGTCCGCGCCGAGAGCTTGCGGCCGTTCTTGCCGCCGCCGGCCATCAGGTCCCGGTAGAGCTTCGTGATCGTGGCAGGACGGACGGCCTGAAGCTTCTGGCGCCCGATGTGGGGCTTGATGTAGCGGGCGATGATGTCGCGGTAGTCCTTGAGCGTCTTGGGCTTGATCTCGACCGCGTGTCCCTCGATCCACTCGTCGAGATACTCGCCCACGGTGATCGCGTTCCGGTCGACGTACTCACCGCGGCGAGCCTTCACCCGGGCCTCATCGCGAGCGGCCTTGGCATCGTCTTCGGTAGCGAAGCCGCTCACCCATTTGGGCTTGCTTTCGCCAGTCTCTGGATCCTTGACGCGAACTACGTATGACCAGGTGTTGCCGCGCTTCATGACACCGTCGCGGAGCTTGGGGGCGCTCTTCTTGTTCGGCTTCTCAGGGGTGCCGACGAGGGAGTTGGTCATGCCGCACGCTCCGCCGAGATCAGGTGAGTGATGTAGTCCTGCAGAGCCGAGACCGGGACCCGTCGGGAGCCGTCGATCCGGATCGAGGTGACCGCGCCGGAGGCGATCAGCTGATAGAGCTTGCTTCGGGAGACCGCCAGGGCAGCCGCGGCTTCGGGGATGGTGAGAAGGAGTCGGGTCATGAGCCACCCCCGGAGAGAGCAGGCAGATGGTTTCCGGTAAGGGCGCTTACCAAAAGGGCGTCACCGGCCGAGTGGCCCTGTCCGGCGTACTCCCAGTGCGAGACGACGAGCACGGTGTCCTCGTCGAATAGCGGCAGACGGCCAGTGGTGATGGCTTCTCCGCGCATGTACTCGGTGCGGGCGGCGCGGATGTCGCCGAGGGTGGTGGAGTAGCGGCGGCTCTTGGTGGAGAAGTGGCCGCGGAAGCCCAGCATGTTCGCCCATTTGATGAGCCGGAGTTCGGTCAGTTCGTCGATGGCGCCCAAGCGCAGGCACTCGGCGATGAGCCGCCGGGCGTGGTCACGGATCGGCAGGGCGGTCAGGTCGTCGAGGGGGTTGATACGCCGATCCAGGGTGCCGACGCATTCGGCGGCTTTGGTGGCGTACTTGGCGATATAGGCGGCTACGACCTGGTCGGTGAGGTCGCCGGTCATGGTGATCTCGCGGACGTCGAGTTGAGTGCCCCACTGGAAGGTCCGCGCGGGTTCGCCAGGTACCGCGGGGACGGTGACCGCGACGGCGGAGGCGGCGTGCTGTACGGCGTCGGTCAGCAGGTCGGCCGTCGCCCAGGCCGGTGGAGTCGTGGCCGGCCCCTCGGGGCCGTCGACGCGGATGACCGCGTGGAAGTGGACGACGCCGCGCCGCTGGTACTCGGCGACCTTGGCGAAGGAGATGACAGCCTGTTGCCGTAGCTCCCGCTGCGTCAGCCCGGCGTTCTTGGCGACGCGGCGGCGAAGAGCTTCGGTGAAGCGCCGCCACAGCTCCGGGGAGGTGGCGTTGAACAGCACCGAGCCCGCGTAGTCGTAGCAGTCTGGGCAGAGCGGTTCGCCGAGGCGGTTGTCGTCGGCCCTGTGCCGGGCGGTGCAGGACATAACGCGTCCGTGCGAGCAGGTGCTCGCGTCGCGGCGGGCGTGACACGGCAGGACGGTGCCGTTCTTCTCTCGCCGGGTGTGGACGGTGCCGAAGGAGGGGGCGGTGAGGGTGACGAACAAGCAGGGGTGAGCGGTGACCGAGGTCGGGACGCCTTTGCCGCCGGTCAGGCCGGCGCGGATGAGCTGGTAGGTGTCGGCCCGGTAGGTCTCGGCGCAGGCTGGGCAGCGGGAGGCGCGGCGGGTTTTGCAGGGGACGCGAAGGATGCCGTCCGGTTCGGTCGTGGTGGTGTAGGTGTGCAGGCGCTTGCCGGTGGCGGGGTCGAGGTGGTGGACGTGGCCGCGCAGGTGGATGGGCTGTCGGCAGCCGCCGGTCCGGCGGATCTGGGAGGCCCAGCGGGCGTATTGGGGGTCGTGGAGCCGGGTGATCATCCCGGCTA
Organism: Streptosporangium sp. NPDC023825; assembly: GCF_040639575.1. NCBI lineage: Bacteria > Bacillati > Actinomycetota > Actinomycetes > Streptosporangiales > Streptosporangiaceae > Streptosporangium > Streptosporangium sp. NPDC023825. The sequence goes on along the minus strand of NZ_JBFAAE010000111.1, from coordinate 4,501 downwards.
CCGCGTGGGGGTTTGGCATGATGGGGTGTCCCTTCCGGGCTGTGGATGTTCGGTGTGGGATGGCCCCCGACGTGGCGGACGTCTTGGCGGATGTGTGGTCACGCCGGGGGCGCTGAGAACTCTCAGCTGAAGCCGAGGCCCTCGCAGTGCTCGCAGGTCTGGCCGTGGCTGTCGACTCCGGTACCGCCGCAGTGGCAGCACCGCCAGCGCTTGGGCGTGATGTCGACGGGCGGGGAGTCCGGGGTGTCGGTCATGTGATCCACCTGCTTCCGGTGCGCTTGGGCGCGGTATCGAGGAACACGCGCCAGGTGTGTGGCCGTTCGTGGAGCGGGATGATCGGCGAGATCGAGCCGATCGGGAGGATCGTGCGGATCTTGTTGGCGGCGTGGACGATTTCGGCGTAGGTGCCGTCGAGGCGGATGCGCATGAGGGTCTCCTTCAGGTGGGGTGGGGGCTGTCGCGCAGGGTGCGCAGCAGGTCGGAGGCGAGCTGACTGGACACCCCGAGGCGGGTGCGCAGGGTGTCGCGGGTGATGGGTCTGCCGTGCCGGGCGTGGTGTTCGTCGGCGACGCGGCGCGCGTAGTCGAGGAGCTCGCCCGTCGGTCCGGTGCCGTTCTGGCCGTTCTCGGTGTCGTTCTGATCCGGTACGGCGGGAACGGGCGAGGGGACGAGTACGGCGGGTTGGGCCGGTGTCTGCGGTACAGGGTCCGGAACGGGAACGGGTACCGGGGACGGTTCGGGACGGGGTTCGGAGGCGCGGCGCTCCAGCATGGAGACCGCGATCAGGAAGGCGCCGGCCGGGGTCGCGGCGGTGATCCATCCCCAGGGCGAGGGTTCGGCCTGGGCGAGGTTGGCGGCCAGGGACAGGACGATCCCGCCGACGAGGACGAGGGTGGGCCAGGAGATCCAGCCATCTCGTTCCCGTCCGTTCTTCTTGTCGCGTTGCCGTTCTCGGGCGGCCATGACACAGGTGAGGTCGACGCAGACGGCCACGGCCCAGGCCATCGGGCCGGACTGTCCGTGTTCGGTGGCGGTGTCGCGGATGTGGGTGAAGCTGGCCGCGCCGGCGATCGCCGCGAGGATCAGCACCGGTGCGGAGTCGGCCAGCCGTACGGCCAGGCGAGGCGCGGTCGCGGTCACGGTGGTTCCCCCTTCCAGGTCTGAGAGATCAGGCGATGAGTTCGACGGTGTCGACGCCGGGAAGCTCGTGGCCGAGGCCGGAGGCGGCGACCTGGTTCCACGAGGGAGCCATCTCGGCGTAGGCGCCCGCAGCTTGTTCGGCGGCCGTGGTGGAGACGTAGCCGGATCGGGCGCGGTACCACCGGCCGTCGGAGCCGGTGATCACGGCCACCCCGGGCAGTTCGGGGGCGATGGAGCGGGCGGCTACCAGGGCGTCGGGGTCGAGGTCGCCGAGGGTCATCACGGCGGTTTCGGGGTCGTTGACCCGGTGGCAGACCCGTCCGCCGATCTGGGCGCGCAGCGCGGTCACGCCGGGGCCGAGGTCGGAGCCGATCCGTTGACCGGACAGGATCAGGTGGATGCCGAAGGCGCGGCCGAGCTGGGCGATGCGCAGGAGTGCGGTGGCCGTACGGGTGACCTGATCCTTTTCGGCCTTGTCGGCGGTCAGGTACAGCTCGGCGAGTTCGTCAACCAGGACCACGACGGGGATGGGGCGAGCGGCATCGGGGAGTTGCCAGATGTCGCGTACCCCATAGCGGCGGCAGGCCAGCATCCGGGCGCCCATGACGGCGATCAGGTCGCTGAGCAGGTCGAGGCACTCGGTGCGGGTGGTGGCCAGCGCGGTGAGCCGGGCGGCGTAGGCGGACAGTTCGACGCCGCCTTTGAGGTCGAAGCCGACCAGGGCGACCGGTTGCGGGGCCAGGCCGACGATGAGCGCGTTGATCAGGTTGGACTTGCCCGACTGGGTGGCGCCGGCGTTCATCCAGTGCGGGATGAGCCGCAGGTCCATTCGCCAGGCCGCACCGGTCTCCAGGACGCCGACGATGGGCCGAAGCAGGTCCTCGGCCCGCCAGCCGTCGCGCGGTTCGGCCGGTGGGCAGGCGGGGGCGACGTGGGTCAGAGGGTCTTGGGTGATGCCCTGGAGGGTGACGCGGCCGGGGCGGGAGCCGACGACGCGAACCGCCTCGATGCGCCAGGCATGCGCGAGCCGTTCACAGACCTTGGCGTAGTCGTCGGGCACCTGGCCGTCGAGGAGGTGGAAGGTGATGCGGAAGCCGTGCCGTACGGGCCGGGGCAGGCCCATCCAGGGCTTGGTGTCGACGGCGACCCGCTGGAAGCGCCGCTTGACGCGTACGACGCCGGTGGAGGCGACCAGGCCGGGGACGGTGGTGAACCACCAGCGGTGCCGCTTCTTGGTCAGCCCGCAGCCGGAGGCGACGTGCCGCCAGGTCCAGCGCAGCCAGATGGCCTTACGGGGGAAGACGAGGGCGTACCAGTAGGAGGCCGGGGCCCAGCGGCGCCAGGCGATGAGCGTGAGCAGGATGGCGAGGAGTTTGAACAGGGGGTGGTCGAGGGTGATCACAGGTTCGCCCCCGCTCCGGAAGTGAGGGAAGCGCCGGCGGGGTGGAAGGCGGAGGCGCGGTAGGAGATGCCCCAGCGCCCGCCCTGCTCCCAGACGTAGCCGACCAGGTCGACGGGGACGACCTCCTCGCCGGGGGTGATCTGCGGTTCGGGGGTGGTGTTGACCTTGACGAGCTCCATCCGGCCGAGGTCGTCCTCGAACAGGAAGGTGAGTTCGTACATGACGTTGCCGTCCTTGTCACGCTTGATCTCGCCGGTGTCCTTGTTGACGAGGCGGGGCTTGGCGGCCTTGACGCAGGTGATCTGGAGCTTGGTGACGTCGACGGGGATGGGGATGGCGCGCATGATCGGTCCTTTGCTGGCTGGGATTCTTGGAACACATAGAACTCTTAGAATTCTATGTTGTCAATGAGTTCCTTGACGGCTTGGTTGGTTTCTTTACCGGGGTGTGCTGAACTGGAGTCGTGGTGCAGGACGGTGCATCACGACGCAGCGGGTGCGGCAGATGCGACGAGACGAGACATAGATGGCGGAGAAGACCGGCCAGCCGGCCTACTTGCAGATCGTCGACGAGCTGCGCGGCCAGATCCGCGCCGGCTCACTCGCCCCCGGCATGGCCCTGCCCTCCATCGCCCAGCTCGGCGAGCGCTTCGACGTCTCCGCCAGCGTGGTCAAGGCCGCGATCAGCGTGCTCCGCACCGAGGGGCTGGTGATCGGCCAGCAGGGCAAGGGCGTGTTCGTCCGCCAGGTCCCCGCCGAGACCTCCAAGCCCGAGGCGCTGGACGTGAACGCCGAGATCCTGGAGCAGCTCGCCCAGACGCGCCAGAGCATCAGAGAGCTGGGGGATCGACTCGCCGCTCTGGAGGCGGCAGTCTTCGCAGAGCCAAAGTGATCTCACCGATCCGGCAGGCCAACTCGTCCAGCTCTGCCCGAATCGCGGTCAATTCCCAGATGATCCGCTGGGGGTCGGCGTTCATCGGTTCCTCCCTTGCTCTGCGGTGTGTTTCGCGTTTCGCGATGCCTTAAGTTCACCGTGAGCTGGGGGTTTCCGGTATCACGCCGATCTAGTTAAGCTTCTTCAGTTCTCCTCAACGACCATTTACACATGCGTTTTCACATGCACGACCGCACGCCGCGCACCGTCCCCGAAGCGTGAAGGCGAAAGTATGCAATCGAAGACGACCCAGCGACCCGGCTGGATACCCTCCCGCCTGCGCGAACACCGCGACGCCCACGGCCTCACCCTGGAAGCCGCAGGCGAACGACTCCGCCAGGCGGCCGGTCGACACGGCCTGAGCGTCCCGGCCGCCAACTTCCAAACCCTCTGGGCACACGAGCAGGGAACCGTGTTCCCCGGCCCGCATTACCGGCGCGCCTACTGCCTGCTCTATGAAGCCACCGAGCCCGAACTAGGGTTTCGTCCCGCCCTGCCCGGTGAATCACAGAAAGCGGAAATTGTGATTTCCGATTTGCCCGCTCCCACTGATCCGGCCGCCGACAATGCCGCCGCCCTGGTCATCGAGGAGACGTTCACCAAGGTCTCCGTCGGCGGCATCGAGGCCAGTGACTCCCCTCCTGGACTTCTGCGTAGCCGCGTGGTCGACGCCTGGCGCAGGCGACACGGCGGAGGCAGCCCCCGCCCCATCCTCGCCCTGGTCGGTGGGTACGCCGGATCGGGCAAGACGGAGTTCTCCCGCTTCCTGTCCGACATCACCGGATGGGCGTTCCTGGACAAGGACTCCCTGACCCGATGCATCGTCGAGCGGCTGCTCGTCTCCCTCGGTGGCGACCCCAACGACCGCCACACCGACCTGTACCTGAAGGAGGTCCGCCCCTTCGAGTACCGGTGCCTCATGGAGACCGCGTGGGACAACTGTGAGACTTGTGGGGTATCGCCCGGGGCGTGAGTTTGGCCCGTGGGACAACTGGCGCTGGCTGCCCTGTTGAGGATCTGTCGGCT
>NZ_JBFAAE010000110.1:0-15187 GCF_040639575.1 Streptosporangium sp. NPDC023825 | reverse complement strand
GGCGTGACCCCCCCCCGTCGCGCACGAGGAGGGGGTCACGCCGGCCCGCGGGCGGGGTGTGCCTACCGGGCGTCGACGATCATCCCGGCGCCGACCGTGTTGTTGGTGGACTCGTCCACGAGGATGAACCCGCCGGTGAGGCGGTTGCGGGCGTAGTCGTCCACGAACAGGGGCTGGGTGACCCGGAGCGATACCCGCCCGATCTCGTTGAGGCCGAGCGACTGGGCCGTCTCGTCCCGGTGCAGGGTGTTGACGTCCAGCCGGTAGTGCAGGTCCTTGACCAGGGCACGGGCCGTGCGGGTGGTGTGCTTGATGGTCAGCTTGGTGCGCGGGGACAGCTTGGCGGTGTCGGCCATCCAGCAGATCATCGCCTCCAGCTCCTGGGAGACCTGCGGCTGGTTGTTCGGGCGGCAGATCATGTCGCCGCGCGAGATGTCGATGTCGTCCTCCAGCCGGAGGGTGACCGACATCGGCGGGAACGCCTCGTCGACCGGCCCGTCGAAGGTGTCGATCGACGCGATGCGCGTGGCCAGGCCCGAGGGCAGGTGCATGACCTCGTCGCCCGGCTTGAGCACCCCTCCGGCGACCTGGCCCGCGTAGCCGCGGTAGTCGTGCAGCGAGGGGTCGGTGGCCCGCTGCGGGCGGATGACGTACTGCACGGGGAAGCGCACGTCGACCAGGTTGCGGTCGGAGGCGATGTGCACGTGCTCCAAGTGGTGGAGCAGGGAGGACCCGTTGTACCAGGGCGTGTTCTCCGAGCGGGCCACCACGTTGTCGCCGTGCAGCGCCGAGATCGGGATGAACGTCAGGTCCGGCGCGTTCAGCTTGGAGGCGAACGCGGTGAACTCCTCGCGGATCTCCTCGAACCGCTCCTGGGAGTAGTCGACCAGGTCCATCTTGTTGACGGCCAGCACCAGGTGCGGCACCCGCAGCAGGGTGGTGAGGAACGCGTGCCGCCGCGACTGCTCCAGCACGCCCTTGCGGGCGTCGATCAGGACGATCGCCAGGTCCGCGGTGGAGGCGCCGGTGACCATGTTGCGGGTGTACTGGATGTGCCCGGGGGTGTCGGCGATGATGAACTTGCGCTTGGGAGTGGCGAAGTAGCGGTAGGCCACGTCGATCGTGATGCCCTGCTCCCGCTCGGCCCGCAGGCCGTCGGTGAGGAGCGACAGGTCGGTGTACTCGGTGCCGCGGTCGCGGGAGGTGCGCTCGACGGCCTCCAGCTGGTCCTCGAAGATCGCCTTGGAGTCGAAGAGCAGCCGCCCGATGAGGGTCGACTTTCCGTCGTCGACACTTCCCGCCGTGGCGAAGCGAAGAATGTCCATTAGCGCTGCTCTCCAGAGGTCGTACGGCGTGCGCGGCGGGACCGCGCGGGAAGGGGCTCGCGGGAGACCGGGTGGGCCGGGTGGGCCTGGTGGCACGGGAAGCCGGGGAGGCGGACGCTCACTAGAAGTAACCCTCCCGCTTGCGGTCCTCCATGGAGGCCTCCGAGGCGCGGTCGTCGGCGCGGGTGGCGCCGCGCTCGGTGATCCGGGTCACCGCGATCTCCTCGATGATCGCCTCGACCGTCGCGGCACTCGACTGGACGGCACCGGTGCAGGTCACGTCGCCGACCGTCCGGTAGCGGACCGTCATGTCCAGCAGCGACTCGTCGTCGTCGCGGGTGATGAACTCGCTGTCGGCCAGCAGCATGCCGTCGCGCTCGAACACCTTGCGGGTGTGGGCGAAGTAGATCGAGGGAATCTCGATCTCCTCGCGCCGGATGTAGTCCCAGATGTCGAGCTCGGTCCAGTTGGACAGCGGGAACACCCGGATGTGCTCGCCCTTGCGGATCCTGGCGTTGTAGAGGTTCCACAGCTCGGGGCGCTGGTTCTTGGGGTCCCACTGGCCGAAGTCGTCGCGGAAGGAGAACACGCGCTCCTTGGCGCGGGCCTTCTCCTCGTCGCGGCGGGCGCCGCCGAACACCGCGTCGTACTCGTTCTCCTCGATCGCGTCCAGCAGCGTCGTGGTCTGCAGCCGGTTGCGCGAGGCCCTGCGGCCGGTCTCCTCGACGACGCGTCCGGCGTCGATGGAGTCCTGGACGCTGGCGACGACCAGGCGGGCGCCCAGCTCGGCGGCGCGGCGGTCGCGGAACTCGATGACCTCGGTGAAGTTGTGCCCGGTGTCGACGTGCATCAGCGGGAAGGGAATCGGCGCCGGCCAGAACGCCTTCTCCGCGATGCGAAGCATGACGATGGAGTCCTTCCCCCCCGAGAAGAGCAGACAGGGACGCTCGAACTCCGCCGCGACCTCGCGCATGATGTGAACAGCCTCTGCCTCGAGGACGTCGAGCTGCGACGTGGTGTAGTCGCGCTGAAGCATCAGACTCTCCTAGCGGGGATTAGCGGTGCAGATCCCGGATTCCAGCGAGCAACGTTGGCGCCAGTCCCGGTAGGGATACAAGAATATCCGGCAACGAGGGGTCAGGCTGGTTGTAGACCAGCGGCGAGCCGTCGATGCGGCTCGCGTGGACCCCGGAGGCGAGGGCCACCGCGACGGGCGCGGCGGAGTCCCACTCGTACTGGCCTCCGGCGTGCACGTAGGCCTCGACCTGGCCGGTGAGCACGGCGGAGATCTTGGCGCCCGCCGAACCGATCGGCACCAGGTCGGCGCCGGCGAGCCGGGCCAGGTTCTGCACGAACTCCGGCGGGCGGGTCCTGCTGACCGCGATCCGCGGCCTGGCGCCCGTCTCGGGAGCGGGCGGCACGGGGGGTTCGAGGGTGGAGAGCGTACGGTCCTGGGCGGGCAGCGCGACGGCTCCGGCCGTCAGCGTGCCGCGCTCCCAGAGCGCCACGTGGACCGCCCAGTCGGCACGGCCCTCCTCGGCGAACTCGCGGGTGCCGTCCAGCGGGTCGACGATCCAGACCCGGTCGGCGCGCAGCCTGCGCGGGTCGAGGCGCTCCTCGCTGGTCGCCTCCTCGGACAGCACGCTGTCACCCGGGCGCAACCGGGAAAGCGCCTCCATCAGGAACACGTGGGAGGCGGCGTCGCCCTCCTTGCGAAGCTCGGACGGGTCGCCGAAGCCCCGCTCCGCGCGCAGGGCGGCCAGCTTCTCGCCTGCCGTCGTCGCCAGCTCCGCGGCGAGTACGTGATCGTCGCGAACGGTCATCAGTATGCTCCAGCTCCTCGCGCGACAGCCGACCAAGTCTTCCACAGGATCTGCAGGTCCAGCATGAGGGACCAGCTCTCCACGTAACGCAGGTCCAACCGTACGGATTCCTCCCAGGAAAGGTCGGAACGACCGCTTACCTGCCAGAGGCCGGTCATCCCGGGCTTGACCAGTAATCGGCGGCGGACGTCGTCACCGTACCTGGCGACCTCCTCGGGCAGCGGCGGCCGAGGGCCTACCAGGGACATGTGTCCCAGGACCACGTTGATCAGCTGGGGCAGCTCGTCCAGCGAGTGGCGGCGCAGCCAGGCGCCCAGCGGGGTCACCCGCGGATCGTGGCGGATCTTGAAGAGCAGGCCGTGCCCGTCGCTGGACAGGGCGATCTTCCGGTGCTCGGCGTCGACGCGCATCGTCCGGAACTTGTAGATCGTGAACTCGGCGCCGTCGCGGCCCACCCTCGTCTGCCGGAAGAACGCGGGTCCCGGCCCCGAGGCCCGTACGGCCACCGCCACCCCCGCCAGCAGCGGCAGCAGGGCCGCCAGCAGCAGCCCGGCGCCCACCCGGTCGAACAGGTTCTTGAGCACCTGGCGCAGGCCGGAGATCTCGGGGTGGTCCACGTGCAGCAGCGGCAGTCCCGCCGCCGGGCGGATGGTGATCCGCGGCCCGGCCACCTCCATCAGCGCGGGAGCCACGATCAGGTCCGTGTGCGTCTTCTCCAGCTGCCAGGCCAGCCGCCGCAGCGCCACCCCGTCCATCTCCGGGCAGGCGAGCACGGCCACGGTGTCGGCCGAGACCTGCCCGACCGCGAGCGCGACGTCGGTGAAGTCGCCCAGCACCGGCACGCCCTCCACGTCGCCCGTCCCGTCGTGCGGGACACACGCCGCGACGACCTCCATGCCGTGGTAGCGCTCCCGGCGGAACCTGCGGACCAGCTCGGCGATCGCCGCCCGGTGGCCCACGGCCACCACCCGCCGCATGCACCCGCCCCGCGCCCGCCTGCGGTGCAGGGAACGGCGCAGGGCGTAGCGCGCGAGGAGGGTGAGCAGCGTCGTCAGCGGGAGCGCCAGCACCACGTAGCCCCGGGCCACCTCGATCTTGGTGAGGTAGGCGCAGACGGCGAGGGCGGCGGTGAGCATGAAGCCGCACTGCAGGATCCGCTGGAACTCCTCCGAGCCCAGGCCGATCAGCCGGGGCTCGTAGGCACGGTTCAGCGCGACCACGCAGACCCAGACGGCGGGCAGGGCCGCGCTCAGCATGACGTACGGGAAGACGTAGGCGGTAACCTCGCCGAATCGAACGAACAGCGCGAGGGCTCCGGCCAGGGCGGCGCAGGCCGTGTCGGCGGCGACGGCCGTCGCGCGGTGCTCCCGCACCCAGCCCGGCATGCGCCGGCGCGCGGCCGCGACGGCTCCGGGCCCGGTTTCCTGTGCGGCCTGGACTGCGGTCACGTCGCGCACGCGCTCCCCCTGCGTAACCGTTCACGGACAGACAGTTATGGAATGGTAGCGGCGGCGGGAGAGGCCCGAAGGTTGAAGACCGAAACGTACATCTCTGTGGATGTCGAGGCCGATGGTCCCATTCCGGGGGCATATTCAATGGTCAGCTTTGGGATGACCGTGGCCGGGCGGATGACCGGAAAGGTCTTCGAACCGGTGGATCCGCTGACTCACACGCACTATGCCGAGCTGCGGCCGATCAGCGACGACCACGTTCCCGAGGCGCTCGCGGTGAGCGGGCTGGACCGGGAGACGCTGCTCCGCGAGGGCCGCGACCCGGCCGAGGCCATGCGGGAGGCCGCCACGTGGGTCCGCGAGGTGTGCGGGAACAGCTCGCCGGTGCTGGCGGCCTACCCGCTCTCCTACGACTGGATGTGGATTTACTGGTATTTCATGCGCTTCACTGGCGTCTCACCGTTCGGACACTCGCGCTGCGTCGACCTCAAGACGCTGTACGCGGCCAAGGCGGGCGTGCCGATCGGCTGGGCGACCAAGCGGCAGATGCCCGAGCACCTGCGGTCCCGGCGGCCGCACACCCACAACGCGCTGGACGACGCGATCGAGCAGGCCGAGCTGCTGCAGAACCTGATGGCGTTCGACCCGCCGCGTCCCTGAGCGGGCCGGCGTCCGAGCGGGGGCCGGATCACCCGTACGAACCCGCGCGAACCTGTACGAACCCGTGCGAAACCCTGTGGACGGGGGCCGGATCACCCGTGCGGGCGGGTCACGGCGGGACCGGCCATCCGGGCGGGACCGGCTATCTGGGCGGGCCGGAGACGTTCAGGTCGCCGGTGTGGAAGGCGTTCTGGGTCGGCTCCAGGCCGACCCTGATCAGCGACTCCACCACGTCCGAGGCGCGGTCGACCAGGAACGCGAGGTCCTTGCGCTCGGCGGTGGCGAAGTCGCGCAGGACGTAGGCCGCGGCGTCCATCCGGCCGGGCGGGCGGCCGATGCCGAACCGCACCCGCAGGTAGTCCTTGGTCGCCAGCGACTTGGTGATCGACTTCAGCCCGTTGTGGCCGTTGTCGCCGCCGCCCAGCTTCGCCCTCAGCGCGCCGTACGGGATGTCCAGCTCGTCGTGGACCACGACCACGCGGGCCGGGTCGACCTTGTAGAAGTCGGCCAGGGCCTTGACCGGCCCGCCGGAGAGGTTCATGAAGGACAGCGGCTTGGCCAGCACGGCGGGGACACCCGCCAGGCGGCCCTCCAGCACCTCCGCCCGCGACCGGTGCGCCTTGAACCGTCCCCCGGCTCGCGCGGCGAGCTCGTCCAGGACCATGAACCCCGCGTTGTGCCGGTTCCCGGCGTACTCCGGCCCGGGGTTTCCCAGGCCCACGACCAACCAGCGGTCCACGATCGGCATCCCTTCACACGCGCGTCAGGGCGGCCCGGTCCCGGGCCGCCCTGACAGATCTAGCAGAGAAAACTACTCGGCGCTCTCGGAGCTCTCGCCCTCGGCGGCCGGAGCGGCCTCGACGGTCTCGCCCTCCGGCTCGGCGGTCGGGGTCGCGGCGACGATCAGGACCAGCGCCTCGGGGTCGGCGGCGAGGGTCGTGCCCTTGGGCAGCTTCAGGTCGGCGGCGGTGATCTGGGTGCCGACCTCCAGGCCCTCGACGTCGACCTCGACGCCCTCGGGGATGTGGGTGGCCTCGGTCTCGACGGAGACGGAGACGAGCTGCTGGTCGAGGATGCCGTCGGCGACCTCGCCCACCACGGTGACGGGGATGTCGACTGTGACCTTCTCGCCGCGGCGGACGAGGATGAGGTCGACGTGCTCCAGGAAGCCCTTGATCGGGTCACGCTGGACGCCCTTGGGCAGGGCCAGCTCGGCCACCGCGCCCTCGAGACGGATCAGCACGTTCGGCGTACGCAGGGCGAGCAGCAGGTCGTGACCCGGCAGGGACAGGTGCTGGGGGTCGGTGCCGTGCCCGTAGAGGACGACGGGCACCTTGTTCTCACGACGGATCTTGCGGGCGGCGCCCTTGCCGAACTTGTCACGGAGTTCGGTGGTGATGACCACTTCGGACATGGCTGATCTCCTAGGGATCTTGGGAATCGGAAAGGTGCGCTCCCCCTCACCCGCCCTAGCGGAAGGCGTTACGAGCGCACGCAATCCCACAACCCTACCGTGTCAACGGTGACGCCGGCGCGCCGCGGCTCCGGCCGCCCCCGGGAACGCGTCGGCGACGGGTTCCCGGGGGGCGGGGCGGGATGTCAGCTGTCGCCCTCGAAGAGGCTGGTCACCGAGCCGTCGCTGAAGACCTCGTTGATCGCACGGGCGATCAGGGGGGCGATCGACAGCACGGTGAGCTTGTCGAACCGCTTGTCCTCGGGGAGCGGCACCGTGTTGGTGACGATGACCTCGGAGATCCTGGAGTTCTTCAGCCGGTCGACCGCGGGGTCGGAGAACACCGCGTGGGTGGCGGCCACGACCACGTTGGTGGCGCCCTGCTCGTACAGCGCGTCGGCCGCCTTGCAGATCGTCCCCGCGGTGTCGATCATGTCGTCGATCAGCACGCAGGTCCGGCCCCTGACCCGGCCGACGACCTCGCTCACCTTCACCTGGTTGGCCACGTCGAGGTCGCGGCGCTTGTGGATGAAGGCCAGCGGGGTGCCCAGCGTGTCGGCCCAGCGCTCCGAGAGCCGCACCCGGCCGGTGTCGGGCGAGACGACCGTGGTCGTGGCCAGGTCGAGCTTGTCCTTGAGGTAGTTGACCAGGACGGGCATGGCGAACAGATGGTCCACCGGGCCGTCGAAGAAGCCCTGGATCTGGGAGGTGTGCAGGTCGATCGACATCAGCCGGTCGGCCCCGGCCGTCTTGAACATGTCGGCCATCAGGCGGGCGGTGATGGGCTCGCGGCCCCGGCCCTTCTTGTCCTGGCGGGCGTAGCCGTAGAACGGCATGATCACGGTGATCCGCTTGGCGGATGCGCGCTTGAGGGCGTCCACCATGATCAGCTGTTCCATGATCCACTGGTTGATCGGCCAGGTGTGGCTCTGCATGACGAACGCGTCACAGCCGCGGACCGACTCCTGGTAGCGGGCGTAGATCTCCCCGTTGGCGAAGTCGCGAAGCGTGGTCGGCGCCGCGTCGACCCCGAGGTGGCTCGCCACCTCGTCCGCCAGCTCCGGGTGCGCACGCCCGGAGAAGAACATCAGGTTCTTCTCACCGGTCTTCTTGATGCCGCTCATGCCGTCCCCCTCGCCTGACGGCACACCGATGCCCGCGCGACGCTGCCGTGCCCGCCGGGCCGCTCGCTTCGCTCACTCACGTCTGGCTCCCCTGCTGTTTCCCGGCCTCGGCGGCCCGTAGCGCCGCCTCGGCCGATCTGGTGCCCGCGCGCCTGCGCGCGACCCACCCTTCGATGTTGCGCTGCCGTCCGCGGGCCACCCCGATGGCCCCTGGGGGGACATCTCCGTCGATGACCGAGCCCGCGGCCGTGTACGCGCCGTCGCCGATGGTGACCGGCGCGACGAGCATGGTGTCGCACCCGACGAAGGCGCCCTCGCCCACCGTCGTGTGGTGCTTGTCGACCCCGTCGTAGTTGACGAAGATCGCCGAAGCGCCGATGTTGGCGCCCGCGCCGATCGTGGCGTCGCCCACGTAGCTCAGGTGGGGCACCTTGGCGCCCTCTCCGACCTGCGCGTTCTTCATCTCAACGTACGTCCCCGCCTTGGCCTTGCGCGCGAGGACCGTGCCGGGGCGCAGGTAGGCGTACGGCCCGACCAGGGCCTCGGGGCCGATCACGGCGTCGACGCAGACCGCGTTGCGCACCAGCGCCCCCTGGGCGACGATCGTGTCGGTCAGGGTGCTGGCGGGGCCGACCTCGGCACCCTCGGCGACCGTCGTGCAGCCGAGCAGCTGGGTTCCGGGGTGGATCACCACGTCCGCTTCGAGGATGACGTCGACGTCGACCCACGTGGTGGCCGGGTCGATCACGGTCACCCCGGCCCGCATGTGGGCCTCCAGCAGGCGCGCGTTGAGCACCTTGCGGGCGAAGGCCAGCTGCACGCGGTCGTTGACGCCCTCCACCTCCACGTAGTCGGCCGCGACGTGCGCGCCGACCCGGTGGCCGTCCTCCCGCAGGATCGCGAGGACGTCGGTGAGGTACTCCTCGCCCTGGGCGTTGGAGGCGGACACCCGCTTGACCGCGTCGGCGAGCAGGAGGCCGTCGAAGGCGTAGACGCCGGAGTTCATCTCCTTGATCGCCCGTTGCGCGGGGTCGGCGTCCTTCTCCTCGACGATCTCCAGGACCGCGCCCGAGTCGTCGCGGACGATCCGGCCGTAGCCGTGCGGATCGGGGACCTCGGCCGTGAGCACGGTGACGGCGTTGCCGTCCCGGCCGTGCCGTTCGAGCAGGGCCGCGAGGGTCTCGGTGCGCAGCAGCGGCACGTCGCCGTAGGTCACCAGGACGGTGCCGTCGATGGTGCCGGACGCCTCCAGGGCGATCCTTACGGCGTGGCCGGTGCCCTTCTGCTCGGTCTGGACGACGGCCTGCGCGTCGGGGCCGGCCTTGGCCAGGTGCGCCTGGACCCGCTCCCGTTCGTGGCCGATGACGACAATGAGCCGCTTGGGTTCGAGACCCCGGGCGGCGGAGAGCGCGTGGTCGACCAGGGTCCGGCCGCACAGCTCATGGAGGATCTTCGGTGTTCTCGACTTCATCCGGGTTCCCTCGCCTGCGGCGAGGACGATGACGGCTGCCGGGCGCGGCACACTCACGGACGAGGCTCCCTCGGCGTCGCGGCTGAGACATGGCGAGGCGCGATGACGGATGGCCACCCCCAGGGCGCGGCATCGTCACCTGCTCGACAACGTGAGGATACCTTCCCCCTCGGGAACCCACTCAGCCGACCAGCCGAGTGAATAAAACAGACACAAGGGATGGCTCCGGCACCAGGACTCGAACCTGGACAACAAGGACCAAAACCTTGCGGGCTGCCAATTACCCAATGCCGGACCGACCAGGCGATCGGGACAGTTCCCGCGCGCCCGGCACCCCTACGATACAGAGCCCGCGCCGCCGAACGCGCCTCGTTTGCGGACCCGTCCCGGCGTCCCGCCCCGGAGCCCGTACACCCGCGACACACGCCCGCGCGACCATGCGCGCGCGGGAGCCCCGTTTAGCAGGTCAGCCGAGGGTAGAACAAGTGGTGGACCCGCTACGACGTCAATCCCAAAGAGTCATGTTCCAGACATTGGGTTCTTAGGTGTTCCTAACTTACGATGGCGTAGGTTACGGTGGCGTAGCCGCACATGAGTCCTTGGCCTTTTCCGAGCCACCGCGAGGTAGCGTATGACCCTCATCGAAGAACGCCCTGCTCAGGGCCCCAAGCCTGACGTCGACCCCGAGCGGAAGACCCTGCCCGAGATCATCACCTTCGGGGTGGTGGTCGGCGCCCCGCTGATCGCCCTGGTGGTGGCCGTCCCGTTCGCCTGGGGCTGGGGACTCGGCTGGTCCGACATCGTCATCGCCGGTGTCTTCTACGTGGTCACCGGGCTCGGCGTCACCGTCGGCCTGCACCGCCACTTCACCCACGGATCGTTCAAGGCCAAGCGCCCGCTGAAGATCGCGCTGGGCATCGCGGGCAGCCTCTCCATGGAGATGTCGGTGCTCGACTGGGTCGCCACCCACCGCAAGCACCACAAGTTCTCCGACAAGGAGGGCGACCCGCACTCGCCGTGGCGCTTCGGCACGGGCTTCGTGGCGGTGTCCAAGGGCCTGCTCTGGGCGCACATGGGCTGGCTGTTCGAGGCCGACCGGGCCAACCGGGAGAAGTACGCTCCCGACCTGGTCAAGGACCCCGACATCATCAAGCTGCACAAGCTCTTCCCGGTGCTGGCGATCACCACGATGGTCGCCCCCGCCGTGCTGGGCGGTCTGCTGACCTGGTCGTGGTGGGGCATGGCGACCGGCTTCTTCTGGGGCACGCTGGTCCGGATCGGCCTGCTGCACCACGTGACCTGGTCGATCAACTCCATCTGCCACGTCTTCGGCGAGGAGGCCTTCGAGTCGCGCGACAAGTCGCGCAACGTGTGGTGGCTGGCCATCCCCTCCTTCGGCGAGTCCTGGCACAACCTGCACCACTCCGACCCCACCTGCGCCCGGCACGGCGCGCTGAAGGGGCAGATCGACCTCAGCGCGGGTGTCATCCGCTGGTTCGAGAAGGCCGGCTGGGCGTACGACGTCCGCTGGCCGACGCCCGAGCGCCTGGCCGCCAAGCGCATCGCCGCCTGACCCGGGGTTCGGGTGCCGTCGGACAGCGAGGGGACGCCATTATGAGAACCGTGAGCGAACCCCGACGGCGCATGTCAGGTAAGGAACGCCGGGAACAGCTGATCCAGATCAGCAGGACCCTCTTCGCGGAGAAAGGGTTCGACGGCACCTCGGTGGAGGAGATCGCGGCGACCGCCAACGTCTCCAAACCGGTGGTCTACGAGCACTTCGGCGGCAAGGAGGGCGTCTACGCGGTCGTCATCGACCGGGAAATGCAGAAGCTGCTGGGCCTGGTGACCGAGGCGCTGTCCGCCTCGCACTCACTGATCAAACTGGAGCGGGCGGCCCTGGCCCTGCTGGCCTACGTGGAGGAGAACAGCGAGGGTTTCCGCATCCTCGTCCGTGACTCGCACGCCGCCTCGGGGACCGGCACGTTCGCCAGCCTGATCAACGACATCGCCAGCCAGGTCGAGGACGTCATGGTCGACGAGTTCGTCGAGCGTGGCTACGACCCCAAACTGGCCCCCATGTACGCCCAGATGCTGGTCGGCATGGTGGCGCTGACCGGCCAGTGGTGGCTGGACGTGCGCAGGCCGCCGCGCGAGGAGGTCGCCGCCCACCTGGTCAACCTGGCCTGGAACGGTCTGACCGGTCTGGACCCCGACCCCCGGCTGACCGCCGCCTCGCGTGGCCTGGAGCACCGGCTGGCCCATCCGCCGCAGCGCCCGGCCGACCCCCACCCCTCCGGATCCGGCCCGCAGCCCCACCCGGCCGGCCCGCGGCCACGCGCCGCGGGAACGGAGCCGCACACCGCGAAGACGGAGTCACGCGCCGCGAAGACGGAGCCGCACACCGCGGAGACGGAGCCGCAACCGCCCCCGGCGGGATCACACTCGCCCCCGCGCCCCGAGTTATCGCCGCCCCCGACGGAGAAGGAGATCCGGGAGCTGGAGAAGGCGCGCGAGCGGGAGCTGAGGAACCAGGAGAAGCTGCGCGAGCGCGAGCTCAAGGAGCGGGAGAAGCTGCGGCAGCGCGAGCAGCGCGAGGCCGAGAAGCTGGCCAGGGAGCTGGAGAAGATGCAGCTCCGCGAGCAGCGGGAGCTGGACAAGGCGCGCGAGCGGGAGTATCGGGAGCAGCAGCGGTTGCTGAGGGAGCAGGAGAAGGCACGCCTGAAGGAGGCCAAGGCCGCCGAGCGCGACGCCCTCAAGCACGCGAAACTCGTTGATGATGCGCAGGGAAAACTTGAGCCAAGTGAGTAAGCAACAGCGCTCGTTGAGACTAAATTAACGTTCCGTTCAATCAAAGCGGGCATTCTGGTCATATGTCCGCTGAACTCGTTCGTCCCACCCCCGACGGGCTTCCACTACCCCAGGAGCGCTTCCTCAACCGAGAGGAGAGCTGGCTCCAGTTCAACCAGCGAGTTCTGGAGATGGCGGAGGATTCGTCCCTGCCCCTGCTGGAGCGGGTGCGGTTCCTGGCCATCTTCGCCAGCAACCTCGACGAGTTCTTCCGCGTCCGGGTGGCCGGGCTGAAACGGCGGATGGCCACCGGACTGCTGCTCCGCACGAAAAGCGGGCTGAAGCCCCGCGAGGAGCTGGCCAGGATAGCGGCCATCGCCAACGACCTCGCGCAGCGGCAGTCGGCCTGCTTCTACGAGCGGATCTGCCCGCAGCTGGGCGCCGAGGGCATCGAGATCGTGCGCTGGGACGACCTGGGCCGCGACGAGCGCGGCGAGATGCGCAAGCTCTTCAGGGAGCGGATCAGGCCGGTGCTGACGCCGCTGGCCGTCGACCCCGCCCACCCCTTCCCGTACATCTCGGGCCTGTCCCTGAACCTGGCCGTCACCGTCCGCAACCCCACGACCGGCAACACGGTCTTCGCCAGGGTCAAGGTGCCCAGCCAGCTCCCCCGCTTCGTCACGGCGTCCGTGAACCGCTTCGTCCCGCTTGAGGATGTGATCGCCGCCCACCTCGGGCAGCTGTTCAAGGGCATGGAGGTCGTCGAGCACCACGTCTTCCGGGTGACCCGCAACGAGGACCTCGACGTCGACGAGGACGTCACCGAGAACCTCATGCAGGCGCTGGAGCGCGAGCTGCTCAAGCGCCGCTTCGGCCCCCCGGTCCGGCTGGAGGTCGAGGAGACCATCACCCCCGAGGTGCTCGACCTGCTGGTGGACGAGCTGGGAGTGGCCGAACACGAGATCTACCGGCTGCCGGGGCCGCTGGACCTGACCGGGCTGCACGCGATCGCCGACCTGGACCGGGGCGAGCTGAGCTTCCGCCCGTTCGTGCCGGCGGAGGTCGTGCACGTCGCGGACGACATCTTCGCGGTGCTGCGCGAACGGGACGTGCTGCTGCACCACCCGTACGACTCGTTCTCCACGAGCGTGCAGCGGTTCATCGAGCAGGCCGCGGCCGACCCCGCCGTACTGGCCATCAAGCAGACGCTCTACCGCACCAGCGGCGACTCGCCCATCGTGGACGCGCTGATCGACGCCGCCGAGGCCGGCAAGCAGGTCGTCGTGGTGGTGGAGATCAAGGCCAGGTTCGACGAGCACGCCAACATCACCTGGGCACGCAAGCTGGAGCGGGCCGGATGCCACGTGGTCTACGGCGTCGTGGGGCTGAAGACCCACTGCAAGCTGGCCCTGGTCGTGCGCCAGGAGTCCTCCGGCGAGCTGCGCAGCTACTGCCACATCGGCACCGGGAACTACAACCCCAAGACCGCCAGGCTGTACGAGGACCTCGGCCTGCTCACCGCCGACCGGCTGGTCGGCGAGGACGTCACGGACCTGTTCATCCACCTGACCGGCTACTCCAACCACTCGGCCTACCGGCGGCTGCTGGTCGCCCCGCACTCCCTGCGCGGCGGGCTGCTGGCCAGGATCGAGCGGGAGATCTCCCACCAGGAGGCCGGCCGCCCGGCCAGGATCAGGATGAAGACGAACTCCCTGGTCGACGAGCCCATCATCGACGCCCTCTACCGGGCGTCGCGGGCCGGCGTACCGGTGGACCTGTGGGTGCGGGGGGTCTGCACGCTCCGTCCCGGCATTCCCGAGATGTCGGAGAACATCAGGGTCAGGAGCGTGCTGGGCCGGTTCCTCGAACACTCGCGGATCTACGAGTTCGGCCACGGCCGGCGCCCGGAGATCTGGATCGGCAGCGGCGACATGATGCGCCGTAACATCGAACGCCGGGTGGAGGCGCTGGTCAAGGTCTCCAGCCAGCAGCAGCGCAGCTACCTCAGCGAGCTGCTGGACCGGGCCATGTCGGACGACACCGCGACCTGGTGGCTCAACTCCGACGGGACCTGGACCCGCCATCCCGGCGACGACCTGCAGACCTACCTGATCGGCACCCGCCGGTGGAGAACGATCGATGACTGAGCGCGACACCCGCAGGGACGACACGATCCACGCGGCCGGGGCCGTCGTCTGGCGCGGCTCCCCGGACGCCCCGGAGGTCGCCCTCGTCCACCGGCCCAAGTACGACGACTGGTCGTTCCCCAAGGGGAAGCTGAAACGCGGCGAGCACCCCGTCGCGGGCGCGGTGCGCGAGCTGGCCGAGGAGGCGGGGATCACCGCGGAGTTCGGCCGGTCGCTGCCCTCGAGCCACTACCTGAAGGGCGGGCGGCCCAAGCGCGTCGACTACTGGCTGGCCAGGATGGTCGCCGAGGGCCCCCGTACCGACACGCACGAGGTCGACGACGTGGCCTGGCTGCCGGTGGACGAGGCCGCGCGGCGCCTGACCTACGAGTGGGACGCCGGGCTGCTCGACGCGCTCGGCGAGGCGTCGCCGGCGACCACCCCGCTCGTCCTGGTACGGCACGGCCTGGCGGGCAACCGGCAGGACTGGGAGGGCGACGACGACGACCGGCCGCTCGACAGACGCGGGCGCGGGCAGTCCGAGGTGCTGGCGGACGTGCTGGGCGCCTTCCGCCTCGCGGAGCTGGTCAGCTCCCCCAGCAGGCGGTGCGTGCAGACCCTGGAGCCGTACGCGAAGCGGGCCGGTCTGCCGATCCGGCTCGAACCCGTCCTGTCGGAGAACGGCTACGATGCCCGGGCCTCCCTGCGCCTGGCCACGGAGGCGATGGCCTCGAACCGGCCCGTGGCGCTCTGCAGCCACGGCAAGGTCCTGCCCGAGCTGATCGCCGGGCTCGACGAGCGGGCGGGAGGCACGCGGCTGTCCAAGGGCGCGTTCATGGTGCTGCACCACGCGGGCGGCGAGGTCGTGGCCGTGGACGACCACGAGGTCTGACACCCATTCACATCCAGCGCGCCGACCGCCTCCCAGACCTGGGAGCCACGACCGCCGAAGCTCATCGCTCCC
>NZ_JBFAAE010000109.1:0-15258 GCF_040639575.1 Streptosporangium sp. NPDC023825 | reverse complement strand
CGGGGGGGGGGCGGGCCGGCGGGGGCGGGGGGGGGCGCACCGGCGCGGGGGTGATCCCCGCGGGGGCGGGATGCCGCGTGCCGGCGCGCGCCGTCACGCGGCATCCGGCCCCGTCGGGGTGCGGGTGGTCGCCGCTGCCGAAGGCGGGATCGAGCCGGCCCTCGCCGGCGGGACGGGCCAGGGCGCGGTCGCGAACCTCCTGAGGCTGCCAGGTCAGGCGCCGACGTAGGCCGCGAGGTGCTCGCCGGTGACGGTGGAGCGGGCGGCGACGAGGCCGGCGGGGGTGCCCTCGAAGACGATCCGGCCGCCGTCGTGGCCGGCGCCGGGACCGAGGTCGATGATCCAGTCGGCGTGCGCCATGACGGCCTGGTGGTGCTCGATGACGATGACCGACTTGCCGGAGTCGACGAGCCGGTCGAGCAGGCCGAGCAGCTGCTCGACGTCGGCGAGGTGCAGGCCGCTGGTCGGCTCGTCGAGGACGTAGACGCCGCCCTTCTCGGCCATGTGGGTGGCCAGCTTGAGCCGCTGCCGCTCGCCGCCGGACAGCGTGGTGAGCGGCTGGCCGAGGCTGAGGTAGCCGAGCCCGACGTCGGCGAGCCGGCCGAGGACGGCGTGCGCGGCCGGGATGCGCGCCTCGCCGGCGCCGAAGAACTCCTCGGCCTCGGTCACCGACATCGCGAGCACCTCGCTGATGTCGCGGCCGCCGAGGCGGTGGTCCAGCACCGACGCCTGGAACCGCCTGCCCTCGCACTCCTCGCAGGTGGTGGCGACCCCGGCCATCATCGCCAGGTCGGTGTAGATGACGCCGGCGCCGTTGCAGCCCGGGCAGGCGCCCTCGGAGTTGGCGCTGAACAGCGCCGGCTTCACGCCGTTGGCCTTCGCGAACGCCTTGCGGATCGGTTCGAGCAGTCCGGTGTAGGTCGCCGGGTTGCTCCGTCGCGAGCCGCGGATCGCCCCTTGGTCGACCGACACCACACCCGCCCCCGCGGGGATCGACCCGTGCACGAGCGAGCTCTTGCCGGAGCCGGCGACGCCGGTGACGACGACGAGCACCCCGAGCGGGATGTCGACGTCGACGTCGCGCAGGTTGTGCGCCGTCGCGCCGCGGATCTCCAGCGTGCCGGTGGGCGTCCGCACCTTCTCCTTGAGGGTGGCCCGGTCGTCGAAATGGCGGCCGGTGATGGTGCCGCTGGTCCGCAGCCCCTCGACGGTGCCCTCGAAACAGACGGTGCCACCCGCCGTACCGGCGCCGGGGCCGAGGTCGACGACGTGGTCGGCGATCACGATCGTCTCCGGCTTGTGCTCCACGACGAGCACCGTGTTGCCCTTGTCCCGCAGCCGCAGCAGCAGGCCGTTCATCCGCTGGATGTCATGGGGGTGCAGGCCGACGGTGGGCTCGTCGAAGACGTAGGTGACGTCGGTGAGCGAGGAGCCGAGATGGCGGATCATCTTGACGCGCTGTGCCTCGCCGCCCGACAGCGTGCCCGAGGAACGGTCGAGCGAGAGGTAGCCCAGCCCGATCTCCACGAACGAGTCGAGGGTGTGCCGCAGCGCGGCGAGCAGCGGCGCCACCGACGGCTCGGCCAGGTCTCGGACCCATCCGGCCAGGTCGCTGATCTGCATCGCGCACGCGTCGGCGATGTTGATCCCGCCGATCCGCGACGACCGGGCCGCCTCGCTGAGCCGGGTGCCCTCACACTCGGGGCAGGTGGTGAAGGTGACCGCCCGGTCCACGAACGCCCGGATGTGCGGCTGCATCGCCTCCCGGTCCTTGGACAGGAACGACTTCTGGATCTTCGGGATCAGCCCCTCGTAGGTGAGGTTGACGCCGTCGACCTTCACCTTGACCGGCTCCTTGTAGAGGAAGTCGTGGAGCTCCTTCTCGGTGTACTCGCGGATCGGCTTGTCCGGGTCGACGAAGCCCGACTCGGCGTAGACCCGCACGGTCCAGAAGCTGTCCGACTTCCAGCCGGGAATGGTGAACGCGCCCTCGGCGAGCGACTTGGAGTCGTCGTAGAGCTGGGTGAGGTCGATGTCGGAGACCGCGCCCTGGCCCTCGCAGCGCGTGCACATGCCGCCGATGCGGGTGAAGGTCGCCTTCTCGGTCTTGCGGGCGCCGCGTTCGACCGTGATCGCACCGCTCGCCCGGACCGTGGGGACGTTGAAGGAGAACGCGTTGGGCGAGCCGATGTGCGGCTGCCCGAGCCGGCTGAAGAGGATGCGCAGCATCGCGTTGGCGTCGGTGGCGGTGCCGACCGTGGAGCGGATGTTGGCCCCCATACGCTGCTGGTCGACGATGATCGCGGTCGTCAGCCCATCGAGCACGTCGACCTCGGGCCGCGCCATCGTCGGCATGAAGCCCTGCACGAAGGTGCTGTAGGTCTCGTTGATCAGCCGCTGCGACTCCGCGGCGATCGTGCCGAACACCAGCGAGCTCTTGCCCGAGCCGGAGACGCCGGTGAACACCGTCAGCCGGCGCTTCGGGATCTCGACGCTGACGTCCTTGAGGTTGTTCCCGCGCGCGCCGTGCACGCGGATCAGGTCGTGACTGTCGGCATCGTGCGGCGCAGGCGACTGCGCGTCCGTTCCGGGGGCCATGTTCATCGTGTCTCCATATGTGTAGGCAGGGCCGCCTTCGCGGTCTCCATCGGCGTCGCCTGGCTCGATCTAACCAGCTTCGAGCGGTACGTCTGGTTTTTCCTCGTCGGTCCGGTGGGGGCGGGACCAGCGGTACGGCGTGGCCGTCGGCGGCGCCTCGCCGTCCCCGCCGAAGGACGGCGGCACCGACCACGGCGCGCCGCCCGCCGAGGCGCCGGCCACCCGGCCACCTCGGCCGTGGTCGCCGGAGGGGTCAGCGGAGCTCGTCGCCGGGGTCGGCGGCCGGCGGCTCCAGGACGGCGGACGTGCCGGGCCGGCCGGCGGGGACGGCCGTGATCCGGCGCATCCCCTCGTACCCCACGTCGTCGCGGACCTCGAAGCCGGGAACGTCACGGTAGAAGGCCGGCGGGGCGTCCGGATCGTCATGCGGGAGGAAGGCGGCGTGAACGGCGATGTCCATGGCGATCACGCTAGGCGCGGCGCGGGGGCCGGCGCTTCTCGATTCCTGACGGGCCTGGTCACCCGTTTCGCCACGCACGGCGGCATCCCCGCCGTCGCGCGCGCCGCCTGGCGCCGGTAGGTGCTGGGCGGCATGCCGACCAGTTCGGTGAAGCGGGTGCTGAAGGTGCCCAGCGACGAGCAGCCGACCGCGAAACAGACCTCGGTGACGCTGAGGTCGCCACGGCGCAGCAGCGCCATCGCGCGCTCGATGCGCCGCGTCATGAGGTAGCCGTACGGAGACTCTCCGTAGGCGAGCCGGAACTCGCGGCTGAGGTGCCCGGCCGACATGTGCGCGCCGCGGGCGAGCGCCTCGACGTCCAGCGGCTGCGCGTACTCCCGGTCGATCCGGTCGCGGACGCGGCGCAGCCGCGCGAGGTCACGAAGGCGCTGCGCCGGGACGGGTCTGCTGGTCACCCGCACAATCGTATGCCGCCCCGGAATCGCCCGGTAATCTCGGAATCGGTTTCTCCGGGCGACGACGTCGCCTCGGGTCCCGACACGTCGTGCGCGAAGTCGGAGGTGATCACGGTGCATCCGGTCTTGTGACGGCCCCAGCCCGGGGCGTCGCGGAGCCGAAAGGTGACCGTATGAGCAAGACCGACAAGACCCGGCCCTGGTGGGTGCGGATGGCCGACGCGCCGATGGCGACCTGCCTGCCCGTGCATGATCACCGGTTCGGGCCCTGCACGTTGCCGGACGAGATCACCGCCGGCAGCGCGTCCCTGAGCCACCGTGCGGGTGGCTGTCACTGGAGCGCCACCGCCTACGCCTACCACCTGTTCGGGTACGGCCGCGGGGGCCGGGAGTGGTACCGCCTCCGCCGCGAAGAGCACCGCCGTGACCGCCACCGGACGCGCCGTGAGCTGCGCGCTTACCGCGGCGAAGAGTGAAGGAGGGCGAAGTCCCGGACCTCGGCGGGCGCCCGGCGGTGACCGGGACTTCGCCCGCAAGGCCGCGGCACCGGACCGGTACATCCCGACGGCCGCGTCTTCGCCGCCGGAACCGGGCAGCCGGTCTTCCACGTCGAACACTCCGTGACCGGCCAGGTGGGCGACCCGCTCAACCTCTGGCGCATCGTCCACCTGACCGACGGACCGGACCCGTCTTCGGCGGCCGCCTTCGACGGCCTGGCCGGCGATCCCTGCCTGCGGGTGTTCGTCGAGGTGCGCCTTCGCGAGGATCTCGGACGCGGGCTCGTCCGCCGCTGAGGACGCGGCCCGGCCGGCCGGCGGCGGTGCCGTGCCGGGTGGTGCTCAGACGTCGGCGGCCCGCAGGACGAGGGCGGCGACCTCGTCCGGGTGGGAGGCGAACACCGCGTGGGAGGCGCCCGCGACGCTGACGACCTCGCCACCGGCGCGCTCGGCCATGAAGTGGTGCGCGGCGGCCGGGATGTTCTTGTCCGCCTCGGCGATCAGGAAGAAGCCGGGCAGCTCCGCCCACGCCTGCGGGCCCTCGGCGGCCTCGTTCAGCGCAGCGGCGGTGATCGGCCGCTGGGTCGCGGCCATCACCCGCGTCGTCTCCTCGGGCACGTCGGCCGCGAACTGGTTTCGGTAGAGCTCCTGCGCGACGTACATGTCCTGGTTGCCGTCCGGCAGCGGCACCGGCCGCAGCGTCTCGGCAAGGGTGCTGCCGGGGAACTTCCCGGCCAGGCCCGCCCCGCTCTCGCCCGCCTCCGGAGCGAACGCCGCGACGTAGACCAGGGCGGAGACGTTCTCGGCCCCGGCGGCGGCCCTGCTGATCACCATCCCGCCGTAGGAGTGCCCGACCAGGACGACCGGGCCCTCGATCGTGTCCACCAGCGCACGTACCTGCGCCGCGTCGTAAGCCACCGAGCGCAGCGGGTTGGGCGCCGCGACGACCTGGTGCCCGGCGGCCTGCAGCCGCTCGACGACCGGGCCCCAGCCGCCCGACTCCGCGAACGCCCCGTGCACCAGGACGATGGTCGGCTTCTTGTTCGTGGCCATGGTTTCTTCCGAAAGGTCTCTCGTTAGTGCTGACGGAAACCATGGTCGGCAGGACGCCCGCGCACAGCACCTGTCAGATGACCGTCGTCCCGACGGTCACCGTCGGCCGGTCATCGCCGCGCAGGCGGCAGGGCGTCCACCCAGCTGCGCGCCAGCTCGCCCCGGCCGCCCGCCCGCAACAACGCCGCCGGTCCGCGCGACGCCTCCTCGAAGATCGTCAGAGTGCCGCCGTCCGGCTCCTCCAGCAGGAGCCACGACTGGTAGAAGCTCAGCTCGTCGCTCACCGCGGCCCAGCCGAAGCGGGTCGGGCGGCTCCTGTTCGCGGCGCAACGCGAACTCTTCGTCACACTCGCCGAGCAGGGGTTCGACGACCTCAGGCACCGGCACGGCGCCGTGCTCGCGTACCTGGACCCGGACGGCGTCCGGGCCACCGAGCTGTCGCGGCCGGCGGGCACTTCCAAGCAGATCATCGGGATGCTGATCGACGAGCTGGAGGCTCTGGGTTACGTCGAGCGACGGCCCGATCCAAGCGACCGCCGCGCGAAGCTGATCTGTCCCACCGAACGCGGCCTGTCCCAGATGCGCGCCGCCGACGCCATCATGAACGCCATCCAGCAGCGGCACGCGCGGCGCCTCGGGCAAAAGAGCTACGACGAGTTCACGCGCATGCTCACCGACATCACCGAGCACCAGCGCGGCCACCTCCGCTCCGTCGGAGAGGACTGATCAGCGGTCCGTGACGAGGTCCGAGATCGGCCTCGGCGAGACCTGACCACAGGTCCGTGACGACATGACTCATGATTGCCCCGGCCACATAGTCAAAAAAATTTACTATCATCAAAATGGACTATTTGCAAAACGACCACCCGTCTTGCCCGGGTCGCCTCCCCGGCAGGCGGCCGACCACGAGATCACGGCCTGATCCGCGGATCGTCCCGGGTGGCGGTGCGAGGATACGCCGAGAGTCCGGTTCCGACTCGCGCCGGTCGGCGCTGGTCGGTTCCGGACTCCTCGCCGGTCCCCACGACCCCGTGAGGGCGGGAACCTTCCTCGTACGACGCGGCGACCCGCGTCGTCAGTGCTCGGAGGCGGGCCTCTCGGCCCGCGTTCCGCGAGGTTCAGGCCTTGCTGCCCCTCTTCTTGGCCTGCATGTTGGAAACGACGCCCACGCAGATGACGGCCATGACGATCTGCACCACGAAGGTCAGCAACGTCCTGTCCGCGAAGCCCAGCAGGTGGGCGATGGCGGTGCCGGCGAGGGCGGCCACGATGCCGGCGAGGATGGTGGGAACCCACCCGATGTCCTGGCGGCCCGGAATCAGCAACCGGCCGATACCGCCGGTGATCGCACCGACGACGATGGCGCTGATAATGAACGTGATCATGGTGATCTCCCTGTTCGGGCAGGTCTCAAACTGTCGACGGCGAGCCTAGGATGTCCCTGTTGACGTGACCTTGACATCATGTATACGCCGATGACCTGCCTTTATCGGGTGATCGAACCGGTCGCGGGGTGCGCTCCCCCCGGAAACGGGTTCAACGCGGCGCGGGCTGCCGCGGGGCGGGGTCCACCGCCTGTCCAGCTCCTTTCCCGAAAAAAGGATCAGCCGAACATGTCCTGACAAGGTATGTCGACAACGGAGCCGCCGCGAGATGCGCGCGATCGCACCGGTCAGGTCCGGTCCGGCCGCCGGATGATCTCGCTCGAGCGGGCTCCGGCGACACGTCGAGCCGCCGGTCCCGGCGGCCGGACGCCGCCACCGCCGTACGCGGCGACCACCCGGGCGGCCCGGCGGCCGGCCGTCACCCACCCCGCCGGGCTGCCGCCGATGCTCTCCCGGCCCGGACGGCACTAACCTGGGGACACTTTTTCGCGTTGGGTTTCGTGTCGGATGAGGAGCCATGTGATGTCGCCGGTTCTGGAGAGTACGGCTCGCGCGCTGCTGCGCAGGATCGCGGTGGAGCAGGCCCAGGGACGCCTGCCCTCGCTGACCGCCGCGGTGGTGCGCGACGGAGAGCTCGCCTGGTTCGGCGCGCGGGGCCGGGTGGAGGGGATCGCCCCCACACCCGTCACCCAGTACCGCATCGGCTCGATCACCAAGAGCCTGGTCGCCGCCGTGGTGATGCGCCTGCGCGACGAGGGGAAGGTGGACCTGCTCGACCCGGTCGGCAAGCACATTCCCGACCTCCGGGTCGGCGAGGTGACCGTCGCCCAGTTGTTGTCGCACACCTCGGGGCTGAGTGCCGAGTCCCCGGGACCGTGGTGGGAGCGGACCCCGGGCATGCCGGTCACCGACCTCGTCGCCGGGCTCGGTCCCGAGGCGGCCAAGCACCGGCCGGGACGCCGCTTCCACTACTCCAACGTGGGTTTCGCCCTGCTGGGCGAGCTGGTGGCCCGCCACCGCGGCGTGAGCTGGGCCGAGGCCGTGCAGGAGGAGATCCTGCTGCCCCTGGGCATGCGCGACACCACCTCGCGGCCGCGCGCGCCGCACGCCACCGGCTACGCCGTGCACCCCTGGGCGGACGTGCTGCTGCCGGAACCCGAGCACGACGCGGTCGCCATGGCCCCGGCCGGGCAGCTGTGGTCCACCCCCGCCGACCTCGCCCGCTGGGCGGCGTTCGTGGCCGGGGACACCGGGGGCGTGCTCGCCCCGGACACCGTGGCGGAGATGCGCGAGCCCGCGATCGTCGACGACGGTGACGCCTGGACCGGCGGGTACGGCCTGGGCCTGCAGCTGGCCCGCGCGGGCGGCCGCCGGCTGGCCGGCCACACCGGCTCCATGCCGGGCTTTCTGGCCACGGTGTGGGCCGACCCGTCCGACAAGGTCGGCGTGCTGTTCACCGCCAACTCAACCGCGGGCGTCAGCCGGAACCTGCTGACCGACCTGCTGGCGATCCTCGACAAGCACGAGCCGCGCCTGCCCGCCGAGTGGGAGCCCGTCGCCGACACCGCGGGCCTGCTGGAACTGGCCGGCCCGTGGTACTGGGGACCCAGCGCGTACGCGCTGCGGCTGCTGCCCGAGGGCGGTGTCTCCCTCAACCCGATCGGCGGCACGGGACGGGCCTCGCGGTTCACCGCCCAGGCCGACGGGACCTGGCTGGGGCTGGACGGCTACTACGCGGGCGAGACCCTGCGGGTGGTCCGCAGGCCCGACGGCACGCCCAGCCACCTGGACCTCAACACCTTCGTCTTCACCCGCACCCCCTACGACCCGGAGGCGGAGGTGCCCGGCGGGGTGGACGAGGGCGGCTGGCGCAGCTGAGCGGCGAGCGCGGCGGCCGGGCCGGTGACCTCGGCGTACAGGACCTCCACCCGGTGCACCACGCGCGGCGAGACCAGCGGCACCCCCCGCACCGCCCCAGCCGCCGCGACCGCCACGGACGCGGGCAGCAGGACCAGCCCGTGCCCGGCGGCGGCCAGGTTCAGCACCGTGCGCACGTCCTCGCCGTCGTAGCGGAACGCGGCGCGGAACCCACCCCCGCCGGCCAGCTCGCGCAGCCGCTCCACCGGTACGGCGACCGGCGCCCGCAACCACAGGGCGTCGGTCAGATCGGTCAGGTCCAGGCCGCGCCGGTGCGAGAGCGGGTGCCCGTCGGGCAGGACCACGACCGTTTCCTCCTCGACGACCCCGAAGCCCGGCAGCGGTCCCACGTCGGGTAGCCGCAGCGGGTCGCTGGGGGCGGCGATCCCGTCGACGAGGCCGAGACCGGCCGCGCCCGAGGCGATCTCTCCGGCGACGCGCTCGCGGGCGACGGTGCGCAGCGCGCATCCCGGCGGCAGGCTCCGCATGATCGCCGGAGTACAGGCCAGCGGGGAGGCGGCCACCGCCGGCCGTCCCGCCGGTCCCGCCGCGGCGCGAAGCACGTCCGCGCGGGCGGCCCGGTGGCGCAGCAGCAACGGTCCGGCGTGTTCCAGCAGGCGCTCCCCCGCCCGGGTGGGCGCCACCGGGCGGCGGTGCAGCAGTGCCAGCCCCAGGTCGGCCTCCAGCGCGGCGATCTGCTGTGAGACCGCCGACTGGGTGTAGCCGAGTTCGGTGGCGGCGGCGGAGAAGGATCGCCGGTCGGCGACGGTGACGAACGTGCGCAGCAGGTGCGGATCCACGGTGCATCAGTATCGCTTATCGAACCACCAGGAATCATCGTTGGCGCTTACCCGATGGCCGGCACCAGGATCGGGGCATGACCACCGCGAGGATCGCCCTGGTGGGCGACAAGTCACCGTCCGTCCGATCCCATGCCCGCATCCCCGTACTGCTGGAGGCGCTGCGCGAGCGCGACGGGCTGGCGCTGGACGCCTACTGGATCCCCACCACCGAGGCCACCGGCCTCGCGGGGTTCGACGGCGTCTGGATGGTGCCCGGCAGCCCGTACCGCAGCGAGGCCGGTGCGGTGAACGCCGCCCGCACCGCCCGCGAGCACGGCATCCCGTTCCTGGGCACCTGCGGGGGCTTCCAGCACACCCTGCTGGAGTACGCGCGCAACGTCCTGGGCCTGACCGTCGCGCACGCCGAGAACGACCCCGGTGCCGAGGACCTGCTGCTGCTGCCGCTGGCGTGCTCGCTGGCGGGCCACGAGGACGCCGTCCGGCTGACGCCGGGATCGCTGGCCGAGAAGATCGTCGGCGCCGAGAGGACCGTGGAGAGATACTCCTGCGCCTTCGGGCTCAACGCCGACTACGTGCCCGTACTGGAGGCGGGCGGGCTGCGCTTCACCGGCCACGACGAGGCGGGGCTGGTACGGGTCCTGGAGCTGCCGGGCCATCCGTTCTTCCTGGCCACCCTCTTCCAGCCGGAACTGGCCGGAGACGGCAGCCGCCCGCACCCGGTCATCGCCGCCTTCGCCTCGGCCTGCGTCACCCGCGCCGCCTCGTCCACGCGAGCGTGACCCCCGCGGAACGCCGAACGCGAAACCACCGGCCGCGTTTCGCGCGGAAGGCTCGCGCGGACGCTTCGGCGGGTGCCGAAGCGTCCGGCGCCTAACCTTTCGAACACCGCCGAGCCACGGGGCGCCGTACCGCGCGTCCCCGGCGGAGAGCGTGGCGGTCCCACGCCTCCCCCTTCGCCCGAAGGGGGAGATCTCCACCCCCAGGGAGAACCGATGACATCCGATCCGCTGGTCCTGAGCCGTCCCGCCGAGATACGGGCCGTGCTGGCCGACCCCCGCTTCACCGTCGAACCCGTGCCGCGCCCGCCGTTCGCGCTGACCGTGGCATGGCTGCGCGGAGCGGTAGGACGCTTCGCCGAGGGATCCACGCACGCCGAGCGCAGGGCCGCGGCAGAGGCGGTGCTGGCCGGGCTGGACCCGGACGCGCTGCGCGCCGAGGCGTTCCGGCTCGCCTCGCGGGACACCGGCGGTCACCCCTGTCCCCCGGAGCCGGAGCCGGAGCGGGTTCCGGTGCTGGTCCTGGCCGTCGCCCTGGGGGTACGGGCCGAAGACGGGCCGGAGGCCGTGGAGGCCGTCGCGGCGATCGCCCCGGCCTACCTGCCGGGGCCCGGGGCCGGGCCCTATGAGACGGATGTCGCCGCGGCCGACGCGGGGCTGGTGCGGCTCTCGCGCCTGCTGGGCGACCCGGCTCCGGAGCGGCTGGCCGTGGTGGCGGGACTGCTCGCCCAGGCGTACGGTCCGATGACCGGCCTGGTCCGCGGTGCCCTGGCCGCCGCACCGGCACGGTGCGCCGCCGGAGCCGGAACCGGAACCGGGGAGCCGCCCACGGCCGGGACGTGGACGGCGCGGGAACTGCTGCACGAGACCCTGCGCCACGATCCTCCGGTCCGGACGCTGCGTCGCAGGGCGCCCGGCGACGGGAGGACCGTGGTGCTCGACGTGGCGGCCGCCGGCCGGGATCCTGAGACGCCCCGCGGCCCGGACCTCGCGCGTACGGGAGACGAACCGGAGTTCCTGGCGTTCGGAGCGGGACCGCGCGCCTGCCCGGGCAGGCAGGTCGCGCTGGCCCTGGCGGCCGGGACGATCGAGGCGGCGACCCGATGACGTTCGCGCGGTTCAGGGCGCTGCACCACGCGGACGAGCCGTTGCTGCTTCCCTGCGCGTGGGATCACGCCTCCGCGGCGGCTCTGGCGGAGGCGGGGTTCGCCGCGATCGGGACGACGAGCCTGGGGGTGGCCGCCGCGGCGGGCAAGCCGGACGCCGGGCGGGCGACGCGGGAGGAGACGCTGACGCTGGCCCGGACGATCACGGGGCTGGGGATCCCGGTGACGGTGGACATCGAGGCGGGGTTCGCCGAGGCGCCCGGCCAGGTCGCCGACCTGGTGGCGGAGCTGGCGGGGCTGGGAGTGGCGGGGATCAACCTGGAAGACGGGCGTGGTGACCGCCTGGCCGATGTCCAGGCACAGGCGGAACTGGTCGCGGTGGTCAAGCGACGGGTTCCGGAGGTGTTCCTCAACGCGCGTACCGACGCGTTCTGGCTGGGCCTGCCCGGCGCCCGGGCGCTGGCGCTGGAAAGGATCCGGGCCTACGCGGGGGCGGGGGCCGACGGGGTCTTCGTGCCGGGCGCGAGCGCCGAACGGGACATCGAGGCGCTGGCGGGCGGGGCCGGGGTGCCGCTGAACGTGCTCGTACAGCCCGGCGTGCCGGTGCGACGGCTGGCCGAGCTGGGCGTGGCCCGCCTCAGTTACGGGTCGCTGCTGTTTCGCGCGGCGTTGCGGGCGGCCGTCACCACGGCGCTGGCGGTGGCCCGGGGCGAACCGGTCACCGGCGACGTGCCGTCCTACGAGCAGGTCGAGGCGCTGCACCGGTACGGCTCGCGCGCCGGCGACGGCTCGCGCGAAACGAGTGAGGTACCCCGGCTTTCGTGAGGTCGCTGATGTGCCCCGAGTTCGGCGGAGCCTGGCCGGAGCCGTCATCCGTGACGATCTCGCGCGCCGGCGGTGACGCCGGCCGTGAGGCGCCCATCTCGACGGAAGGTCAGTGCGAAAGCGCAGGGCGGAGGTGGCGACACCGGTGCGGCCCGCGCCCAGCGTGCACCTCACGCACGCCTCCGTGGAGCGGTTGCCGAGCTTCGGCGACCCGCTCGACGCCATCCTCGCCGTCAACTCCGTGGGGTTCTGACCCGACCCGGTGGATCGGCTCCGCGAGTTGCGCCGCCTGCTCCGCCCCGCAGGGCGCATCGCGCTCGTCAGCCAGCCCCGCTGCCCCGGTGCCACCCGCGACACCACGGTCGGATCAGGCCGCCTCGTCCTCGGGCTTGGGAGCCGGAGCCAGCCGCACGCGGCCGGGGTGGGCCTCCTCGTCGGGGAAGACCCACTTCCGGAACGCCCAGAACCGGAAGACCATGGCGACCAGCGTGCCGACGACCTGCGCGCTCACGAAGTCGGCGATCTCCTGGGTGATCAGGCTCACCTCCGGGGTCTCCAGCAGGAACACGTACCGGGAGATCCACAGCGGCACGGAGCTGAGCACCAGACCGACGCCACTGACCAGGAAGAACAGCGCCGCCTCGTGGTGGCGCTCGCGACCGCCCCTGGTCCGGAACGACCATTCACGGTTCAGCACATAGGACACGATCGTCGCCACGAGCACCGCGATGACCTTCGCGGTCACCGGCTTCGGTTCCAGAACGGTCAGCTTCAGCCCATAGAACACCGCGTTGTCCACCAGGAACGCCGTTCCACCCACCACCGCGAACTTCAGCAGCTCACGGTGTTTCAGCGCGAGGGCGGGCAGCGGTCCCGGCAATCCCGCGAGTAGTGCTTTCGCTGTTTCGAAGCGTCCCGATCGTCTCACCAGCCGGACACCCTGGTCTCAGGACTCATTGACACGGCCTTTCCGGCTCGGGCGGCTGGAGCCGCCTCTGTCGACATCTGGTACCAATCCTCACCCACACCACGGTCGAGTACTTCGCGGTGGAGCGCCCGTCAGGGGCCGGGCCGTCTCGGTGACCGGATGAGCCACCCGGCAAACTCCGGCCCGGACACGACGTCGGGATGACGCCCCCGCCGAGAGCCGATGCTCAACACCGATCAGGCGGCCACCATACATTCGTTCCATCGCGCCCTGCCATTGACGCCGTAGCAGGTGCCCGGAGAAGGTTCGTCGGAAAGCCCATTGTTCCGGGCCCTCGGCACGGAACGTCAGCCCGCCGGTCGCGAGCGAGGCTCGCGTTCGTCGGGTGAGGCGGCGGACTTCGCGTCGCGGCGGTTGGCGTGCACACTCGTGATCGTGATGGTGATCAGAACGGCGACGATGACCCCCAGCGAGATCGGGGTGGGAATCTCCGGGACCCACGTCCAGGTGCCGTGCGCCCAGTGCAGGACGAGCTTGATCCCGATGAAGGCCAGGATGACGCTGAGCCCGTGGTTCAGGTGCCGCAGTTTCGTCAGGGCGCCCAGGAGCACGAAGTAGAGCGCCCGCAGGCCCAGCAGGGCGAAGGCGTTGGTGGCGAAGACGAGGAAGGGATCCTCGGTCACGCCGTACACCGCGGGCACCGAGTCGATGGCGAAGACGATGTCGGTGGCGAAGACGGCCACGATGGCCAGGGCCAGCGGGGTCAGGGCGCGGCGGCCGTCCTCGCGAACAACCAGGTGAGAGCCGCGGTAGTCGTCGGTGACCGGCATGAAGCGCCGTAGCAGCCGGATCGAGCGCATGGAGGAGATGTCGACCTCCTGGTGCTGCCCGCTCAGCGCGTCCTTGAGGATCTTCCCGGCGGTGACGATCAGTATCCCGCCGAACAGCAGGAACGCCCATGTGCCGCTCCGCAGGACGGCCGCCCCCAGCGCTATGAAGATCGCGCGCAGTACCAGGGCCCCGATGATGCCGTACAGCAGGACGCGCTGGGCCAGCACGGTGGGGACCGCGAAGGCCGACAGCAGCAGCATGAACACGAACAGGTTGTCGACCGACAGTGACTTCTCCACCACGTAGCCGGTGAAGAACTCCACCGCCACGCCGGACCCGAAGGCCCTCCATACGTAGACGCCGAACAGCAGGGGCAGTGTCAGGTAGAAAACCGACCAGCCCACCGCCTCGCGCATCCGCACCTCGTGCGGGCGCCGGGTCAGCATGAAGTCCACGGCCAGCAGGACCGCCAGAGCGGCCACGGTGATCGTCCACAGTCTCGGCGAACCGATCGTCTCAAGATCGGCCACCGGCAGGATCGCCTCGGCGGACATGCAACCTCCTCGAACGCGCTCGGCTGTTCGAGGTCTCCTTCACCTATGCCTGCGGGCGGCCGCCCGGGGACGTCGCGAGACGTCCGTGCTGACCGGATCGGCTCTTGGAAGTACTCCCCTCGTCCCCTCAGGTTAGGCGGATCCCCTGGAGGCGACCTTCCCCGGGGGTCGTTTGACTATGCCCTGAGCTGCACTGATAGTGGAATTGACACGGAGGGGAGTACCCGCCGTCCGACACCCCGATCGTCATCACGGTCCCCGAGCGCAGGGAGGCCCGGCGGGGTGGCCCTCGTGCGACACGGGGGTGCGGGAAGACCTTCGTCCTCGTCGTCACATGATCACAGCGAGGTCGAGGGAGGACTCGATGTCGACCGCCGCGTTTCTCGAAATTCTGCTGGGTGTGCTGCTGACGATCTCCGCGATCGCCACCGTCGCCGTCCTGTGGCCGGGCAGGCCCGGGCCCCGGCGGCCGCTCCCCCTCGACCCGCCCCCCTCGCCCCCTCCGTGCCGTCCGCCGGTCATCGGCACGAGGCGCCGGGGCGTGACGGGCCGAAGGCGCCGCGCACCGGTCTCGCCTCGGCCGAGGCCCGGTGAGGCCCACAGGCTCAGAGGCTCAGCCGGGTTCCGCCCGTAGCTCGGCGGTGATCGCCCGTTCCCTGAGCTGGGCGGATTCGGCGCGCAGTGCCTCCATCTGCTCACGCAGATCCGTCAGGCGCATCTGTTCCATGGCCAGCCGCATGCGCGCCTCGTCGCGTTCGGCGAGGGCCTCGGCGACTTTGGCCGCCGCGCGCTCCCCCGCCTCGGCGATCTTCTCGGCGGCGCGTTCCTCGGCTTTGGCCATCCGGCGCGCCGTCCGCCTCTCCAGATCCGCCGCCTGCTTGTCCACTTGCTCCGCCCGCGAACGCGCCTCGGCCGCTTCGGCCAGGGCCTGAGCGCGCGCGGACGCCTCGGCGTCGGCGCGCGCCAGCGCCCGGTGCCGCTCGGGCTCGGCCGCGTCGGGGCGGGCCGACCGGGGCGCGGCGGGGCGCCGGGGCCGGGCGGCGGGCGGGGGGGCCGGCCGGGGCTGCGCG